>JBBSUB010000001.1:0-57289 GCA_038235345.1 Chitinophagales bacterium
CATGTGACAAATTAAAACAATAAAAAATAGACACATGAAATTTGGTGTAGTAGTTTTCCCTGGTTCAAATTGTGATAGGGATATGATTCATGCATTGCGAAATGAAATGAATCAGGAAGTGATTTCTTTGTGGCATAAAGATAAAGATTTGTCTATGTTCACGAAAGAGGATTGTATCGTACTTCCCGGCGGATTCAGTTACGGAGATTATTTGCGTTGTGGTGCTATTGCCCGTTTTAGTCCAATGATGCAAAGTGTCATTGATTTTGCAAACGAAGGAGGAAGGGTTTTAGGCGTCTGCAATGGTTTTCAGATCCTTTGTGAGAGTGGACTTTTACCAGGAGTATTACTTCAAAATGCAAATACAAAATTTATTTGTAAAAATGTATTCATAACAGGCGAAGAAAATAACGACCACCAGGTGCATCAAATTCCAATAGCTCATGGGGAAGGAAGATATTATATAGGAGAAGAAGGTCTCGAAGAACTTGAAAAAAATAATCAAATTATTTATCGCTATTGCAATGAAGATGGAAATGTACATGATGACCATGCTCCAAATGGCTCTCTGAACGGGATAGCCGGAATCTGTAATAAAGAAAGGAATATATTTGGAATGATGCCTCATCCTGAAAGAGCCAGTTCTTACCATCTTGGAAATATAGCCGGAAGGAAAATTTTTGATGAGTTACTGAATGTAAATTGAACACATCCTTTTCATTCTTACACTAATGTAATGACGGTTATAAAAGCTTTATAGAAATCAATTTCAATAAGTTTTCCGGCATTTAGAAATCATTCGCATGCATTCCGAAACGACCGTGCCCGATAATAATATGCGCCGGGGGTGGATCCTCGCAGCGCTTATGTTTACTATGATGCTGGCAGCCATGGATGCAACGATTGTATCCACGGCTATCCCCCAGATTGTTGGTGATCTAGGCGGTTTTTCTTTATTCAGTTGGGTATTTTCAATTTATTTACTCATTCAAACCATTACAATCCCTGTTTACGGTAAACTGGCGGATATTTATGGCCGGAAACCAATTCTGATTACCGGTACAATCATCTTTTTAATTGGATCCGCAAGTTGTGCCGCAGCCTGGAATATGCATTCGCTTATTTTTTTCAGAGGCTTGCAAGCATTAGGCGCAGGAGGTATTATGGCCACTGTAAACACCCTTGCTGGTGATATCTATTCTATAAAAGAGCGTGCAAAAATTCAGGGATGGCTTTCCAGTGTTTGGGGAATGGCCGCTATTCTTGGTCCTTCATTAGGTGGAGCTTTTGCGGAGTATGCTTCCTGGAGATGGATTTTTTTGATAAATCTTCCAATTGGTGCTGTTTCAATTGCGTTGATCGTTATTTTCTTACATGAAAAAAAGCCCCATATCCGCCATAAAATAGATTTCAAAGGTGCAGCGCTTATGTTGATCTCCGGCACAGTTATCATGTTTGGATTGCTGCAAGGCGGTCAATCATGGCCATGGCTTTCCTGGAATACATTGTTTATTATTCTCCTTGCTATCATCATGATTATATTAACGATCAGGACGGAGAAAAAATCTCCTGAACCAATTATGCCTGGTTGGGTTTGGAAAAACAGGGTGCTCCTGGGATCAAACCTGGCTATGGTCGGCATGGGTATCGTCATGATGGGAACCAATATGTTTCTTCCTGTTTTTGCTCAATCGGTTACAGGATTGGGAGCCATTGCCGCTGGGTTTGTTTTAGCCAGCATGAGTCTTACCTGGCCTCTCTCTTCATCCTTATCCGGAAGACTTTATCTTCGTATCGGATTTAGAAACACCGCCCTGTTTGGTATCTCAATCGCTATAATCGCTATTGCTTCATTTTTATTTCTTCCGTTTCCGGGCCCTGTATGGATATTGGTTTCTTTGCAAATGCTCTTAGGTGCCGGGTTTGGATTAATGTCCACGCCTGTTTTAGTGGGTGTGCAATCTATTGTTCCATGGAACAAGCGCGGAGTTGTCACCGGTGCGAATATGTTTTCAAGATATTTAGGCCAAAGCATTGGGGCCGCAATATTTGCAACTGTTTTTAATACTGCACTAACGACAAAATTATCCGAAGCTCCATCCTCCCTTCAGGGAAAACTTCCCGGCGTAAATAAAGTGATCGAAACACTTCAGTCTCATGAAGCATCCGGAGCTGTCCAATTGTATTTACGCGAATCTTTTTTTTATGCAACAAAGTCTGTTTATTTCGGGATGACAATTGTTGCTTTCCTGACACTTGCTTTTTTGTTATTGACGCCTGCGCGTTTTCCTGTGGTGGATGAAGGGGACAAACAATAATTGGAAAAGGCTTCAAAAAGTTTAATGATTTTTTGTTGAGATGGTTATTGTTGATTTCGGTCCTGAGCCATATAGATACGTAACAATTTAACCATCCGGACTTCCCGGGCATCCCGATAGCAAATAAAAAAACCCTTTCAATGATTCCATTAAAAGGGTTAGTATATAGTTCAAAAAATAAGTCTTTTTTAAAGTGCGATCTGCTTTTCGATCATCATCTTTCTTAAATTGATCAGGCCGTAACGCATCCGTCCAAGAGCTGTGTTGATGCTGCAATCTGTCAATTTAGCAATCTCTTTAAAGCTCAGTTCTGCATAATGCCTCATCACAATGACTTCTTTCTGATCTTCAGGAAGCATGTCGAGCATTTTACTAACTCTTTGGTGGCTTTGCCCCTGCATCAATTTTTCATCTACACCTGGTTCAGAAAAATTAAGCACTTCAAAAATGTCATGATCGTCACTGGTTTTAATTGCCGGTGTACGCTTAACCTTGCGGAAATGATCTACGCATAAGTTATGGCCAATGCGCATTACCCAGGGTAAGAATTTTCCTTCGTCTGTATAGCGTCCGCTGTTTAAGGTGTCAATTACCTTAATAAAAGTGTCCTGGAAAATATCTTCAGCAAGATATTTGTCTTTAACTAATAAGAAAATGGATGTGAAAATTTTGTCTTTGTAACGGTCAATAAGGCTGGATAAAGCTTCAGAATTGCCGTCGATAAACATTTGGATCAATTGATGATCCTGCAAAGGGTTCATGGTTTTCATAAACGTTACTGTTTTTGATTTAGGATATTGTGTAAGTCCAATTAAATAGAAAGTAGCAGTTTAAAATTTTGGCCCGGTTTTGGTTATTATGTTCTCCACTCTTTCAGAAAAATTAGAATGCTAAGATGGTCAATGTTTTTAATGTAGCAAAGAGATTTGCTAATTATTTTGTAAAACATTAGAAAATAGGGCAATACCACGTTCTTAATGTTTCCGTAAATTTACTATTTGTTATTTTTGCTTCTTCATGACCAATAGCACTACAACCACCAAAAAAAAATCCGCCTCCAAGAAAGAAGTTTCAAATAATATCTTCATCAAAGGTGCGCGTGTACACAATCTTAAGAATATTGACGTTGAAATTCCCCGCAATAAATTTATTGTGGTTACAGGCGTTTCAGGCTCAGGAAAATCATCGCTAACAATAGATACCTTATTTGCCGAAGGCCAAAGAAGATATGCTGAAAGTATGAGTGCATATGCCCGACAATTTATGGCACGTATGAATAAACCTGATGTAGATTATATCAAAGGTCTTTGTCCGGCTATAGCCATCGAACAAAAAGTAACCACAAAAACTCCCCGTTCTACTGTAGGTAGTATGACGGAGATCTATGATTATTTAAGATTGCTCTTTGCCAGGATCGGTAAAACGATTTCACCTGTATCCGGAAGAGAGGTAAAAAAAGATGACGTAGAAGATGTTGTGAAAGCCATTAATCAGTTAGAGAAGGGAGATAAAGTGTTGATGCTGGTAGATTTTAAAAAATCAGCAAACCGTGATGTAAAAGAGGAATTAAATATTCTGATGCAAAAAGGGTTCTCCCGGTTAGCGGCAACGTCCGGGTCCGTTAAAGGCGTGGAAATAGAGGTTCTCCGTATTGAAGATTTGCAGGAGATGGAAAATCTGGATTCCTACCTGGAACATCGCACATCCTATGTGCTTGTGGACAGGCTTGTGGTTAAAGATTTTGATGAAGATGATATTCATCGGATATCCGACTCCGTTAGTACTTCTTTTTACGAAGGCGAAGGAGAATTACTACTGGTCATTAACGATAGCAAAAAACTTCATTTTTCAAATAAATTTGAACTGGATGGACTGCGGTTTGAAGAACCGGTTCCCAATTTATTTTCATTTAATAATCCTTATGGCGCATGCCCGGTTTGCGGTGGCTTTTCACTGGTATTAGGAATAGATGCGGATCTTGTTATCCCGGATAAATCACTGAGTGTTTATGAAAACGCCATTGCTCCCTGGCGGGGAGAAAAACTGGGCCAATGGAAAGAAAGACTTATTAAAGCGGCCGGCCGTTTCGATTTTCCTATTCATAAACCAATTATTGATCTTACATCAGCTCAATATAATTTACTATGGACCGGGAATGAATATTTTGGCGGTTTAGATGAGTTTTTTAAAGAGGTGGAACAGAATCTGTACAAAATCCAATACCGCGTTTTACTTAGCCGTTTCCGTGGAAGAACTACATGCCCGGAATGCCATGGATCCAGGCTTAGAAAGGAGGCATTGTATGTAAAAGTGGCCGGTCACAATATTGGTCAGTTGGGAGATTTGCCGGTGAAAGATCTTCAAAAATGGTTTAAAGAAATAGAACTATCAGAATTTGATCAGGAGGTTGCTAAAAGAATTCTCATAGAAATACATACAAGACTGGCTGTGCTCGTGGAGGTAGGGTTGGGGTATCTGACTTTAAACAGGTTGGCAAACAGTCTTAGTGGAGGGGAAAGCCAAAGAATTCAGTTAACGCGCAGCCTGGGTAGTAACCTGACGGATTCTCTTTATATCCTGGATGAGCCTTCTATTGGTTTACACTCCAGGGATACAGAAAACCTGATCGGAGTTTTAAGAAATCTTCAATCTCTGGGCAATACAGTTATAGTAGTGGAACATGATGAAATGATGATGCGTAAAGCAGATCATATTATTGATATGGGACCTTTAGCCAGTCATCTCGGCGGAGAAGTGATTGCTGAAGGCGATTATGATTCCATTATCAAAAACCCGGACAGTCTTACAGGGAAATACCTGAAAGGGGAGTTTAAAATTGAACCGCCTAAACATATACGTAAATGGAACCGATCCATAAAAGTGGAAGGAGCGAGGCAGAATAATTTAAAGAATATTGATGTCGTTTTTCCCCTGAATGTTTTGTGTGTTGTTTCCGGTGTGAGCGGAAGTGGAAAAACGACCCTTGTGAAACAAATTCTTTCTCCTGCATTAAAAAAGATGAAGGGTGAGGTGGCAGAAAAAATCGGTCTTCATAAAAGTATATCAGGCGATACGGATGTAATCTCCCAAATTGAAATGGTGGACCAGAATCCCATTGGAAAATCTTCGAGAAGTAACCCGGTAACCTATATAAAAGCCTATGATGAGATCAGGGATTTCTATAGTAAACAACCTCTCAGCAAAATTCGTGGATACCAACCAAAACATTTCTCCTTTAACGTGGATGGTGGTCGTTGTGATGCATGTAAAGGAGAAGGGGAGCAGGTAGTGGAAATGCAGTTTCTGGCAGATGTACACCTGCTGTGTGATGTATGCGGAGGGAAGCGGTTTAAGGATGAAGTCCTTGAGGTTAAATTTAATGGGAAAAGTATTTATGATGTGTTGGAAATGAGTGTGGATGAAGCAATTGTTTTCTTTGAAAACGGGCAATCTGCCGGAAAAAAGAAAGATGATTCAGGAGAGGTGATTGCAAAGAAATTGCAACCTCTGAGTGATGTGGGTTTAGGCTATATCAAACTTGGACAATCGTCCGGTACATTATCCGGCGGTGAAGCGCAAAGGGTAAAACTAGCATCATTTCTTGGCAAAGGAAAAGGGCAGGGGAACCTATTGTTTATTTTTGATGAACCAACCACCGGTCTTCACTTCCATGATATAAAAAAATTATTGACCTCTTTTAATGCGCTTATCGAACAAGGGCATTCCATTATCGTGATAGAGCACAATACCGATGTAATTAAATCTGCTGACTGGGTCATTGATCTTGGTCCTGAAGCAGGGGATTTAGGAGGGAATCTTGTTTATGCAGGCGTGCCTGAAGGATTGAAAAAAGTAAAGGAAAGTTATACAGGGAAGTATTTATAAGGATTATAAGTTTAAATCTTTTTGCCAATGAATCATTTTTAAATTTGGCACATCCTTAAAATGTTTATCGTTGGTGATCAAAGTAAAATTATTTTCTAATGCAATCGATGCAATCCAAACGTCATTAGTAGGAATAGACTTTCCTTTTTTATGTAAAGCAGCCATTGTATCACCATAATAATTTGCTATTGTACTATCGATATTATCAACTGTACAAAGCTGTAAAAAATCGGTAAGTATTTTTAGGTGTTTGGTTTTATTCAGAACTCTGTTTACGCCGGTATATAATTCTCCTAATACAATGCAGGGCATGTATAAAATTTCTTCTTTGCTAAGTTTTTCTGCAAAAAGATTATTGCCCTTAAAGATTTCGATAATAATATTGCTATCTAATAAATATTTATGTCCAATCATTTTCATGAATAGTTTCTGCCGTTTCCTTAATTATTTTTTTTAATTGTTCAGCTTCTCCTTTTGAGATCACTCCAACAAAATCTTTGATGTTCAATTTATTATCCTTTTTCTTTTTTGTGTTAATTAGTGCATTTTCTAATGCATCTAATACGTTATCATTTTCTGCTTTTAGCACTTCTTCGATCAGATGAATTTTTCTTTCAATTGTATGCATATGAAACCTCCTTTTATAATCAAATTTAATCTTTTATTGGTCATTAATCAATAGTCGCTGTATAATCGAAAAAGGGTTGCCAACTTTATAAAGTGGACAACCCTTTTTTTTATTATTTATGAAGTGATTATCTAAGTCGATTACTTTCTTTAATTAATCTGGAATCATTATAAACACCTTTTGCCGCGAAGATCAAAAATAGAATGATCAACAAATGCAGTGCTGCCCAAAGGTTGAAATTTCCTGCGGAAAACTTACTTATCTGCCGGAAATACAAATAAATAATCAGGCATTCCCATAAAATAGCTACCATCAGTAATCTGAATTGAATACTCCGTTGCTTAAATAAAAATATATTGATCACAATTCCGGTACCCAATGCGCTGGTTAAAATCAGCAATAAAAAATTATCGGTTGCTGTGATGGTATGATAAGTATTATCTACGGCAAGTGTGCCGCTATAAAATGAAAATTGAATGGTAAGGAAAACAGCTAAGGCTGCCAGAATCATCCAAAGTGTTTGTATGCGTTGTATCATGGTGGTTATTTATCTATGAAAATAAACTTTCCTGAATTAAAATGTCGTTTTAAAAAAAATAAGATGATATGTTTCTTAACCAAGTTCAGGATATAAAGGATATTGTTTCATAAATTCTATAACTTCTCCTTTTACTCCCTGGATAATTTGTTTGTCATCGATATTCATCAAAATTTTATCGATGAATTCCACCACTTGCTTCATGTCATTTTCTTTTAAACCGCGCGTCGTTATTGCCGGTACACCCACACGAATTCCGGACGTTACAAACGGGCTTTTATCGTCATAAGGAACCGCGTTTTTATTCAAAGTAATGCTGGCGCTGTCCAGGGTTTCCTGTGCTTTTTTACCGGTCAGGTTTTTATTTCTAAGATCAATCAGCATCAGGTGATTGTCTGTGCCGCCGCTAATAAGATCATATCCTTTTTCTACAAAAGATTTCGCCATTGCCTGGGCGTTAACCTGCATTTGTTTGGCATATGCGGTAAAATCATCTGTAAGAATTTCTCCGAAAGCAACTGCTTTACCGGCAATGACATGTTCTAACGGGCCGCCTTGCGTTCCGGGAAAAACGCCCATATCAATTACGTGACTCATCATACGGATTTCTCCTTTTGGAGTTTTTAAACCAAATGGATTTTCAAAATCCTTTTTCATTAAAATAATTCCTCCACGGGGGCCACGAAGTGTTTTGTGCGTAGTGGATGTTACGAAATGACAATGCTCAAAAGGGGAGTTCAATAATCCTTTCGCAATGAAACCTGCCGGATGCGCCATGTCGCAAAATACAAATGCGCCAATTTCATCGGCTACTTTTCTCACCCTTGCATAATCCCAATCACGGCTATAAGCACTGGCACCTACAATGATCATTTTAGGTTTTACTTCCCGTGCTTTTTGTTCCAGCATTTCATAATCTACTAAACCGGTATCTTTTTTTACAGTGTAAAAATGAGCATCATACAATTTTCCCGAAAAATTCACCGGTGAACCGTGTGTAAGATGTCCGCCCATACTTAGATCAAGACCTAATATTTTATCACCGGTATTTAAAACTGCCAGCATGAGTGCCGCGTTTGCCTGAGCTCCGCTGTGAGGTTGTACATTCGCGTATTCGCAATTAAAAATTTCCTTTAACCTATCTATAGCTAATTGTTCCACCTGGTCTACAATTTCGCACCCACCATAATACCTTTTTCCCGGATATCCTTCTGCATATTTATTAGTCAACACGCTCCCCATTGCCTGCATAACTCCTGAAGAAGTAAAGTTTTCCGAAGCGATCAATTCAATTCCCTCACGCTGACGGTGTAATTCTTTATTAATAAGGTCAAAAACCAACGTATCTTTTTGCATAATTTTTTGTGTTTGCGCAAACGTACAAAAACTTAATAAGACTATAAATTCATTCTTGAATATTGGGACATTGTTCCGGGGCCGCACTTCGGAGTTTGGTGTCATTATTGTCCGACTAAAAATTAGTATAAAAATTCTTCTGAGGGATCTTTTTGAAAAAACCTGCAAGCTAAAATGATGTTAGTAGAAATGACAGGTATTTGGCAGGGTGCTTTTTGTTGGTCAATAGCAAGTATTTTTCAGCCAGCTCCATAGGAGATTTATGTAAGTAGAAGTAAAATCTTATAGGAATTGCTTACAGAAAGCTCCATAAGAGCGAAATATTAAACTATTTAACCTGATTATTTAATCCAAACCGGGCTGGTATAATGCTGATAACAAATGTTTAGTTCAAATAGATTAATATATTGCGGATCTGTAATCCGCCTTAATAATGGGCAGCAACAAATTCAATTTTATCTGGAATAGCGTATTAGCCAAATAACCAAAAATTATTGTCGCCATAATTGATTTCAAAGATTTTCAGCATTCAAGCAGTTATAATAGAGTTGTAGCGAATCTCATTTTCGATGTAAATTTTACAATAGATGAAACTCTGGTTGGCTATCAAAGATTTGTAACGGCTCTTCATAAATATCCAATTCAATATTTCCCTATGGAGCTTGCGCCTTAGGACTTTAATATTTGTTGCTACTAACATGGCGCTCCTACGGAGCTATAAGTTAGAATATTATAAACCAATCCTAACCATATTTTAAATCAGATTATTTTTATTTAAAAAATATCTGGAATTAAAAAATTACAAGCTTTCTTTCATGTATATATTTTATCCGGACAATACTGGTTTCTAGCCCTCAGTTAGAAGTTTTGTAATCAGCGCTTTATTTTTAGTTCTGAGTGTGCTTTATGCGCCATTAAATCCTATTGCGATCATCCGGTAATTTATCCGTACAATTTTCCACTTATAGTTCAAAGACCCTTTTCCACCCATACCTTTGCAAAAAAAAGAAAAACATTCACTATATTCACTTCCCTTTTTTAAAGGATTTGATATAAACAAACATTCCATGAAGGCCATTATTCCTGTAGCCGGCGCCGGTACTAAATTGCGTCCACATACATACACACAACCAAAAGCGTTGATTCCTTTGGCCGGACAAACCATTTTAAGTATCAATGTAGATCAACTACACGAAGCAGGTATTAATGAATTTGTTTTTATAGTAGGATATCTTGGAGAAAAGATACAGGATTACATCAAAGCAAAATATCCACAATTGACCTGTCACTTTATTTTTCAAAACGAACGGAAAGGAACTGCGCACGCAGTGAAACTTGCGAAAGATATTGTAGGTGATGATGAAGTTTTTATAGTATTGGGCGATACAATCTGTGAATACAAGATTGATCAGATGCTTGCATCTGAGTATTCAATGCTTGGCGTCAAGAAAGTAGATGATCCTCGCAGTTTCGGAATTGCAGAAATAGATACGAAAGGATTTATTACCAAAGTGGTGGAAAAGCCTTCTATTCCTAAATCAAATATGGCGCTGGTTGGTTTGTACAGAATAAAAGAAACAGCGTTACTATTTGAATGTCTTTCAAAGATTATTGATAATGATATTAAAAGTCATGATGAATATAACCTCACAGACGCCCTCGAGTGCATGATTGAGAATGGAACTATTTTCAAAGAACTGAAAGTGGAAAACTGGTTTGATTGCGGTAGGAAGAAAACTCTTTTGGAGTCAAATGCTATTTTGCTGGAAAAGTTTGGCGGAGTCATTTCCGAATCGAATAAATTTGAGAATACTATTTTTATTCCCCCCGTGAGTATTGCTGAAGGGTGTGATATTAAAAATTCAATTATCGGTCCACATGTAGCGGTAGGCGAAAATACCATCGTACATTCATCCATAATTAAGGCTTCTATTATTGGTTCATTTTCTAAATTATATGATGTAGTGCTGGATGATTCTCTCATCGGGAACGATACTGAAATTATTGGCGAAACCCGGTCATTAAATATTGGCGACAATACAGAGATTGACCTGGGATAGAATAAATGAATAGAATTATTGAATTACTTGAATGCTGAGTGATTTAAGCAGGAGGTAAAATGATGAAATAGTTTAATAGTTAAACAATTTAACCCCATTGAAAAACAATAAACTAACTCAGCTTCTAAATGTAGAACTGCCGATTATTCAGGCCGGTATGATTTGGACTAGTGGCTGGCGTCTTGCCTCTGCCGTATCTAATGCAGGTGCCCTCGGAGTTATTGGTGCAGGAAGCATGTATCCCGATGTATTGGACCATCACATAAAAAAATGTAAAGATGCCACCTCCAAACCCTTTGCTGTAAATCTTCCTCTTTTATACATAGATATAGATCAACATGTAGAAACATTACTCAAACATAAAGTAGAGGTTGTAATCACTTCCGCAGGCAATCCGGCAAAATTTACATCAGCATTCAAGAAAGAAGGTATTAAAGTGATCCATGTGGTCAGCAGCAGTCGCTTTGCACTAAAAGCAGAAAGTGCCGGTTGCGATGCAGTTATTGCAGAAGGTTTTGAAGCGGGTGGACATAATGGAAGAGAAGAAACAACAACAATGGTTTTGATACCATTAGTAAGTGAGGCGGTTTCTATTCCGGTAATTGCGGCGGGCGGAATTGCCACTGGAAGACAAATGCTTTCAGCAATGGTTTTAGGAGCTGATGGAGTACAGATTGGATCGAGGTTCGTAACTTCAGAAGAGGCTTCTTCCCATCCTGATTTTAAAAACGCGGTTATAAATTCTAACGAAGGAGATACTGTTTTAACGCTAAAGGAAATTACCCCGGTCAGATTACTGAAGAATTCGTTTTATGATCAGATTGTTGAATCGTATAAAAAGGGTGCTTCTGTTCAGGAACTTCAAAATATTCTGGGCAGAGGCCGAGCAAAAAAAGGTATGTTTGAAGGAGATTTGACGGAGGGGGAATTAGAAATAGGCCAGGTCAGTGCATTGATTCGGCAAATAAAACCAGCGGCAGAAATTGTGGAGGAAATATGGTCGCAATTCAATGCAGCACTAATAAAGCCACTAAAATAAATTGGTATATTTGAACGTTTTAATAAATTATATGTAATAATCTTATTCTAATGAATTTTATCAGAACTGTTTTTGCAATTAAAAGATTTTTTATTCTTCTGGCATTCCTGGGAATAAGTTTATTGTTTTCTTCAAAAAATTTACAGGCACAGGTTGTTACAGAGTTACCCGATATACCTATAGATCCGAATGCTTTAAAAAATGCTTCCCCTGCTGAATTGCAATCTTATTTAAAAGATTTTAATCAAAGGCAACAAAACAGGAAACCCGGCGAGGATATACATAAGGGTTTAACTGAATTAACAAGAGATCAAATTTCAAAAGACAGTACACAAAAGGATGATTTCAAGAAAAAGGTTTTTGATCCAAGAGAGACATATGGAGCTGATTTATTTCATGCCCGGCAAATTGTAGAACTAACAGCCCTTTCCACCCCACCGGAAGATTATCCGATTGGAGTAGGTGACCATATTGTTGTTTCACTTTGGGGAGGGGCAGATTTTGAACAGGATTATATTGTAGCGAGGGATGGCTCTATTTTCCCTCAGGGTTTGGGCAAAATAACCGTTCAGGGTTTAACTTTCGCAAATGCAAGATCCATCATTTTTGACCGCTTCAGAAGGGTCATTCCTTCATCCACAAATATCTCCATTACTCTTGGACAACCCCGTTCCATCGTTGTACAGGCTTCAGGAAATGTAGAAAGCCCTGGCCCGATAGTCGTTTCCGCATTTACCAATGCACTCAACGTGATCGCTCTTGCGGGGGGCGTTACAGAATTTGGAAATTTACGTTCAATATTAATTTCCCGGAATGGAAAAGTGATCGATACTGTAGATGTATATAAATATTTGAACACGGGTGATTACGGGAAGCATCTTTACCTGGAAAATAATGATTTTATAATTGTTCCATTTTATGACAAAAAAGTTTTGGCGAGCGGACAGTTTAAAAGACCCATGTATTACCAATTAAAAAAGAATGAAGGAGTATTGGATCTGATGAAATTTGCCGGAGGCTTCACGTCCGATGCGTATTCTTCCGGTGGTTCCATTATCCGGAATTTTGAGGAAAAACAAATCATAAAAACAGTCAATTTTAATGCATTAGGTTTAAAAGCACAAGGCCATGTTACTGATGAACCATTATATGATGGAGATATGGTTATTGTGAACTTTATAAATCCGGGATTGAAAAATAAAGTGATCATACGGGGAGAGGTAGCATACCCAAATGTGTATGAAGTAAGACCGGGGGACAGATTGTTTGATTTGATCAACAGGGCAGGAGGTATTACTCCTAACTCATTTCTTGACCGGGCTTATGTCTATAAAGGAGCTGGTGATTCAACAAATTTAAAATCTGATAAAATAGATGTAACCTTAAGCGATTTTAATAAAGATCTAAATAGTAAACAAAACATTTTAATAGAACCAAATGATGTTATTGAGGTATTTAATAAAAATCAATTCAGTGACAAGCAAACGATCCGAATAGAAGGAGAGGTGCGCAATCCCGGTAGCTTTAACCGGTATGGAGGCATGACTCTGAAAGACCTTCTTTTCTTTGCTAATGGGTTAAAGCCATCGGCTGAATTCGGAAGTATCATCGTGTCCAGTATAGTAGATATTGATTCCTCACAAAGAGGTTTAAAGCCTACGAAGAATATTACGCGAACCTATGCCGTAAGTCAGAATTTAGCGCTGGATTCAGTCACAGAAAACGTTAAGATCAGACCTTACGACCAGGTCTTTGTACGTAAAAATCCGAATTTTAAATTGCAGCAAAATGTCACGCTGAAAGGAGAGATTCTTTATCCGGGTAAGTATCCAAAATTAATTGAACAGGAAACAGTGTCCTCTTTTCTTCAGAGAGCAGGAGGTCTTAAAGAAAATGCGAATCCCGATGGTGCAAAGCTTTACAGGCTAAAGGATTCTGTTTTTGCTGGAAATATGGACACTAAAATCAATAAAGCCAATTATATTAAGGATTCGACAGGTAGGATTATCGATAGTGTTATAATTGATTCTGCAGAACCTATTATAATCGATTTAAAGGAAGCACTTAAATTCCCCGGCTCTAAATACGATATCGTATTGAAGGAAGGGGATATCATAGTAGTACCTGAAATAAATCCCGTTGTTACCATTAGAGGAGCTGTGCAAAGTCAGCTAAAAATGTATGTGGATAAAGATCATTCCGACATGCTTTATTACATTGACCGGGCCGGAGGGTTTGGAGTCCGCCCCTGGAAAAGGCGTATATATGTAACTTATGCAAGTGGAAAAAGCAGGAAAACTAAAAACTTCGGATTTTTTCATTTTTACCCCAAAGTAGAAGCGGGAAGTATTGTGGTGGTACCTACAAGGCCCGAAGGTAAAGGTGTTGGGAATTTTGCTGTACAGGTCCTTGTAACTTCACTGCCTATATTCGTTGCTTTTCTATTAACCAAAGCAAAATAATAAAATGACCTCACAAGAATTAACAGCTGCGCTTTTTCTTCGATTAAAGAAAACATGGTTTTTTATACTTGCCGCAGGCATTATTGGTGCAGGCATACTTATTTATTATGCTTTGCAAAAACCTGTTACGTTTACATCTACTGCAACTATTTTTCCCCTTACCAGTGGAGCTGATAACAGTACATCCTCCGTATTAAGTGCCCTCATGGGTACAAATGAGAGTTCCAAGAGCTTTAGTGACGATGCATCTATTAATATTATTGAACTTGCCCAAAGTCGTACTACACGGGAAGAGGTGGCTGCGATAAAAGTTCCTGAAAAAGGAAATAAAACAATTGCGGAACTGCTCGTAGAAGAAATAAACGAACACCGGGGAATATTGGAACCCGAAACAGAAATGCCTACCAACGAATATAACCGGATAACCTGGGCAGGACGTATACTGAAAGACCGGTTAACAGCAACCATAAATAAGAATAACAGTTTTGTTTTGTCCTATACCGGACGTACAGAGGATTTGGTCCGGATCATCAGTTATGGTTTTATCGATAAAATATCCTTGTTTTATATTGATCTGAAAAGAGAAAAGGCCAAAAGAGATTTTGAATTTGCAACAGGCAAAGTGGATTCCCTCAGGAGTGTAATGAATTCAAAGGATAAGCAACTTATAGAAATGGATAAAAGAACCATGTTTACCAATACAAGTAAACTGGAATTCAGAGTGCCTACAGAGAATTTAATTGCAGACAAGCAAATGATCAGAAGCCAATATGCAACTGCGGTTGCAAATCAACAAAATGCAGCGTATAAATTGCAGAAATCTACACCAGTAATAAAAGTGCTGGACAGGCCGGAGCCTCCCTATTATATCCAGCATAAATCTCCCGTTATATTCGGCACTATTGGATTTTTTGCCGGCTTTTTAATAATCGGATTATTGGCTGTTAGTGGTATTTTACTGAGTTATGTAAAAGCTGAAACGACTAAGGTTATTTTTGGGCCGGGGAAGTCTCCCGGTGGGAAAGTGAACCAGGTTCTAGGAAACAGGTAATTTTTGTCAAAGAATTACAATTCAGGATCAAATAGGATTCCCCGCTGATTTGGTGAATTACGTACTTTCAAGGCGTAGAATTGGGAGTAATTATTTTTTTAGATCCAGAATTCGTTGTACATATTTACCCAGAATATCAAATTCTATATTTACAATATCATTCTTTTTGAGTGTTTTAAAATTTGTATGCTCCATCGTATACGGAATGATGGTTACTTTAAATGTATTTTCTTTGAGGTTAAAAACGGTGAGGCTGACCCCGTTTATACAGGTTGATCCTTTTTCTATAATCAATGGAGCAAAAGATTCCCGGTACCGGAAAGTGAATTCTTTACTTCCTTTCTCATCTTTTACCTCAATACATTGAGCAGTATCATCCACATGACCCTGTACCATGTGCCCATCCAGGCGCCCATTCATTTTCATAGCCCTTTCAAGATTAATGAAATCATCCGGTTTCCAAAGCAATGAGTTGGTTTTGGATAAAGTTTCTTTCACGGCGGTTACCCGGTAAATATCTCCTGTGATCTCCTCTATTGTAAGACAAATTCCATTATGACTAACACTTTCATCTACCTTTAATTGATGGGTAAGCGTACTTTTTATATAGAAACTTCGGTTGCCTTCATTCACCGATATTTTCTCTATTTTACCTAATTCCTCAATAATTCCTGTGAACATTTTTCTGGTTTTTGTGAAAGTTTGCAAATATTTTTATTTGTATTTGCAAAAAGTGGCTAAATGTAATAAAAACTCTTATCTTCGCACTCCTAAAAAAAAATTAAAGGAATATTTATATGCTGATAATTGATTCAAAAGATTGCGAAAATATTGATAAAGCACTTAAGAAGTACAAAAAGAAATTTGAAAAAAGTCGTACTCTATTGCAATTGCGCGAGCGCCAGGCATTTACAAAGCCCTCTATTAAAAAGAGAGTGCAGAAATTGAAAGCCGTGTACAAGCAGCAGATCGATAGCGGTAAAATAGAAATTTAGATTCATTTTATATAAGGATTTTCATAACCGGATAGCCTATCTTTACAGCTACCGGTTTTTTTATGGCACCAATTGAAGCTTATCCTCTTAAAGAATTTCTTAACTATCTTTCCAATCAAAAAAGGTATTCAGCTCATACTGTTATTGCTTACAAAACAGATCTGGAATTCTTTCTTATGTTTATTTTATTGGAATATCCGGATACTCCTCTTTCAGAAATTTCTTCCTCCATGGTGCGTACCTGGCTTGCTTCATTAAAAGAAAAAAATGAATCTTCCCGTACAATCAACCGGAAAATATCCTCCTTAAAAGCTTTTTTTAAATACCAGCTCCGATCCGAAACAATTACTTGTAGTCCTGTTTCAACAGTGCATTCCCTGAAAGTGAGCAGAAAACTTCCATCATATATTGAAGAGAAGGAAGCAGATAATTTATTTGAGAAAGTTGATTTCCCATTGAGTTGGGAAGGGCACCTGGATTATTTAATCCTGGAAATATTATATCAGACCGGTGTCCGTTTAAGTGAATTAATCTTTTTAAAGGAAAATAATGTTGATCCTGTCTCCGGTACTCTAAAAGTGGAAGGTAAAGGGAATAAGGAAAGAATTATTCCCGTTAGTAATCGGCTGCTCAGGCATATTTCTGAATACATCATAGAAAAGCGAAAGTTTTTTGGAACCGAAAACCGGGAGTATTTGCTCGTGAATTCAAAAGGCAAAATTCTCTACCCAAAGTATGTTTATAATATGTCTAAAAAGTATTTAAAGGAAGTTTCTACCATCGAAAAAAGGAGCCCTCATACTTTACGGCACACTTTCGCTACACATTTAACAAATAATGGAGCCCAAATAAATGCTATAAAAGAATTATTAGGACACTCCAGTCTGGCTGCTACACAGATATATACACATAATAGTATTGAGAAATTAAAAGAAGTCCATAAGCAGGCGCATCCCCGCTCGTAAAAAATATTGAATTTTTGTACGAATCCCTTGGAAAAATGCGTTCATGAATGTACCTTCCATTTTGTAATAATTGTATATTTTAGAAAATTAGTATGAAATGATATTTACTTTTTAAACTTTTTAATCATTTTTAAATTAACCTGGATTATGAACGTAAACATTCAAACACAACGGTTCGACGCAGATTCAAAACTGGTAACATTTATAGAAAAAAAGCTTTCTAAATTAGTCCAGTATAATGATCGCATAACCAAAATAGATGTGTATCTAAAATTAGAAAATGTAACTCATAAGGTGAAAGATAAAGTTGCGGAGATTAAAGTGCATATCCCGAAAAATAATTTTTTTGTAAAACATTCATCGAAATCTTTTGAAGAAAGTATAGATGTGGCGCTGGATTCAGTCATTACACAGATAAAAAGAAAGAAGGAAAAAATAGCCGCCTAAGGCAATATTCTGTTATTTTTCTAAACCCCTATAAATTGTAGGGGTTTTTTAATAGATATTCATTTACTTTGCGCCTTCAAACTGGTTCTTAAACAAAGCAAATAGGTCGATTTTGAAAATTCCTTGAAATATTTCTTTTCAAAGTTTTTCCATTAAAGTTTTTCCATTACCTTTGCCTTCCGAAAAAAAACCCTGTGGTTATTTTTTGGTAAAAGTTCCTGGAAAGATGTTGGAGTAATTAAGTGCCAGTGTAGCTCAGTTGGCCAGAGCAGCTGATTTGTAATCAGCTGGTCGGGGGTTCGAATCCCTCCACTGGCTCTTTGATTTTTAGAATTAAATTGATTTTTGACATATGGATTCTTTCAAATCACCAGATCTGAGAAGAAATATTTTAAGTTAGAAATTAACATGGGCAGATGGCCGAGTGGTTAAAGGCGGCAGACTGTAAATCTGCTCTCTCACGAGTACGTAGGTTCGAAACCTACTCTGCCCACTTAGTTTTTTGAAATGATTGAGTCAAATTGTTCTTTTGAAAGTTGGAAGAACAATTTGACTCAATCAGGAAAAAGAGTTCACCCACAGGTTGGGAAACTTAAAAGTTTTTTGAAATAATTTAATTAAGAGAGTTTATAGATTGAATTTTCTGACTTCTTTTGCCCGAATGTTCGGGATAGCACAAGGGTAGAACACGCCGATAGTAACCAGGAAGGTTTTGAGTTCAATTCTTAAAAGAAAAAAGTTTTTTGAAATAGTTTAATTAAGAAAGTTTATAGATTGAATTTTCTGACTTCTTTACAAGCTGTTGTAGCTCAGGGGTAGAGCACTTCCTTGGTAAGGAAGAGGTCGTGAGTTCAATTCTCATCAACAGCTCTTTGTGATTTTGGTAAGAACAGAATTATAGAAACAATTATTAATTAAAATAAAAAGTATTTAAGCGGAAGTAGCTCAATTGGTAGAGCGATAGCCTTCCAAGCTATAGGTCGCGAGTTCGAGGCTCGTCTTCCGCTCAAAATTTAAACATCGAAAGGTGGATAATAAAATTTTTAACACACAAATTAAAAACAGTAAAAATGGCAAAAGAGAATTTTAAAAGGGATAAACCCCACGTTAACATAGGTACTATCGGCCACGTGGATCATGGTAAAACAACCCTAACAGCCGCTATATCCGATTTTTTGTCTAAGAAGGGTTTGGCGGAGAAAAAAAATTATGCAGATATTGACGTTGCTCCAGAGGAAAAAGAAAGAGGTATCACAATTAATACTTCACACGTAGAATACGCAACGGTTGCTCGTCACTATGCACACGTTGATTGTCCAGGTCACGCGGATTATGTAAAAAACATGATCACTGGTGCTGCGCAAATGGATGGTGCAATATTGGTAGTTGCTGCAACTGATGGCCCTATGCCTCAAACAAAAGAACACATCTTGTTGGCCCGTCAGGTTGGCGTTCCTCAGATCGTTGTTTTTATGAATAAAGTAGATTTGGTGGATGATCCTGAACTACTTGAACTAGTAGAAATGGAAATCCGCGAATTGTTATCTTCTTACGGTTTCGATGGCGATAACACTCCAATCATCCAGGGTTCTGCTACAGGAGCATTGGCTGGTGATGAAAAATGGTCAGAAAAAATCGGCGAATTAATGGATGCAGTTGATAGCTATATTCCATTACCTCCACGTCCGGTTGATCAACCATTCCTTATGTCGATAGAGGACGTTTTCTCTATCACAGGTCGTGGTACAGTAGCTACAGGTCGTATCGAAAGAGGTCGTATCAAAGTTGGTGAAGGAATTGAAATCGTTGGTCTAATGGAAAAACCATTAACATCAACTGTTACAGGTGTTGAAATGTTTAAGAAATTATTGGATCAAGGTGAAGCTGGTGATAACGCAGGTCTTCTATTACGTGGTATTGAGAAAACTCAAATCCGTCGTGGTATGGTTCTTTGCAAGCCAGGTTCAATTACTCCGCATACAGAATTTAAAGGGGAAGTATACGTATTGAGCAAAGAAGAAGGCGGACGTCATACTCCATTCTTTAAAAACTATCGTCCTCAGTTCTACTTCAGAACCACAGACGTTACAGGAGAAGTTACATTACCGGAAGGAACTGAAATGGTTATGCCTGGTGATAATACATCTCTTACAGTAAAATTGATTCAACCGATCGCAATGGAAAAAGGATTGAAATTCGCGATTCGTGAAGGTGGCCGTACAGTTGGTGCCGGACAGGTTACAGAAATATTGAAATAAGATACTATTTCTTTGAAACCAAAATTAGCTAATTAGCAATTGCTGATTAGCTAATTTGGTTTTAGGGAAATGATGATCTACGGGCGTAGTTCAACGGTAGAATAGAGGTCTCCAAAACCTTTGATCAGGGTTCGAATCCTTGCGCCCGTGCAAACGAATTTTCAAGTAGAGAATTTTATAAAAGTTTAAGCAAAAGTTATCTTACAATTTAATATATTGCAAGGATACTTTTAGGAAGGAGTGGAATAGGATAATTCAAAATAAACGTAGATTTTTTTTATCAATTCCCGGCGACAACTAACAAACAGTAAAAAATTTAGAAATGAATAAAATTGGATTGTATATAAGAGATTCATATAATGAATTGTTGCACAAAGTAACCTGGCCTACTTGGGAAGAGCTGCAGCAATCTACTATGATTGTATTAGTGGCAACCATTATTATCACAGCAATTGTCGCTTTAATGGATTTCGTTTCAAATGGAGTTCTACAATTTGTTTATTCTTTATTTAAGTAAATATGACAGATACAGATAACATGGATGAAAATTTACAAGAGGAATCAGCTCCTGAGACCGATGTAAGTATTGAATCTACTCCGGCTGCTGCTCCTGCACCGGAAACTAAATGGTACGTGCTAAGGGTAGTAAGTGGCAAAGAGCGGAAGATTAAAGAATATCTTGATAAAGACATCATCAGAAACGGATGGGATAAATCAATTCTTCAGATATTTTTACCGGTTGAGAAAGTGTACAAAGTAGTTTCGGGTAAAAAGGTGATGAGAGAAAGAAATTTCTATCCCGGTTATATTATGATGGAGGTGTTAGATGGAGAACTTACAGAAGCAATGATTCAGCATCTAAGTAACGTAACGAATGTTATGCACTTTCTTACAGATGGGAAAGGCTCGAGGGGAAATATTATCAGCTTGCGTAAAGCGGAAGTAAATAAAATGCTTGGTAAGGTTGATGAAATGTCTGACGCAGGTGGTATGACGATGAGTGAACCATTTATTGTTGGTGAAACCATTAAGATTATCGACGGACCATTTAACGACTTTAATGGTGTAATTGAAGAAGTAACAGATGAAAAGAAAAAATTGAAAGTTCAGGTAAAGATATTTGGTCGCGCTACTCCTGTTGAGTTAAGTTATATGCAGGTAGAAAAATTAGTCTAAAATATTTTTTAAAGTAGTTACAAACCGGTTCAGAAATGAGCCGGTTTTTTTGTGTACTAATTTCTGTAGTTATTGAAGATGATTATCTGTTTGCTTAATCTAAGTTTCCTTCCTCTTCACCAATAAATACCAATCATTTTCCAAAGGAAGATATCCCAGGTCATACACGAAATAATAGATATTACCTTTTTTATTCGTGTAGGTATGTGTTATATATTTAAATAAAAATCCTTTTTCCAATAGTCTTTCCTGGTTCGTTTTTGCTATTTCCTCTTCCCCGTTAAAAAAACTTTCCAGGATGCGCCTGTTCCTTCCAAGAGTATTATTGATATTTCTTACCAGGTTGTTCGTGTCGGATTTTAAAAGATTATTGTAATTATTCCGGCAAAAATCATTGCAGAATTTCTTGTCAGTCCGGCCTTTTACCGGTTTTTTGCAGTCGATACAAAGTCTTGGTGATGTTTTGGCTATCATATTGAATGATTTAAAAGATATTGGAAGATACGTTTTTATATTTATGTGTACAACCGTTTACAAACGGTTATACACAACTATAAACGGTTAAATGTGGAATAGGAATAAATCTATAGACATCTTTGAGTTGTTGAAAAATTGACGTATTCTAAACTCAACACAAAAAATATTTTATACCAGCTCATTCAAAAGTCTTGGGCACAAAACAAAAAATTATGAACGCATTAAAAAACAAAGTACAATTGATCGGAAATTTAGGAAATGATCCTGAAATTAAAACAATGGAAAATGGCCGGAAAATGGCACGTTTCTCCATCGCAACAAATGAAGGCTATAAGAATTCAAAAGACGAATGGGTAGATAATACCCAATGGCACAATCTGACTGCCTGGGGGCCTGTGGCTGAAAATATTGAAAAAAACCTGTTCAAAGGAACCGAAGTATTCATTGATGGTAAACTGGTAAATGGACATTACCTGGACAAAGAAGGCAATAAAAAATATTTTACGGAGGTTCAGGTAAATGATTTTTTATTGGTTGGGAAAAGAAGCCCGGTAATGGCTTCAGAATAGATCATGCAGGCATTTTGGTCTCAATTCATCATTCCCTGTTAACAAAAGTCTTTCTAATAAAGGCGGGCAGGTCCGCCTTTATTTCCACCATCTTATCCGTTACTTTAAAATATTGGAGTAATTTTAGAAAAACTTATTCGCGGCCACTTTGTATACGGATAATTTCTGGTCAACCTATAAATTAAATCCCTTGCTCCAAAGTGGTATAGAGAGTAACTTTGGAGCAAACTAAAAAGCATCATCTAATTATTTTCCAGGTATTCTTTAAGCTGGAAAATATCCTGATTTTGTAAAGAAATTGAAATCTTAGCAGAAATATTTTAGCCATCAGTAGAATTGATAAAAATGGAAATCATGGAGAATTTTTTTACCATAGAGCGCAATGAGGTGTTTGATCTCGCTTACAGGTTTGTAACAGAAACGAGTGAGAATATCTTTTTGACCGGGAAGGCCGGGACAGGAAAAACAACTTTCTTAAAATTTCTGAAAGATCATTGTGCAAAAAATATCATCGTTGCTGCGCCTACTGGCGTAGCGGCTATTAATGCTGGCGGCGTTACATTACACAGTTTATTCCAGTTGCCCTTTCATCCATTTATTCCTACGGCAAGAAGCAAAGAAGATTTGTTGAGTAAATTGAAATACAACGGGCAACGACAACAACTCCTACGGAAAATGGAATTATTGGTTATTGATGAGATAAGTATGGTGCGCTGCGATGTTATAGATGCAATTGATACTATTTTGCGGTCGGTACGCCGGAAACACGATCTTCCATTTGGAGGAGTACAGTTGCTTTGCATTGGAGATTTATACCAGTTACCCCCTGTTGCTCCGAGGAATGATTGGGGCATCTTGCAAGAATATTATCCATCGCCTTTCTTCTTTGATAGTTATGTTATCAAGGAACAAATGCCCTTACTGATTGAGCTTACAACTATTTATCGGCAAAAGGAACATTCTTTTGTGAATCTGCTGAACAAAGTGCGTAATAACTTTATGGATGCAGATGATTTTGAAGATTTGCATATGCGGTATTTCCCGGATTTCAGACCGGATGAAGAAGAGAAGTTTATAACTCTTACCTCCCATAATAACCAGGCGGATCAAATCAACGCCCGTGAATTACATAAGTTAATTGCACCTTCCACAATTTATAAAGCAGTTATAGATGGAGAATTTGCAGAAAATAATTATCCGGCAGAAGGAGAATTAGTTTTGAAGGTGGGTGCCCAGGTTATGTTCCTTAAAAATGATGTTGTTAGTAAAAGGTATTTTAACGGAAAAATAGGCGTGGTAAAGCAATTATTAAAGGATGAAATTATCGTTGATTGTGATGGCGAAGATATCTACGTAATGCCGGAAACCTGGGAAAACAATCGTTATGTCCTAAACAGGGAAGACGGAAAACTGGAACAGGAAAACCTGGGATCATTTACTCAGTTCCCTTTACGGCTTGCCTGGGCTATCACGATTCACAAAAGCCAGGGATTAACTTTTGAGCGTGTAATGATCGATGCCGGTGCGGCCTTTAGCAGCGGACAGGTATATGTTGCCTTAAGTCGTTGTACAAGCCTGGAAGGAATTGTGTTGCTTTCAAAAATCCCGGCAGCAGCCATATATAGTAATGAAAATGTGGTAAAAGGTCAGCAATCGCTGACACATAAAGGATCACTGGCCGAACGATTTGCCGGGGCAAGGCAAATATTTACGCAGCAACTTTTAGAAGAAATATTTTCTTTTAAAGAGGTTAGCCACCTTGCCCAATTATTACAATCTCAGGTAAAGGCGCATCAATATAAATTAAATACGGAAGCCGTAGAATGGGCAACGAACTTAAATAATAGCCTTATAACAGATGAACGGGTCGGATTAAAGTTCTCCTTTCAGATTGCAGAATTAATGCGTGATGAACCTGAAATTGAAAAGAATGAAGCATTACAATTGCGCATTAATGCTGCTGCCAGCCATTTTGAACCAAAATTCACAAACTATTTCAAAGCAATTAAAAATCATCCATTGGTTACGGAACATCGGGAAGTAGCCACAGAGATCAATAATACCTTAGCTCAATTAATTCTTTCTGTTTATACCGTCAATTATTTTCTGGATTATTGTAAAGAACTGTTTTCGGTTACAGAATTTTTGAAACATAAATTAAAATTTGCTACTCCAAGAATAAATATAACCTGCTATGCCAGTGGAAAAAGCCAGGTGTATTCTGATGTGGCCAATGGGGAATTATACGAAACCCTCAAACGTTGGCGCGATATGATTGTGGAGGAGAATTCAATTCCGATTTTTATGGTTGCTTCCCATGCATCTCTGAAAGAAATTGCGGAATACCTTCCTCTGACTAAAAAAGATCTGATGAAGATCGGTGGGTTTGGAAAAGCAAAAGCGGATAAATACGGAGATGATATTTTAGAGACAGTACAGGATTATTGTGCCAGGCATGAATTGGGAAGTAATATATCTGCGAAAGAATCTTCTCCAAAAAAAGAACGGAAAGAAAAATCTTTGGAAGAAAAAACACCGACCAATATTTTTTCTTTCAATTTATTTAAAGAAGGAAAATCTGTCGCAGAAATTGCTAAAGAAAGGAATCTTGCGATTACAACTGTCGAAGGACATTTATCATGGTTTGTTGGAAATGGTGATGTTGATATAAACGAATTAGTTTCTTCGGAAAAACAATTATTGATAAAAGAGGCGATTTCAATTAATGGCCGATCAAGTACAAAAACTTTAAAAGATCATCTTCCGGAAGATGTTAGTTATGGAGAAATAAGAATGGTGATGGCTCTTGAACAGGACGGGGCGAAACCATAAACTTCAAACCATAATAACGGGGTTTTTAAAGTTAAACCGGAACTTCCAGACCAACATTCAGATCTTTTCTTCAATTTCTTCAATGAATAAAGTTATCAGCACGGAAGTTTTTATGAAGGAACAAAGATTTATAATGCTCTTTTATAACAAAGCCCTTTTTGAATAAATCATTTAAACATGAAAAAAGGGATCGTTTATATTTTTGTCTTATCCCTGCTAATAAGCAGTTTTTCTACTTCTGCTCAGGAAAGTGTTGTTTCAGAAAGTGAATAACCTTTTAGCATCCGGGAATACATTGCCACTCACTTTAAAGGAAATAAAATTATCAAATGCGAAGAGGAAAAAGAAGAAAGTGCCAAATCATACGAAATAAAATTGGATCATGGTATTAAACTTGAATTCAATACAAAAAACCAAATAAAAGAGATCAATACAAAAAACCAAATTGCCGGTTAGTGTTATTCCTCCGTCTATTCTTTTCTTTCTTATGTAAATGCACCCATTCTGGCAAAGTGATTTTGGAATGGGTGCTGGAAAGTAAAAACCAACAAGTGAAACTCCACAACGGACTGGAATTGGAATTCAAAATAAGTGAAAGGTTTTTAAAAATAGGCGAATAATAAATCCCAAAATCTATTGGGTTACCTTCTGCCTTTTACTTTCATTAATACAGCCATCATATCACCGTTTTTTAGAACGTCTTTTTTATTGTTCCAGGCCACCATCGCCTCTTCAAGGCCTTTATTAAGATCTAATACATTTTTTTTCCTGTTTATATTCAGGCGACAGTTATTCACTGTTTCTTCATAAATTAAAACAGACTTATCTGTGTAGAATCGAATAATAGTACTTTTCTTGTTGTGAACATTACTTTCCAATACCCAGAAACCTTCTGCCGGAATAACGTTTTTCTTTTGAGCATTTATGGAGCTGCTTATCAATAAGAATGTGCAGACTGCAATAATGAATTTGAGAGAATTTTTCATCGTTTATAGTTTAAAAGAGTTTACATTTAATATAGAAATCTAAAATTAGTATCAAATAAAATCCGACGGTAAAACAATAGTCCAAAAGAGCTTTGCGATCTACAGAAACTCAATATTTTGCGTATTATAGATATTGAGCGGTTTTCAGGCTATTCATCTTCTAAATCATTGTTTTCGTCGACCGAATATTGAAAACAATAGAAGGCTTTTTAATTTTGTAATACAAAAGTCAAAATGCAGCCACTTTCAACGCAAAATTTCCTGGATTGGTTTTTAAAACAAAGAATTCTGCTTCACGTATTATTCTGGACGGTGGTGTTAATTTATTTTGTTCTGGCTTACGAGCAAAACGGTCAGTTTAAATTAGAATTATACAGATCAATGGCATTTCTTCCAAATCACATGTGGCTTGCATATAGTTTTATGTATTTTCTTATTCCAAGATTTCTTTTAAAGAATAAAATTTTAATATTCTTCGGGTGTGCACTTCTGCTCATTGGTGTCAATATGTATTTTTCTTACCTCATCAATTTTAAATTTCTTGCATCAGTATTTATACAGAAAAAAACCTGGTGGACGCTGGGTGGAGCATTGTTGGGCTGCCTGACTATTCTTGGCATAGCGGTTTCAATAAAATTATTAAGATATTGGGCAAAGGAGAAAAGGCAAAATATATTGGTACAACAGGAAAAGACAAATGCTGAATTGCAGATGCTTAAATCACAGGTGCATCCACATTTTCTTTTTAATACGCTGAATAATATATATTCACTTTCCCTTGAGAAATCCAATCTGGCACCCGTCATCATTCTAAAATTATCAGACCTGCTGAGATATATGTTATACGAATGTAACGCCCCAATGGTCTCTCTAAGTAAGGAATTAGAAATGATGAACCATTATGTAGATCTGGAAAAATTAAGATATGGAGACAGGCTGGATGTGAGTAAAAGTTATTCCGGTGAAATAGAAGGTAAATTGATACCACCTCTATTATTCCTGCCATTATTAGAAAATTGTTTTAAGCATGGAACCAGTAAACAGATTGATCAAAGCTGGATAAGTATATATCTTCATGTGGAAGACGATATTTTAAACTTAAAATTGATTAATAGTAAGGTGAAAGATGAAAACCTTCCTATTGTGCCCGGAGGTATTGGATTGCATAACGTGGAAAAAAGGCTGCAACTTTTGTACGGCGAAAAATACAATTTGAAATTATCGCCTGCTGAAGAAACGTTCACTCTTTCTCTTACGATGCCTATAAATGACCAGTATGGAGCGACAAACATGGAATGGACAAATGTAAAATCTGGAAAATATGAACATCAAATGCCTGTTAGTGGATGATGAACCTCCCGCCTTAAAGATTTTGGAACATTATATTGAAAGTATTCCCAATCTTGAGTTAGCTGGAAAATGCTCAAATGCTTTTGAGGCTATGAAAGTACTCAGTGAGCAAAATGTGGATGTAATGCTATTAGATATTAGAATGCCTTTACTTCTCGGTACGGAATTTCTAAGGACGCTTAAAAATCCTCCAAAAGTGATTTTTACGACTGCGCACAAAGATTATGCATTACAAGGATTTGAGCTGGAAGCAGTTGATTATTTATTAAAACCCATTTCATTAGAAAGATTTTTGAAGGCCATTGGAAAATTGTTTATAATGCCGGTGCCTTTCCCTGTTAAGGAGGAGGAAGGCCGTACAGGGAATGATTTTCTTTTTTTCAGGGTGGACCGGAAAATGGTGAAAGTAGTTTTGGAAGAAATATTGTTTGTAGAAAGTTTAAAAGACTACATTAAAATAGTACAAAGAAGTCAAAAGACTCTTTTGGTAAAGCAATCCATAAGTTCTTTAGAAGTTATGCTTCCCGAAAACCGTTTTGTTCGGATTCACAGGTCTTTTATTGTTTCAATAAATAAATTGACAGCTTTTACAAATCATGAAGTGGAAATTGGTGAGTTAACCATTCCTATAGGAAAAAACTATTTGGATAGGATAAGCAGATTATCCGGTATCTGATTATGATTTTAGGTAAAGCATTTAAAATCAAGAAAATAATGTCAGGTCATAAGGAATTTTGATGAGGGAAAGAAGATCGAATTATTTAAGCTTAAACCTTCGAAATTGGGCCCTGAATATTTGGCTATTTTTTTTTAAAAAATAATTGTTATAACAAATTCTTTCACTACTTTTGCACTCCCAAAAAAGTTCTTAAAGGAATTCATTTGATTGGGAGTCCCGAGCATGTCGACGGACGTTAACACCAAAAATTTAAATTATGGCAAAAGAAGCAACAGGCTTTGTCAAGCTCCAGGTTAAAGGAGGACAAGCCAATCCAGCACCTCCGGTAGGTCCTGCACTCGGTTCAAAAGGAATCAACATCATGGAGTTCTGTAAGCAGTTTAATGCAAGAACCCAGGATAAACAAGGGAAAATTCTTCCCGTTCTCATTACAGTTTATGGCGATAAATCATTTGATTTTGTCATCAAGACACCTCCTGCTGCAGTTCAGTTAAAAGAAGCTGCTAAAATTAAGGCGGGTAGTAAAGAGCCTAACAGAGATAAAGTGGGGAAGGTATCATGGGCTCAGGTTGAGGAAATCGCCCAGGATAAAATGGAAGACCTGAATGCGTTCAGCAAAGAAAGCGCTATGAAAATGGTTGCAGGTACAGCACGCAGTATGGGTATTTCTGTAACCGGAAAAGCTCCTTGGGATAACTAAATTGTAAATGATTCCCCTTTCCGGTTACAATCGGAATCAGGGATTAAACTTTTGAACAAATGATTACTAAAAAAAGAAAAGAAGCCAACGCTAAGGTGGACGCTAAAAAAGCATATTCATTACAAGAAGCTTCTGCGCTGGTAAAAGAAATAAATACTACAAAATTTGATAGTTCTGTAGATATTCACATCCGTTTGGGTGTTGATCCAAAAAAAGCAGATCAGGCAGTTCGTGGAACTGTTTCTCTTCCTCATGGTACGGGTAAAACAAAAAAAGTGTTAGTGCTTTGTACTCCTGATAAAGAACAGGCTGCAAAAGATGCAGGTGCTGATTTTGTAGGTTTGGACGAATATATTTCCAAAATTGAAAGTGGCTGGACAGATATTGATGTGATTATTGCAACTCCATCTGTTATGCCTAAAATAGGACGTTTAGGTAAAGTTCTTGGACCAAGAAACCTGATGCCGAATCCTAAAACAGGAACAGTAACAAATGATGTGGCTGCTGCTGTAAATGATGTTAAAGGTGGTAAAATCGCTTTTAAAGTAGATAAAGTGGGTATTGTTCACGCATCAATTGGCCGCGTAAGTTTTTCTCCGGAAAAAATTGAGCAAAACGCCCAGGAATTAATTACCGCTCTGGTAAAATTAAAGCCTGCAACCTCTAAAGGTGTTTACCTGAAAGGTCTTACTATGGCAAGTACAATGAGCCCGGGTTTGATGATAGACACCAAATCTGTAAAGTCCTAATTAAATTTATTTGCTTCGGTTTATTTAACCCATGAGCAGCAAAATCAATAGTATGAACAAAGAACAAAAACAAGAAGTTATAGAAGCACTGAAAGAGAAATTTTCTCAGTATTCTAATTTTTATATCACCAATACAGAAAGCCTGAGCGTAGCGCAGATAAATAAATTGCGTAAGCATTGTTTCGACAAGCAGGTAGAAATGAAGGTGGCCAAGAATACCCTTATTAAAAAAGCATTAGAAAGCCTGGACAGCGAAAAATACTCAGGTGTTTACGATTCATTACATAGCGTAACTGCGCTGATGTTCAGTGAAAGTCCAAAAGACCCTGCTGTTATCATTAGCAGCTTCAGAAAAGAAGCAAGAGGTGAAAAGCCTGTTTTAAAAGCAGCCTTTTTAAACGGGGATATTTTTGTAGGCGATAACCAATTAGTTAACCTTACCAAAATCAAGACTAAGAATGAATTGATCGGTGAAGTAATCGGATTGTTGATGTCTCCTATCCAAAGAGTTATCGGTGCATTGCAAAACAGGCAAGAAAGTGAAGCAGCTTCCGAAGTAAAAGAAGAAACGGCAGCTCCTGTTGCTGAAGAAACTCCACAAGTAGAAGAAGCTCCAGCTGCTGAATCAAAAACTGAAGAAGCTCCTCAATCCGAAGTGAAAACTGAAGAAATCCCGGAAGCGGACAAACCAGCTGAACCTACAGCAGAATAATGTATTTATTTGGCAATAGCCAATAAAAATAGACACAAATTTTTTTAAAACTACTCCGCCGGATCCCGATAATCATCTGGAAAAGAAGGGGGAAAAAATTAAAACACAAAAATCATGGCAGACGTAAAATCATTAGCTGAAAGCTTAGTAGGCTTAACAGTAAAAGAAGTTCAGGAATTAGCTGATTTCTTAAAAACAGAATATGGTATCGAACCAGCAGCAGCAACTGTCGTTGCAAGTGCAGATGGCGGTGGTGCTGAAGCAGCAGAAGAAAAAACATCTTTTGATGTTATCTTGAAAGCAGCAGGTCCAAGCAAATTAGCAGTTGTTAAATTGGTAAAAGAATTGACCGGTTTAGGATTGAAAGAGTCTAAAGACTTAGTAGATACAGCTCCAAAGCCAGTTAAAGAAGGTGTAGATAAAGCTACAGCGGAAGATATAAAAGCAAGATTGACTGAAGCTGGTGCTGATGTTGAAATCGCTTAATTTTCTCTTAGAATATTTAGGAGCCGTGAGATTTAATCTCACGGCTTTTTTTGTGCCTTAAAGTTTCAGTTAATTCAAGTGTTTTATAATGGAATATTATGCATCTAATTTCATTAAACTAAACGACTGTTAAATCGACAGTATATCGGAAAGTCTGGAATATTAAATATGTTATTGAAATGCAGGGGAATCTTTAAATATCAGCGCAATCGTTTGCATAAAAATTTATTAAAAAACTCCGCTACATTTAATTAAGATTATGTTAAACCATTCTTTAAATTTTTTGAATAAATAAAGTACTGGAAAGGACATTAATAATTCTCCAAAAAAAATAAAAACAGATTATGGAATTTATAACTTCTCATTCCAATCCTCCATTGCTTAATAAATCTGCTTTACGGAAATTTTTTTCAGCAGCGCTAATCTTGTTATCCTGTTATGATGTAGCAGCAGGTAGTTATAAAGATTACGGTTTAAAAGAAAAAAACATTCTTACTGCCCATTTTGACGGTGATATTTATCAAACAATAAAAGGTACAGTATTAGATGAGAAGGGTTTGCCTTTAGGAGGAGTGTCTGTAATCATAAAGGGTACAAATAAAGGGACGAGCACTTCTATGGAAGGACATTTCACACTTGATGCCAATAAGGGAGATGTTTTGGAATTTACTATCGTAGGTTATAAGAAAAAATCCTTTACGATTGGGCAAATTGAAGAAGTGAATATCGTGATGGAACTGGATGTGCAAATAGGCGATGAGGTTGTAGTAGTAGGGTATGGAACAAAGAAAAAAATAAATCTTACAGGCTCATTATCTGTGGTAAAGGCAGAGGATCTGGAAAATCGTCCTGTATTAAATGCTACACAAAGCCTGCAAGGATTGGTGCCCGGTTTAAATGTATCCGTCGGTGGAAATACAAAACCCGGTCAAAGTTTTAATCTGAATATACGCGGAGCCGGAAACCTGGCAGGAGGTGATGGTCCGTTTGTTTTAGTAGATGGATTGCCGATGAATCTGTCCGACGTAAATCCAAACGATATCGAATCCATTTCTGTCTTAAAAGATGCGGCAGCCTCAGCAATATATGGCGCCAGAGCACCCTTCGGAGTTATTTTGGTGACTACGAAAAAAGGAAAAGAAGGTAAAACAAGAATTTCCTATTCAAATAATTTTGGAATCACCCGGCCAATAAATTTGCCAAACATGGCGAATTCATATGACTTCGCCCGTTTTTTTAATGATGCTACATTCAATGCACAAGGAAGCAAACAGTATAGTGATGCAAAATTGGATCTGTTAAAACAATATATAAATAATCCTTCCGGAATGAATATTTTTCCGGAAGCCACGGATAATTATCTAACTAATTGGGAAAATACTGCCAATGGTGTAGCAAATACAAATTGGTTTGATTTCTTTTACAAACCAAGTTCCCTTCGCCAGCAACATAATTTAAGCATTAGTGGTGGAAATAAAACCACTCAATATTTTATGTCAGGTGGCTATTATGATGAAGATGGCTTATTTAGGTATGGTGATATCAATTACAGGCGCTTTAATTTCAATACCACCCTGACGTCACAAATAACCAGTTGGGCAAAAATAAAGCTGAATTCCAAACTGACTCAGGATAAATATAAATCTCCCTTTAGCAGTGGAGGCACATTTGAAGGATTATTTCTTCATAACCTTGCCCGTATGCGCCCGAATATTTCACCTTACGATCTTAATGGAAATTTTAATGAAATATCCAGTGTACCTTATTTTCGTTCAGGATCAGAATCAATTGTAAAGGGATTTACATTGGCTCTTTTACCTGGAATCGAATTGGAACCTATCAAAAACTTTAAAATAATTGCAGATTTAAATATTAGAAGAGATGAAGGGGAAAGTTCTAATCTTTTGCTGCCTGGGGTTATTTACGGCATTGACGGTACACCCAAGTATGTTAACCGTTCAGAATTTGGTATTCCATTGCTGGGAAGTTTTTCCCGAAATGAAAACAAAACTGTATATGTGTCGCCAAATGTATATACGTCTTATCAATATAATTTAAATGATGCACATAATTTTAGTGTGATGGTTGGTTTTCAACAGGAGTTGAACGAATATAGTTCACTTACTTCCTCCGCCCAGGATCTCATCAGTGCCACCCGACCGGGAATTTCTCTAAGTACCCGTCCTCCTGTTACCAGCGAAGCACGCAATCATTGGGCTACTCAAGGATATTTCGGAAGGTTAAATTATAATTACAAAGAGAAATATCTTTTTGAAGTAAATGGTCGTTATGATGGTTCATCCCGTTTTGCACCAGATAGCAGGTGGGGCTTTTTTCCTTCTATGTCTGTTGGGTATAATATTGCTAAAGAAGGCTTCATGGATAATCTAAGGCACGTGATTAATACGCTTAAATTGAGGGCCTCTTATGGTTTGCTGGGTAATCAATCCGGTGCTGGTTTATATTCTTACATCCAATCTATGGGTGTTTCTATTCCTGGTATTAATGGCAGTGGGCCTTCCTGGTTTTTTCAAAATGGAAGAGAAGGAGTCATTTTTGCTCCTGCCCCTTTTAATACAGGCACTACCTGGGAAAAGGTTTATACTAAAAACCTTGGACTTGATTTTGACCTCTTTCAGAATCGTCTTTCCGGCAGTCTTGATGTGTATGAACGCGAAACCAAAGATATGCTTGGTCCCACATTCGACATTGCAGATTTGTTTGGAGGAACTGTTCCTGCCAGTAACAATGCAAACCTACGTACTCGTGGTTGGGAACTTTCTCTTACCTACCGGGGCAATTTAGGAAACAACATTAAATTTAGTACGGGTATCGTTTTATCGGATAATATTACGGAAGTAACTAAATATGAAAATCCTACATTCACTAATCCTTCCGGGGCATGGTACGTGGGCAAACAAGCGGGAGAAATATGGGGGTATCGCGCATCTGGTATTATTCAAAATGATAAAGAAGCTGCAGATTTCAATGCAATCGATCACTCTTTTCTAAGTCCTGTGGCCTGGAAACCAGGAGATGTAAATTACATTGATATCAATGGGGATAAAAAAATAAACCGGGGAAACAATCGTTTGGGCGATATGGGTGATCAATCGATCATTGGAAATACATCTCCCCGGTATGCATATTCTTTTAATGGCTCATTAGAATGGAAAGGGATTTCTTTGTATATGCTATTACAAGGTGTTGGTAAAAGAGATTTTGCTGCTGGTGTTGGCGATGTTTATTTCTGGGGTTCTGGTGCACTTGCCCAGGTTTCCGTTTTTAAAGAGCACATGGATTATTGGACCCCTCAAAATCCAAATGCTTATTATCCGAATCCTTATGCAGCTCCTGCCGGTGCTATTAATTCTTTTGTGAATAAAACACAGCAGGTAAGCGATCGATATATACAAAATGCAGCCTATTTAAGATTAAAAAATCTTACGCTGGCTTATTCCATACCAGCGAACATCATCAATAAAATAAATTTGAATAAAGTAAGTGTTTTTGCAAGCGGTGAAAATTTATTCACTGTTACGAAACTTGCCGGGATGTTCGACCCTGAAACCTTAACAGGCAGTACATCTACGGGTAAAATTTATCCTCTTACACAGGTTTATTCTTTTGGTATAAATGTAGGATTCTAATAAAGAGGGAAACCCGTTACTTACTTTAGAAGGCATAATTAAAATTAAATTATATAATTTTTATAAAAAAGACAGGATGCATAACAATATTAAATCTTCCCTAATGATCCTTTGCAGTTTGCTTTTTGTGCTGGCAGCCTGCAACAAGGATTTTCTTAACAAACAGCCATTGGACACTCTAAGCACAGATAATTCCCTTGCTACCACCAACGAACTACGTCTTTATTTAAATCAATTTTATGCCGGCGCTTTTCCTGGTCAGCCTGGTGGAATTGGCGGTAGTGGAATTGCCTTCAATGATGCAGGAACCGACAACATGACTTTTTCTGCGGTAAATATCAGGTTGAATGGCACATTGGCTTTAAGCAATGCAGGCGCTTTGAGTGGTTATACCACAATTCGAAGTATGAATTATTTCCTGGAAAATTACCAGCATGCTTCCGGGGATGCAAATCTGATTAATAATTATTTGGGCGAAGCAAAGTTTTTCAGGGCTATTACCTACTTTAATATGGTAAGAAGTTATGGAGACCTTACCTGGGTCAATAAAGTTTTACCTGCTGATACACTTTTAATGCAGGTGCCAAGAGATTCGAGGATAGTAGTTACTGATTCTATTCTAAACGATCTTGACCAAGCTATTAATTTGTTACCTATCAGAAGTAATAGCGCATCTATGCGTCTGCATCGAGATGTAGCTCTGGCATTTAAATCACGCGTAGCCTTGTACGAAGCCACCTGGCAAAAATATCATAAGGCAGCAAATGATCCATTTTTCACAAACGGAATTACTGATGCTAAAATACAGAACTATTTTGAACAGGCAAGAGATGCTGCCTTAGCTGTAATAAACGGTAACCGATGGAAAATATATTCAACGGGTAAACCACTGGAAGACTATTTTAACCTTTTTGTTACCCTCGATCTCTCTTCAAATTCTGAAGTTTTGCTCTGGAGGAAATATAGCGTGGCAGATAATATCGCCCATAGCATTAGTAAATACACATCTACGGCAGGAGCTGATATGGGCATTAATTTATCGCTGGTGGATGATTATCTTACCATTGATGGAAAGCCTTTTTTAGGGGTTGATAGAGATCAGGCTCAAAAAATCTATGGTAATGAGTTGAAACCAACTATTCGGGATCCCCGCTTATCTCAAACTGTTGCAGTGCCTGGCAAACCAATTAAGCCGGGACAAGTAGTTCCTGCTTATCCTCCCATTAACCAAACAGGTTTTAACCGGAGTACTACAGGCTTTCCTCTCTACAAATTTTTAGAATATAATGATTCACGCGCGGTTTCTGATGACAACAATAGCCAGGCTCCGGCGATTGCTTTCCGTTATGCAGAAGTATTATTGAATTATGCGGAAGCCATGGCAGAATTGGGTGGTGATGCTGTTCTTATCGCTAATGCGCTTAATTCTTTACGTACGAGAGTAAATATGCCTCCTGTTAATTTTGCTAAAGAATACAATACGGATCCTGCTTATCCATTCAGGAATTTAAGTCAGGTGTTGCAGGCGGTGCGAAGAGAAAGAAGAGTTGAATTGGCTGCTGAAGGTTTTCGATTGGATGATATTATGCGTTGGGCCGCAGCCGGTATTTTAATAAAGGCGAACAGGCCTTTGGGTGCATTATATATTGGTAGTGACATGCCGGCCAATTACCCTTCCTCTTTTCAGCCTCAGTTAAGTGGAAATACAGGAGACGCAAGGCGTTACCTGGATCCGCTAAAGAGTGTTGTACCTAATGGCTATGGTTTTAATTTAAACCGGGATTATCTGTTGCCTATCCAGCAACGGATGCTCCAATTAACAGCTAACAAATGGATTCAAAACCCAGGTTGGTAATAAATATTAAAGATAAAAATCGAAAAAAATGCGAAGAAAAAGTCAATATATAAATGCGGCAATGGTTATTGTTTCCTTAATCATTTTTTATTCCTGCAAAAAACAAAATTTGCCTGTAAAACCGTCGTCTTCAGATTTTTCAGCTATGCTAAAAATGAATTCTGCTTTTCCGCCAATCGGTGGGAAAGACACGATTGTAGTGAAAGGTGGTACAAATGGGTGGTGGGTGACTATTCCTGATAATAACGATTGGGTGATTATTACAAAACGATTTGGCTCAGGAGACTTTAATTTGCCTGTGACTGTAAAGCCAAATACCACCAATATGACAAGAGAAACAACGGTCATTATAAATCCTACTTTTAACCTTCCACCGGTTTCAATAAAGGTGACTCAAACCAAATAAGTATTTCGGATGTTATTTTTTTCTTACGGACAACAAACCATAAGTGAGGATGACTGAATTTTCAATTACCTTTTAAAAGGAAGGATCCATTTATTTGTGAATTTTTAATTTTTTAGAAAGATTACAGATCAATAATTTTATTCTAAGCACTCACGTGTTTTAGATTCGGAATGTACACTTTCACTCCATTCATGTTTCTATGATTTTTAAAAAATGGATCATTCGGGTTTAAGTTTATTTCCTCCCCAGCTTCTTTGTTTGTATACTTTAGATATTAAATTTATGATCAAACTACTTTCCTTTTTTCTTTTGACATTTCTGTCTATGACATCTATGGCGCAATCCACCATGAATATTGTGCCTCTTCCCCAAACGATAGAAATGAAAGCCGGCACTTTTATGCTTGATAAAAACTTCTCAATACAATATGCACTGGAAAATCCGGAATTAAAAAGACTGGATATTTTTCTCAGGGGACAATTGAAAAATCGTTTTGGGATAAAAGTTTCAAATAAAAAGAATCATACACCTGCTCTTATTTTTACCATAGATGAAAAGCTAACCAGGTTGGGAAATGAAGGATATACTTTAATTATTGCGCCGGATCAAATAAAAATTACCGCTCCGAACTCGAAAGGGATTTTCTACGGAATTCAATCCTTTTTGCAATGCATCCCTTTTCAGAGTAATCAAAAATCTCTTGCTATACCCTGCACTTTTATAGAAGATCAACCGCGTTTCGGCTGGCGTGGAATGATGCTCGATGTCGTGCGACATTTCTTTACGGTGGAAGATGTAAAAAACTTCCTGGATATTATGTCCACCTATAAAATGAATGTATTTCACTGGCATCTTGTGGATGACCAGGGATGGCGTTTACAGATAAATAAATACCCAAAATTGACTTCCGTCGGTGCCTGGCGTATGGAAACTCCGGGAGCTGTGTATTATGCTAAAAATGATTCTTTAACGGGTACCCCTAAACGTTATGGTGGTTTTTATACCCAGCAACAGGCCAGGGATATTGTACAATATGCGGCAGATCGAAATATAATGGTGATCCCGGAAATAGAAATGCCCGGTCATTCACAGGCAGCCCTCGCTGCTTATCCGCAATTTTCGTGTGAGAATATTCCCCAGGAAGTCGCCAGCTCCGCCAGTGATTTTGCAAAATTATACAGTAACTATTGTCCATCAAATGATAGCACGTTTATTTTTTTACAGGATGTTTTAAATGAAGTGATGAATATCTTCCCATCACCATACATTCATATTGGTGGCGATGAAGTGGATAAGCGTGACTGGAAAAAACATGCGAAGGACCAGGCGTTGATAAAGGAAAAGAATCTAAAAGATGAGAATGGCTTGCAGAGTTATTTTATTCATCGCATAGCGGATTACCTGAAAGCACATGGCAAAAATATTATCGGATGGGATGAAACGCTGGATGGAGGATTATCTCCTGATGCGCTGGTGCAAAGCTGGCGTGGAACCAGTGGCGGAATAGCGGCTGCCAAACAAAAGCACGGTGCTATCATGTCACCTGCAAATCCTCTATATTTTAACCGTTACCAGGGCGATCCTAAAACAGAACCATTTGCCGCAAAATTTACAATCAATACCCTGAAAAAAGTGTACCAGTACGAACCTGTTCCTGTGGAATTGGATAGTGCCCAAACAAAATATATCATCGGGGTGGAAGGCGCTGTTTGGGTAGAGTTTATAAAAACCTATCCGCAGGTTCAGTATATGTTATTACCCCGGATACTGGCTTTGGCAGAGGTAACCTGGTCTGCAAAAAAAGACAGGCAATGGGATGGTTTTTTGAAACGGCTTCCATATCAGTTTAAACTCTTTGCAAAAGAAAAATGGAATTTTGACGAAAAAAATACGACGTTTGAAGATGTAAAGTAAAAGGTGAAGGGTTATTTTCCTTTCCTATTGAAAATATCTATTTCTAAAATAAAGTTGAATTTTAGGGTAACTTCGGCCAAAATTTACCTGGGTTAAATCTTCGATTTTAAATTTATTTTAACCGGAACAATCAATTTAGAAAACCAATTAATTGCAAATAGATACAGAAATATGGATACAAATACAGGCAGGAGATGAAAAAGCCTATGAAAAAATGTATACTTATTATTACCGGCATTTTTATATTTACGGGCAGAAGATCACCCAAAAGCTTCACCTGGTGGAAGATTCCATCCAGGAAATCATGATTTTTATCTGGAATAACCGGTCTACATTATCTACCATAAAATTTCCTGCTGCTTATTTTTACACTTCCTTTCGGAATCTTCTCGTTAATAAGTTGAAAACGCAAGGTGTCATTGTTTCAGATGAATATATAACTGAAGAAATTTCGGCTTTTTCAGAACTTAGAATGATAGGAAAAGAAGAAGAGCTTGCATTAAATACCCGATTAAAAAAAGCTTCAGGCTATCTGACTGCCCGCCAAAACGAAGCAATCTTTCTTCGTTTTTATGAAGAACTTTCCTATGAGGAAGTAGCTGAAATTATGGGTATTACCGTTAAGGCGACATATAAAATTATGGCACGTGCACTTAGTGAACTAAAGAATAAATATGTGCATTTATTTATTTTATTTTTGAATCTGATTAATCTCTTCTAATCTTTTTCGATAAGCAATTGCTTCTGCTTAAATATAGACATGATACCTCCAGTTTCTGCATAGGTTTAAATGCTGAAACCAATAATAACAGGTATCATTATGTCTTGGCTGAATTCTAATTTTAGAGATCTGGTATGATCTATTTTCTTGACGGAATTGAAATTTAAGTAAATTTTTATTTTCTTATGGGGTAAAAACATGTTTACTTAACTCTATAATATATTGCCTGGATTGATATTTAAAATAGGTTCCTTCAATTTTAAAGAATCATCCCCATTGCAAAATGTAACTTCCGGTTAGAAAACTGTTAGAAAAAAAATGTGGAAATTTTTTATAGTTACACTTACAATAAAAAAAGCCAGGGAGTAATTTTCTGGCTTTATGTTTTTAATAGATAGAGTAATCGAAACCGTTTTGGGAAACGAAAGATTTTTCTTACCCTAAATGAGATAAATACTTTTAATAACAACTCCGGTGAATAAATTGCCGGTTGTTTAAATCCTGATTATGAGCCTTATAAAATTACTTCGATTCTTATTATTTGTTCCGTTCGTATGCGCAGTAAATCATGTCCAGGCTGCTGAACTAAGCAACCAATCAGATAGTACAATCATTACCTATTTTAAAAACAGAATAAACGATTACCGTAAAGCCGATCATGAATCCTTGCCGGATAGCAAAAAGATGGCATTAAAAGATATAGAACAAAGCCGGAAAAATGTATGGGCTTTATGGATAAAAGCAAATACGGATGTAGCAGAATTACCCCAGCCAATAAAGGCTTTGGCAGATAATAAACATATCTATCCGATGAATACCTGGCAACTTCATGGTGAAGACCCGATGCCGTTTTATTATATTTCTAAAGGGGAACAACCGAAAATAGGTTATCCTATGTTTATTAATTTACACGGATCCGGTCCTAAAAAGAGTGAGTTTGAGGCTGCTCTAAGATGGGGATTGATGTATAAAGATGTTCCTTCGGTTTATTTTATTCCTCAAATTCCAAATGAAAAAAGATACCGTTGGTGGTTTAAGCCGGAGCAGTTTGCCTGGGAAAAACTTTTTAGGCTTGCCATGCTGGACGGAAATGTAGATGCTAATAAAATTTATGTAATGGGCATTTCAGAAGGAGGTTACGGTAGCCAGCGTTTGGGCGCTTTCTATGCAGATTATCTTGCCGGTGCCGGACCGATGGCCGGTGGAGAGCCGTTAAAAAATGCGCCGCCATTAAATTTCCGGAATATTGCCTTCTCTTTTCAAACGGGAGAAAATGACGGAGGATTCGGTCGCAATTCAAATACTGCAAGGGCAAAAAAAGTATTTGATAGCCTGCAGGTTTTACACCCGGCTGATTTCAAACACAATATTGTGCTTCAGCCAAAGAAAGGGCACGGTATTGACTATACGCCAACAACTCCCTGGTTAATTCAATATAAAAGAAATCCGCAACCCGCTAATATTAGTTGGGTTTACTTCCCAATGGATGGCCGGTATCGTAACGGGTTTTACAATGTGTCAATCAATAAACAATTAAATATTTCCGACACTGCAAATATCGATCGTGCTATTTTTAATCTGAATATTGATAAAAAGAAGAACACGATTGATTTAGAGGTGTGGCTGGCAGACGGAGATCTTACTCAAAAGGAAGAAGTAAAGCAAGGAGAAATTTCCATATTCCTTAGTCCTGAATTGGTTGATCTTTCAAAAAAAGTGAAATTATTTTATAAGGGAAAATTAATTTTTAATAAAAAAGTTCAGTCCGATGAAAATGTCCTGGTGGAAAGCTGTGCCCTATTTGGTGATCCGGAACGCCTTTTCCCGGCTAAAATAAAGGTGGTTTTATAATGAACGTTACTATAATTTGAAAATAAATATTTAAGGTTGGGGTAAAATATAAAAAAGCCGACTCTTTATGTGTAGAAAATGTGGCTATTACATTTTGAATAAACACCAGCTTTCTATTATAAAGCTTTATTTTTAAGGCTCATTTTTTAAAAAAAAATAACTTCCCACACATAAACACTTCTAATGAAAAAAATTCTCTTTTTATTTTCCCTGACATCTTTTGCTGTAGGTTCCACCTCCGCCCAAAAAGCCAAGGTCAACGGAAATTTTCAATTTTCTGAACCGGTTGATATGGTTTTTCTTTCTTTCCGTTCCGGCGATGAGAACATAACCGATAGTTCCAAACTGGTGAATAATAAAGTATCTTTTTCCCAAAATATTTCTGAGCCAACTTTGGGAAATTTGATGGTTCGTTTTAAAGCAAAAGAAGAAGGGAAGAGACCGCGCATGGATAGAATGCCTTTGTATCTGGAAAGCGGAACTATAAATATTATTGCGAAGGATTCCTTGAAATTTGCCAAAGTAACTGGGTCTAAATCGCACGTAGAATTTGATAAATTAGTTAAAAGTGAGCAGCCATTCAATAAAAAGGCGGCGGAATTAGGCGAGCAATATAGAGAGTTTAGCAAAGCGAAGGATAAAGAAGGAATGGCTAAGACAGAGGAAGAATTTGACAAGTTATCAGATGAAAAGAGTGAAGCTGTTTACCATCGTTATTTAAAAACAAATCCGAATTCACCCATTGCATTATATGTGTTGAATCAATATGTAGGATACGATTTAAATGTTCCTAAAGTAGAACCTTTATTCAAAGGGCTTTCTGATAAAAATAAAAAATCGGTTGCAGGAGTTGCCTTTAGTGAGCGCCTTGAAACAGCCCGCAAAACAGCTGTAGGGGCTATGGCTATGGCGTTTACTCAAAATGATACGCTTGGAAATTCTGTTACTCTGGCTTCATTTAAAGGGAAGTATGTATTGGTTGATTTTTGGGCAAGCTGGTGCGGTCCATGCCGTGCAGAAAACCCAAATGTGGTGAAAGCATTTAATGAATATAAAGACAAAGGATTTACTGTCTTGGGTATTTCTCTTGACCAGCCGGGCAAACACCAGGCTTGGATGGACGCCATTCATAAAGACAATCTTACCTGGACTCAGTTAAGTGATTTGAAGGGATGGAAAAATGAAGTGTCAACGATGTATGGTATCAGTGCCATTCCACAAAACTTATTAATAGACCCCTCAGGAAAGATTATTGCTAAAAATATCCGTGGCGAAGAATTAAATAAAACACTTGCAGAGGTGATAAAATAAGATATTGAAGATTGTAAATTTATTGCTTCTCATGTAGCAATTTTTTAGTTTAAATTCAAAGGGGATGTTTCTGCATCCCCTTTTTGTATTTACCACCAAAATGGAGGATTGTAGCAAGAATTTTATATTCGTTTTTATATCTCATATAATTATACTTTTTAAATATTTCAAAAAAATTATTTAAAAAGTATTTTTTTTTGGGGTAATAAATTAAAAAATGAACTCTACCTGAAGTACTATGACAAAAAACGAATTTTATAAAGACTTTAAGGAGGAAGATTTCATCAATGATGAATTTTTTCAAAACTGGATTTTAGGATCTGGCGATCTAGGCAGTGACTCGTTTTGGAAAGGGTTTTTATTGGATTTTCCTGAAAAGACGGAAACCATTGAAAAGGCAAAAAACGCTCTTCAAACAATTCCATTTTATGAAGTGATTAGTGAGGTAGCGCCTTCTGATGGAAAAATTAAAACATCTTTTTTACAAGTAAGTAAAGTTCTGGGATTAAAAGGGAAGAAGACCAGTGCGCGCGTTGTTCCTGTTTCTTTCAGATGGTGGGCTGTAGCTGCTTCTGTGATGCTTCTCTTATCCGTTGGTCTCTTTTTCTTTAAAAATAATGAAACTCATCAACAACTGGCAAAGGTGGAACAGACTCCCGGATTGATTAATGATTTGACTCCTGGTGGAAATAAAGCTATCCTGACTTTAGGAAATGGGCAAACCATTATCCTGGATAGTGCCGGCAATGGAATTCTCTCAACGGAGGATGGTTCTGCTGTAATGAAATTGGCCGATGGTCAGATTGCTTATGAAGGAACAGGAAAAAACGGAACCAACGAAATCGTATATAATACCATTTCAACACCTCCTGGTGGCCAATATAATCTCACCCTTTCTGATGGATCAAAAGTGTGGTTAAATGCAGAATCTTCCCTAACGTTCCCGGCATCTTTTACCGGAAACGATAGAAATGTGGAACTAAAAGGGGAAGGATATTTTGAAATTGCGCATAATAAAGAAAAGCCTTTTCATGTGTCTGTAAACAATACAATAGTAGAAGTATTGGGAACACATTTTAATATCAATGCCTATACGGATGAAAATTCGCTGAAAACTACTCTCCTGGAGGGTTCCGTAAAAGTCGTAAAAGGGTCTGAAAATGTGATCATTGAACCTGGACAACAGGCCGTTGTTAATAATACCTCGAATTCAATGACCATCAATAAATCCGTAAACCTCGAAGAAGCAGTTGCCTGGAAAGATGGCCTGTTTCAGTTTGACAATACGGACTTGCAGGATGTCATGAAGCAGTTAGGCCGCTGGTATGATGTCAAAATAGAATTTGAAAATGATGTCCCGGCCAAAAGATTTACCGGTAAAATTTACCGCAATGTGAATGCTTCTGAAGTCTTTAAAATTTTAGAAATATTGGATATACATTTTAAGCTGGAAGGAAAAACAGTCATTGTAACAAAATAGAACATTTCTAAATAGCTGTGAATTTTTATCCTTTCACATAATTAATGTGGGGATATTGAAAAGGATCAAACGAAGAATTGCTCTCAGAAAACCAAAACAGACAAATGGAAAACCGGAAGTGTTTGCGGCACCTCCGGATAAATGTAAGTTGTCAAAAATAGAATCGGAAAGATTACTAATTATTTAAACTTAGACAAGACAAATTTATGAAATTAATTGTAAGTGTTTTCTCCTTTAAAACACCTTTGCTCAAATCTATTTTGATGATGAAAATGGTTATTTTCCTGATGATCGCCTCCTGTATTCAGGTACGGGCAGCCGGACAAAATGTTACGCTTTCCAAAACAAATGCACCCTTGAAAGAAATATTTAAAAGTATTGAAAATCAGAGTGGGTATTTGTTTATGTATGAGACGGGACTCATAAAAACCACGAAGGCTTCGGTACAAGTTCAAAATGCTGAAATAGACCGCGTCATGAATGAATGCCTGAAAGGTACTTTGCTTGGTTATACCATCGTGGGCAAAAGTATTTTAATAAAGAGGATCCCGAATAAAAAATTGGCTCCTAAATTATCTGAACAGCTGGCAGATGGAGTGCTTAACAGAATAATAACCGGCCAGTTAAAGGATGAAAATGGAAATCCACTTGAAGGTGCTTCTGTTTTTGTACAGTCAAATGAAAAAACCGGTACAACCACAAATAAAGACGGAAGGTATTCGATTAATATTTCTTCGAATACGAGAGTCTTGGTCTTTTCTATGGTTGGGTTTAGCGTTGTTGAGAGGGAAATCGGAAGAGATACTGTTATAAATATTATCTTGAAGGTTAAGGCCGGTGGTATGGACGAAGTAGTAGTTGCCGCTGGATATTTTGACAGAACTAAATCAAGTGTCACTGGTTCTCAAATAAGAGTAACGGGTGATGAATTAAGAAAAGTGGGCTCCCTCAATTTTATGCAGGCTGTCAATGCATTTGACCCGTCTATTAGAATGAGCCCCAATGTAGAATCCGGATCAGATCCAAATAAAGTTCCGGAAATAACAATTCGTGGAGAGAATGGGTTCGACCTTCGGTCAAGTGCTGATGATTCCCGCAGCAATCCTAACGCACCTCTATATTTACTCGATGGGATTGAAGTTTCTCCTACAAGAATTTATGATCTTGACATGAACAGAATAGAGTCTTTTACTATTCTTAAAGACGCATCTGCAACCTCACTTTACGGCTCAAGAGGAGCAAATGGTGTTATTTTAATAACAACAATACCTCCTAAACAAGGTGCAATAAAAGTCTCTGTTAATACAAATACTACGGTATCTATTCCTGATTTGAGGGATTATAATCTGATGAACGCTAAAGAGAAGTTTGAATATGAAACTCTTGCAGGATTATATACAAGCCGCACAAGTAACAGGGAAGAGCAAATACTGCTGGATATAAAATATAATGAAAGATTGTCTGAGGTTACCCGTGGAGTAAATACATATTGGCTTTCCAAACCCTTACAGACAAGTGTAAACCAAAGGTATAATACATTTTTTGAGGGAGGTGATAAAAGTTTTAGATATGGCGTAAATCTAAATTATGATAGTGATAAGGGAGTATTAAAGGGCTCCGGACGTGAGAGATATGGCATAAACGTAAGCTTTAATTATAATGCCGGAAGAAATTTTCTTATAAGAAACGATGTAACCGTGAATAATGTTGAGGGATCAAACTCTCCATACGGATCCTTCTCAACTTACGCGCTTCAAAATCCAATAGAAAGGATATACGATAAAACCTCAGGGGAAATGGTACGTACATTCGTATTTAATAATGGAGTTAATCCATTAGTTAATGCAAATCTTCCAAATACTGATATTAATAAATACACTGAATTTCAGGATAACTTTAATATGGATTGGAGAATTAATAGCAATTTCAGGGTTACAGGAAGAGCTTCATTAATTAAAAAGATTTCAAAGACAGAAAAATACCTTTCTCCTCTATCATCCGTATTCGATAAGGAAACAGATGCAAGTAAAAAAGGTAGTTATACAAATTCAGATATAGACCAACTAAATTTTGACGGGAATATTACTGCATCTTATAATAATACATTCGCAAATAAAATAACGACAAATATAGGAATCGGGTCGAATGTTACTACAACTTCCGCTATGGGTGAAGGATATACTGCAACCGGATTTCTAAGTGATAATATGCGATTTGTACAATATGCCCAACAGTTCAAGGAGAATTCTAAACCATCGTGATATTTTGATAAATCAAGAATGATGGGATTTTTTGCAAATACAAACATCGGTTATGAAAACAGGTATTATTTAGATCTTTCCTTTAGAACTGATGGTTCAAGTCGTTTTGGAAAAGAGTCTCGCTTCGCCCCTTTCTGGTCAGTCGGTGCTGCATGGAATGTTAACAGAGAAAAATGGTGGAACAATGATGCCTCTCTTAAAATAAGAGCGTCAACTGGTAGTACAGGATCTGTAAATTTTTCTGCAGATCAGGCCATTACGAAGTACCAATATAATTCAGAGTACGAGTATAATGAAGTTTATGGAGCTCAGTTGTTGGGATATGGAAATCCCGCTCTGAAATGGCAGAACACTATTCAAAATAATCTGGGTCTTGATCTGACTTTGTGGAAAAATAAGGTTGTTTTGAATGTTGATGGCTACATTAAAAATACTCAAAATCTTTTGCTTCCCATTGATGTAGCTCCATCTACAGGATTTCTTAGCTATACAGAAAACCTTGGCTCAATGGAAAATAAAGGTATCGATATGAGATTGCGGTTTAATATAATACAAAGTAGAAAAGATGGTTTTAGCTGGAATGTTACCTTTGGTGCCGCAACAAATAAAAATAAAATTAAGAATCTTTCTAACGCTCTTGAAGCATTAAATCAGGAAGCGAATACCAAAGAAAGTGTTACAGGGCCGAAACCATTAAGAACTTACCAGGCAGGAAGGTCCCAAAGCTCTTTAATGGTTGTTGAATCTTTAGGTATCGATCCAAGAACAGGTAACGAGATATTCAGAAAACTTAATGGTGATCTCACCTTTGAATATGACCCGCGGGATAAAATCATAGTTGGAGATCTTAATCCTACGTGGATGGGAACGTTCCAGACAAACCTCTATTATAAAGGATTTAACCTATATGCTATCTTGGCTTATGAATATGGTTCGAAAATTTATAATTCTACATTAGCACAAAAAGTAGAGGGTTCTTCTCCTTATTATAATGCCGATAGAAGAGTGCTTTATGATAGATGGAAGACTCCGGGAGATATAACACTATACAAAAGGATAGATGATACCGCTCCACCCTATCAAACTACCAGGTTAGTACAGGATAATAACTTTTTAAGACTGCAAACTTTATCTCTCTCTTATGATGTACCAGGAAATATCTTGGAAAAAGTAAAGGTTGAAAGAGCTAAATTAATTCTATCAACCAGTGATTTGTTTCGGTTATCGACTGTGAAAATTGAAAGAGGAACTTCTTATCCCTTTGCAAGAACATTTTCGCTCGCACTTAATTTAACTTTTTAAAATTTTCCTAAATGAAAATAAAGATAATAGTATTATGTTGGTTAGCCATTTCAGTCACATCATGCAAGAAGTGGTTAGACGTAGATCTTGTTGACAAAGTTACCGAAGAGAAACTGTTCAGTACGCCACAAGGTTATCAGGAAGCTCTTGCGGGGGTATATAGCTCAATGGCCTCCTCAAGTTTATACGGGAAGTCACTTACAATGGAGAATTTGGATGTGTTAGCTCAGTATTATAGTTATGAAGGAATATCTACAACGTATGAAAAGTTTAAAAACTATGATTACGAAGATGCCGGATCTCAAAATAAAATTCTTGCAATTTGGAAAGGGATGTATTCAGCTATAAGTGAATCTAACAATATTATCAAATGGGCTGGTAAATCAAATGATATTCTTTCGCCGGAGATGAAAAGCCAGGTATTAGGAGAAGCTTATGCGTTAAGAGCTTATTTACATTTTGATATTATCAGGATGTTTTGTCCGGACGTGAAAAGATCTCCCTCCAAACCTGGAATACCATACAATTTGGAGTTTGGAGTTTCGCTACCACCTATATATACTATTGCAGAGAGTGTTCAACTAGTTGTAGATGATCTTAAAAAAGCTGAAGCTTTATTAATTAATGATCCCATTACGTCAGTCAAACCATTTGAAATGGTGAACAAAAATGAAGCAGATAAATATGTAGCTAGAATCAATCTTTACGGAGTAAAAGCACTTCTTGCCAGGGTTAGTTTAATGAGAGGTGATAAAATGAATGCGATTAAATATGCAAAAGAGGTTGTTGAGTCTGGTAAATTCAGACTTCTTGACTTTGCCAGTACCGACAAGTCGGACAAAGAAATAGATATTCTTTTTTCTGATGAACATATTTTTTCTTTGCGAAATAAGAATTTGTCCGAGTACACAATTAATCTTCATAATCCGGAAATTACAGCAACGTCAAATCGTTCAGCCTACCTTCCCTTTGTAAACCTGTCTTCTTTATACGAAAGTAATAATGATGATGTCAGGTATATTAAGTGGTTCTCCGGAGCTAATGGAAATTTTGCAAAATTTAATGTAAATAACAAAGAAAAATTCTTTCCCAAAATTCCAATGATAAAACTATCTGAGATGTATTTAATACTGGCAGAGTGTTATTTAGGAAAGGATGATTTGCTTGCGCAATCGTATATAAATACATTAAGGAATCATAGAATAAGAAACAATTCTCCATGGGGATTTCTTACAATAGAGTACATAATTCAAGAGATAAAGCGAGAGTTCATCGGGGAAGGGCAATTGTGGTATGCATACAAAAGATTGAATATAGGGGTTCCAACAAGTAGTGGGATAATAGGAGTAGTTCCTCCAAGTGATAAAATATTTGTATTCCCTATACCACTAAAAGAAATTGAAATTGGTAATAGAATTTAAAAAATCTGAGATCATAATGAAAATGAAAACAATACTAAAATATTCTTCAGTGCTGGTAATCATTGTATTTTTTGCGTCTTGCAAAAAGAATATTGATAAATTGTATGAGGGAAAAGCCAGAATTCAGTTTAAATATTATTCACTGGATTTCAATAAGAAAATGATTTTGAATAATAAAACTACGTATTCTTTTGGTATGAAGGATGAATCGGTAGTCATTGATACTGCAAAAATAGTTGTCGAATTTCTTGGCGCGGCTTCAAATGTTGATCGCACTTATAAAGTCAAGGTTGCTCCTGATTCTACTACTGCCAAAGAAGGCGTGCATTATGAGCTAATATCAAAGACTCAAACCTTCAAGGCTGGAGCCTATTCAGATACCTTAAAAGTTGTCGTGCTTAAAGGAAGTTTAAGTAAAAGTTTTAAGAATCCCGAAGATATGCGCCTGGCTTTAGAATTAGAACCTAGTGATGATTTTGATTTGGGAATGAAAGAAGGATTGAAAACATACTTACATATCAATAATTATTTATCTGAGCCGGTTTGGTGGAATACTTCTCTGAGATACAATTATATAGGTTTTTACCATCCAAAAAAATGGAAGATATTGATTTCATTTAATGCTCAATTCGCAAATGCCGAAACGTGTCCATTTGATGTTAATAATTCCGGAAGGCAGTATTTCCAGGGCCTTGCAAATTATCTGAATTCGATTCCCACTTTTGATGATGAAACCGGCAGTAGAATTTATATAGATAAATTGGTACCATAATTAAAATATAATTAAAAACACTAAATGTGTATATTATGAAGTCATATAATATAATTTTATTGATCTTTTCAATTCTTTTACTTGGATCCTGTTATAAAGACCTCGGAACAAGTGAGAAAGATTACCGTGAAATAAACGAAATAGATATTAAAGGCATTGATGATTTGTACGCGAAAGATGTGGACGACAGCCTTAGTATATTCCCTGAAGTTAAAGGTACGTTGTACAGCGATACAAGTAAATTTAATTATTCCTGGGAGATTGATAATAAAATAGTGTCAACAGAGCTGAAGCTGAATATAATTGTGGATTTCATGCCTGGAAATAAGATATCAAGATTTATTGTTGAGGACAAAGGAACAACGATTAAAAAATATTTCAGATTTAATCTGAATGTCTCATCCTCCACGGCGGGAAATCTCATAATGGTACTTAGCAAATCAAAAGGTAAAGCAGAACTCTCCTATTTACGATTGGATAAACCTGCAAATTGGGCGATAAATTTCTATGAAGAAAGATATGGAGTTCCGCTTGGAAATAACCCGCAAAAGCTTGGATTTATAATGGCAGAAGCTTCCAGAGTTCAATGCTATCCATTTGTGAATGGATTTGGAAGAATACTTGTATTAGTAGATAATAAGTTGGCATTGCTTGATAAGAGAACTTTAGCTCCGGACCCTACACCGTATCTTACCGGTGAAGCTTATACAGGAATTGCTTCTTATCCCCCTCCGAATACTTCAGGATACAAGCCAGAGTTTTTTAAAGAAGGTATAAGCGTATGGAGAAGCAACGCCTATGGTACTGGTTTTCAACAACTCACTGAATTTAACTTGATTTCCGGAGGTGCACTTTATTTTGCAACACTTGCACCGTCAGTCTGGACTCCTAGCTTTTATTATAATAAGAAAAGTGTTTATGGAGCAAATGGATATTTCTCCCCCTTTGGTTTTTATGACGATATGATCCCTACAGCGAATAGTAATTTGTTTCAGCATGGATATTCCCTTGGTTACTTTATAGTATTTGATAAAATTTTTGGAAGGTTTGCATACTCTAGTTATGGAAGTAGTTATTCAATACCCACAACAGATGTAAAGGAATTTCCAGGTCATGATTTAATTTACGGATCGGCTACAAGCCAGTCTGGTACATCATTTTCCGTACTGAAAGCACCGGATAATTCCTTGCGATTTTTGCTGTTGGGGAAATCAGGTTCAAAGTATTCTCTTGCAGGAGAAGTAAGCGGTGGTGTTGCAAATTCAGAATCTAGCTTCTACAACATGAAGACCTCACCCTATTTATTTTTCACTAAAGGAAATAAGCTGTATAAGTACAATATACTTGATGTAAAATCTAACTCAGTTCCAAATGAGGGTCACTCTGTATTTTCTTTAACAACTCTTGGTTATTCAAATGATGCAGTTATAACCAGTATGACTATCTCTCGTTCGGAAAATTCTCTCATCCTGGGCGTGTCCCGTTATGGGCAGGATAAAAATGGGGATGGCGATGAAAATAAGGGAGATATACTTGTATTTGATCTTGATAAAGTTAGCTTCAACCTTACACTTAAGAAAAAATATGGTGGTGTATCAGGTATTCCTATAGATGTACAGATAAAATATCAAACAAACTGGAGAGATGGTAAATCTAATGGAGGCGTTACTTTACTTGACAATATTTAGAGAAGCCAATAACAGATAATATAAAAAATTATGAATAAGATTATTGTACTATTAATTATAACACTTTTTACTCTAACATCATGTATGAAAGATACTAGTGCTTATTTAGCTCAAACCAAAAAAGAGGTAACAATAGATCATTTTGATTCCGATAGTACGACTTCTGTAAGTAAAGAAGGGGAGTTATCCCCCGGAATACATCAGGTGAAAATAATGGTAACCTATAAAGGGATCGAGTCAGAAAGGAAGTTTAAATATTTTATGCCTGTGTCAATTGACAGGACCAAACAAATATCTCTTGTTTTTAACTTTCACGGAAGTTTAGGGCCTGGTGTGAATCCTTTGGAAAATGTGTCTATGAACCACCCTCTTTCGCAATTGGCTATAAAAGAAAACTGTATAATTGTATTTCCTGCAGGTGAAGATAATGGTTCAGCGGTGAACTGGCAAAGTACAGATTATCACCTCCCTTTTGTTGACTCAATGTTGACTTATTTTAAGAATCATACACCCTCTCCTGATATAAACAGAATTTACACCTGCGGCCATTCAAGCGGAGCAATTTTCTCATTTGCACTTGCTTATGAGCGTTCGGAGATATTTGCTGCAGCAGTTCCTGTTTCCGGACAGATGAAGCTTACATCTTCTCAGATACCTTCAAGAGAGGTTCCGATAAGGGCATTTAATGGTAAAAATGATAAAACTGTTGTTTACAGTGCTGCCCTGGATAATATAAAAGCATGGGCGCGTACCATCGGGGGATACTTTATATCAGATGCTGTTATGAGCGACACGCTAAAGATCGATAACTATAAACAATATCTAACAACTGCTTGGCATGGAGGTAAGGCAGATATAGAGTTTTTTACAATAGCTGATGAAGGTCATGATATCTCATGGAATTATATAATGCCCCTGATGTGGGAGTTTATGGATACTCATCCGAAGGATAAGATATCTTCCGGTGTATATTTATCTTCTGAAATTAAGAAAATTGATGCGATGGTGGGCGAAACGTTTACTTCTTTAATTAAGTATTCTCCCGGAGCAAATGTTAGTCTGCAATCTTACCCCACTGACTGGACAGTGTCTTTTATAAACGATGTATTAACTGTAACAGCTCCCACTGACTTCTTTTCTTCCACCACTATAAACAGGAAAGGGGAGATCGTTTTGAAAGCTGAGTATAACGGAGTCTCCTCAACTTTATCTATTCCATACATTTTAAATGCCCCAAAATTATTTTACGAGGTAGGAGATATTGAATATGATAGTGATTTTAACCCCATCGGAGTTGTATTTTGGGTTAATCCTCAAAATATTAAAGAGGCAAAGATTATTGCTCTTGATAACGTTACAAAAAAGTTTGGCGATGTTGGAAGTAATTTCTTTACGCCAAGTTTCACAGACGGATATAGTAATACACTTGCCTTGATTGAAAGGGTAAAATCGGCAAACTTAAATCTTGATGCATCCACAAGTGCTTTTATTTATGCCTATGAGTATAAGGCGTCTCGGGGAATGACTAATGGTTGGTATCTTCCGGCAGTAGATGAGCTTAAATCAGTTGATCAAAATCTTACACTTGTAAATAGCGCTTTGACAGCGAACGGAACTCCGCTACAGATTACATCTTCTGCATCTTCTTATCATCTTTCTTCTACAATGGTAAATGAGGGAACGGTAGCAGTCCCCAAAAAAATGTTTTATACGTTTGACTTTCACTCGAATCCAAATTTTCATGGATATTATAAACTCGCCCAAAAAGGAGATAATACCTCATTTGTTTCTACACGTCCTATTAAAAAAGTAATTAAACTCTAAGCGGAGGATAGAATCTTGTTATTATTTTATTCTTTATGGCTGAATCTATTGATGTGAAAAGTAAGGGTAATATCTTGTTTGAAGATTTAAATTTTATAGATTCAAAAGGATGTTTAGGATAGCAAACTTATTTTTCTGAATGGTTTAATTAAAGGTGGGGTAAAATAATATAGAGCAAAAATGCAATCTATATGCTTAAACAATTTTATTTCCCATTTTAGTTGTGTTTAGGCCAAAAATGTTATTTAAATAGGCTTATACACTATAATTATTATTTATAAAAAAAAACAGTACAATGAACAAAAATATTTTTATAGGTATCATTACCTTATTGTTAAGTAGCAACATAGCCCGGTCACAAGCACCGAAAAGTATTGACTTCAAAAACATCTCTTTTTCCGAAGCACTTACACTTGCAAAAGAAAGCAATAAGCCTATTTTTATTGACTGTTATACTTCCTGGTGCGCCCCCTGTAAAAAAATGGATCAAACGGTTTTTGTAAATGATACCATTTACGAGTTTTATAACGCTCATTTTGTCAACCTTAAAATTGATATGGAGAAAGGCGAAGGAGTAGACCTGGCTAAGAAATATAAAGTAGGTTCTTTTCCTACTTATTTATTTGTTGATTCCAAGGGGGAAATTGTTCACCGTTCTGCATCACTGATGCCGGTAAAGGACTTTTTAGAAGAAGGTAAAAAGGCGCTGGAACCTTCCACATCTTACTCTGCTTTGGCAAAAAAGTACGCGGAAGGGGATAGGTCTAAAGAGCTTTTATTAAGATATGCAGTGGATCTTAAAAGGATCAATCGTTCCGAATCCGATAAAGTTGCTTTAGAACTAATGGATAAAATTACCGGAGAAGACCTGCATAGCGAATTTGGCTGGAAAGTCATTGAAGAGTTTTCTATGTCTGAACGTGACAAACCAGGAAAATATTTGATGTCAAATAAAAAATATTTTGTTGACTTGAAAGGAGAAACGCAAGTGCAAACTGTTTTAAACAGACTCAAAATGTCTGATATGTATCGCTTGATTAGGGCAAAGGATAGTGTTCAGTTCTTTAAAAATCTGCGGGAAATGAGTCAGGATAATAATGAACTAACTCAAAGAAACGTGGCAATGCTGGAAATGCAATATTATCTGGAAGTCAATAATGCGGACTTATTTGTCTCCGCAGCGCAAAAGGCCAGAGAAGGAGTGTTGAAAATGAATGATGTTGATTTAAGCTTTATTGCAAGAAGGGCACTATACATGGCTGCCGGTAATGATAAAATAAAAAAGGAAGCTTTGGAGTTGGCAAGGCAGGCGGTGGTTTTAAACCCGGAAGAGTATAGTAACCAGGGAACCTTGGGCAGCATTTGTTTAGAAATGAAACTGAAGAAGGAAGGCCTTAAGGCTGCTAAAAAAGCAAGAGCACTGGCAGATGAATCTACCTCTAAAATTCAAAAAATTGCGCAGGACCTGGTAGATAAAATTGAAGCCATATAATTTATTTATTCTAACGATCATCCTAAAATTTAAAATTAACATTCATGGACAAAATTCTGTATTCTCTGTGTCTTCTTATTTTTTGTTCTTCAGCAACGCATGCCCAGAAAAAAGGCGATATTCAGGGAGAAGTAAAGTCTGCTTCTAAGATTAAAAAGATATCCTTGAACTATCGTATCGGCGAAGAATCCATAACCGATAGTGCAGAAGTTAAAAGTGGGCGCTTCCACTTTACTTATACTGTAAGCGAACCAACCTTTGCGATGATACGCTTGATATATGCGCCTAAAGAAGGTAGTGAGAGACAGGGGTATGAGGCAAGGCAAATCTTTCTGGAAACAGGGATTTCAAACAAAATTGTGATCAATGATTCCTTAAAGAATGCAATGGTAAATGGTGGTGCGGCTATGAGCGATTTTAAACAATTGCAAAGTATGCTGGATCCTATTGAAAAACAAAGAAGAGAATTCAATGAAAAGTATAGAGAATATTCTAAGAACAAAGATACTGCAGGCATGCAAAAAATACGCGGATTGATGGAAGTGGCGGATGGTAATTCAATCGAAGATGTATATCACCGTTTTTTGAAAAACAACCCAAAATCTCCCATAGGAATATATGTGCTGGATCGGTTTTCCGGATACGCAATTGATCCCGCCATAGCAGAGCCTTTATTCAATAAATTATCTGTGGCTAATCAGAAATCGGAGTCGGGCCGCGCCTTTAAAGAAAGAATAGAAACAGCAAAGAAAACTACTGTAGGGGTTATTGCTATGAATTTTACCCAAAATGATACTTTAGGTAAGCCCGTATCCTTGACTGATTTCAAAGGCAAATATGTATTGATTGATTTTTGGGCAAGTTGGTGTGGTCCTTGTCGGCAAGAAAATCCCAATTTGGTTAGTGCTTTTAACCAATATAAAGATAAAAACTTTACCGTTTTAGGTATTTCGCTTGATCAGCCCGGGAAGGAACAGTTATGGTTAGACGCAATTCATAAAGATGAGCTACATTGGACTCAGTTGAGTGATTTGAAGTTTTGGGATAATGCTGTAGCGAAACTATACGGTATCAGGTCCATTCCACAGAATTTACTATTAGATCCCTCCGGAAAAATAATCGCCAAAAATATACGCGGGGAAGAACTTCATACAACACTGAAGAAGCACATTAAATAATTATATACGCTTGTAAGTTGATTGCTTCTCATGTAGCAATTTTTAGTTTGAATTTGAGGGAGTGTTTCTACACTCCCTTTCGTTAATTCCCTTAAATCTCCCTGCAGTAATGTGTTTTCATCAAATCCTTCACAAAAAAAGCCGCTCTACAAAGCGGCTCAAAAAATTCAAACTTCCAGCGGTTTTTTATAAAATTGTTATTGCCCCGGTAAAGATACTTGTAGCCACCTCCCTTCCATCCTCGGAAATGAAGGCTACCCAGGTTTGAACCTCCTTACCTGTAAATGCGAATAGATCTAACTGGGCTTCTTCATCCTCGCGGGAAGGCCCCTCATCCGTGTAGATAAATTGTTGCATTTCCGGGCAATAGGCTACCAGAATAGAACGATCGTCGTTCTTCGTTTTGCCTGCACCTGTATTATTTACCCAGGTAAAAACAACCAGGCCATCAGGTACTGCCTCTACTGCAGGGTTAACCGCATTGGGCATATCCCCACGGCTTACCAGGATCCGGCTATAGTCAATAGCAAAATCGGGGTAGAAGCCGGTGATGGCATTTCGAAGATTATAACTCATGGCGCTGTTGGCACCTGTCATTCGTATTGCAAAACTTTTGAACGTCCTGGAGAGTAGGTTCGTCAGGGGTTGTTGAAATCTTGCAATGAGAGCAAACTTCATTTGTTGCTCTTTTTGTTTTTGGGTTGTAGTCGCGTTTTTTTTGCGGGAGCTTACACTGCGCATATAATCTATGCCTTTCCAGCTTCCGCCGATGACGTTTCCTACTTTACCGGAGAATCCGCCAAGGATTCCTTTTTGAATTGTTCCCATAGTTTTTGTTTTTTAAGGGTTTTAGAATTGATTCATTGAAATTGTTGCTGTTAGTTTAAATTTTTTGCGGGGCAACCTGAACCATTAACGGGTACAAATTCACTTTGTTATGTATTATAAAATAATTGCTTTCGTATTCTTCCAACTGCTTTCACATGCTTATTAATTCTGCCACTTGCCCGAGGGTTATACGGTTTGCCACTCCTTGCCGCCATTTGCTGGTATAATTTCTTCTGTTTCATACAGAAGATTTCTTCGGGTCTCCTTCGGGTCATGTTCGGGACATGTCTTGAGGGTGCATCGGGGAACCGCTGTTTTCCTGGAATGCATGTTTTTAAATTTCAAAAAATGGGCAAAAGAGGAGCGGGTTGGGACCCGGGGAAGGGGGCAATTAATGAACTTTACCCCATGGTTCGTGTCCTTTCACGGACAACTCCATGGTTCGTGTCCTTTAGGTTTGTATTCATTAATTATTAAATCACATTACTATTATTACTACTTTTCTTTTTTTGGTTCTTTTTTTCTTTTAGAATTCACTATTTTATGTGGATAAACACTAACCAGCAGCAGCGGCTCATTAAGTTCCGTGTCAAGGTTAAATACCTATGTGGGGATAG
>JBBSUB010000002.1:0-54595 GCA_038235345.1 Chitinophagales bacterium
CATCTCCATCTCCATTGTAAGTTCTTTGAAATGCATTATTTGGTTTTACCTGTAATCTGTTCAAGAATTGAAGAAATGATTGGTCACTAGTTTTGTTTGCTTCATGCCAGAAATTATCAGAAAACTCATTAAGAGTTACATTAAACTTCTTTGCATATTCCCCAAATTTTGAAACAGTATTTAATCTGCTATTTTGAGGAAAAATCAAATCTTTTAAAAGAACAGATTCATCAGTATATGCCCGTGAAAAAAGTGCGGCATTTACTAATTTCAGGTTTGCTTTATCTTTATAAAGCTCCTTAAATACTTCAGTTACTTTTACCAAATTCTCAACCAAAAGTTTTTCTTCAGGTGTTGAGGGGATTTTGTAAACTTTTGCCGGATTAATTTCTGTTTTTTCCGGAATAGATTCCTGAATAGACAATTCCTTCTGGCAAGAACTAAAGATGCAAATAGAGGAAATCAAAAAAATGAAATGAACAAATAGCTCTCTTTTTTTCTTAAAACCTGTCCTTAAAGAAATTTTTGACGGGGGGGGGATTTTTCTGTTTCATGATTAATTGTTTTGGTTAATAATTAAAAAAATAAAACTAAACTATTTATTCAACAAGAAATTAACAATTCATTAAGCATTTATAATTTGAAATTTTTTCAATATTTCTTGATTTCTATTAGAATTATAACAGAAAACTATCTTCTTCTATGATAAATTTAAAAAGTCCGTTTATTCACATCCATTATCAATTTCGATTTGCAAATCAAATTTTCACCCTTTTTAAAAAAGATTCTAAAAAAAATCAAAATACAGAAGCATTATTTATCAAACCTTAACCCCACACCCACATAGAAATTTCTTCCCGGCGCAGCATTGTAATACCTCCCACCAAAAGCATTGATATCATTGCCCAGGCTATATTTCTCGTCTAAAAGGTTTTGTGCTCCGGCAAATAGTTCAAAAGATTGTTTCTTAGACAAATGTTGCTTGTAACCGATTTTAACACCAACCAAATTGTATGGAGAAGCTTCATCTGTATTGGCATCGTTCAGGATTATTTTACTACTATGAAAAAAAGTGGCATTTCCATAAAACCCAACAGAAGTTTTAATGTCAATTCCGGCAGCAATGGTTTGTGCCGCAACTCCCGGCATTTTATTGCCTGAATAATCTTTTCCGCCTGCAGAATATTCATCGTAATGAAAGTTATTCGTTGTGCTGCTTAGATATACATTTCCATAATTGAAAAACCCTGCAGACTTATTTATTAATTCATAGCTCAAATAGGCTTCCAGCCCATATTGATTTGCAGAGCCGGCATTATCAAAATAATCCCCGCCACTTGCATCCCGCTTTTGAATGATGGCATTTTTCAAACGATAGTAATAGGCGTTAACATCAAAATAAAACCTATTCCGGAATAGACTTCCTCTGCTTCCCAATTCATAATTATTGCCGGATTCGGCTTGCAATTCGGTATTCCATACATCTGTTGAAGGCAATAATTCCGCTGTACTGGGAGCGGAAAATCCACGGGCAATATTTCCATAAACAGAAAGGTTCTTTCGAACTTTTTTTAGAATTGCCAAACGGGGCGCAATCTCATTTCTAAATTTCCTTTCTTCATTTTGTGGATGCAAAATTGAAAGTCTTTCGAATTTCATTTTAGATTCATTCAGACTGGCACCTAAAGTGAATATCCAGCCACCGGAAAATTCTGCATTGCCCTGGGCGAAAACAAATCCCTGCGTATTATAGATCTCATCATCAGTCTGCAAAGCACCCGGTTCTCCACCGGCATTTTTATAGACCCGTTGTGTGTTGAAAGATTGCTGAAACTCTGCACCGGTATTAATTGTGAGTATTGTATTTCCCAAAAGCTTATTCCATTGAAACATCGTACGGCCACCCAAATGCGGTTCTGAAGTCCGGGAATAATTTCTGAAATTTGGATTCCTGTTTTGCGAATACGCACCATAAACAGACGTGGTGTTTTTCCATTCTTCACTGATTTTTTGTTCTAATGAAAAACCGGCTAAAAAAGTTTTTGAATAAAAAGTAGCTTTTGCCGCCTGTGCTGATGGTGACATTCCGGCTTTAGGTCTGGCGCTGCGTGGATTCAAGTCATACTCTGCTTTTGTAAGTCCACCAGGAGTCTGGTAAGTCAAATCACTGAAAAGAAAATGAGCACTCAATTCGGAATTTTCATCCTTTTTAAGTTGCACACCATAGGAAACCACGTCACGGCGCATAGCTGTATTATCCCGGTATCCATCACTTGTCTGATGTTGAAAATTGATGGAATTCTGAAGACTGCTATCGCCTAAACGAACATTCGCATGAATATTCTGCAAACCATAACTTCCCATATTATAGTCAAGGGAAATGCCCGACCGGAATTGTTTTGAATCACTTCTTAAAAGCAATACACCACCTGTTCCTGCACCATAACTACTTCCCGCCGGACCTTTAATAATTTCTACTGATTGTATATTATAAAAGCCCAATTGATTTAGATATGTATTTCCACCCGGATCGGTAAAAGGAATGCCATTGTAATATATTTTCACATTCCTTACGCCAAAGGGTGAACGCAAAGAACTGCCACGAATATTTAAGCGGTAACTTCCGGGAGAACGTTCATCCATTCTTACGCCGGGTTTTGTATTTAATGCTTCTACTATTGTCGTGTTATCATACCGGTTCAGGTCACGATTATTTACGATACTAATGGCTGCCGGCACCTCAATCAGCTTCCGGTTATTTTCATAGGCTTTAATGAGCACATTCTCCAGCATTTCTGTAGAATCTACCGGCGTCTTTTGGGCGCTGGCCTGAAAGGATAATAATAAAAGGAACAGGAAAAACTTATACATAATTATATTTAGAGAGAAATTTAAACTTTTATTTGAGGAAGACAATTATTGTGAGCAACCACAAATTTAATGCTTAAATAAACCTTTTATTTTCTAATTTATACTTTGTAGTTTGTGGTTCAAAATTAAAAATCAAGAGTTCAGAGTTCGGAGTTACGGTTCTGGCTCATAGCTCCTTGCTGAAAGCTCAAAGCTCTAAGCGCATTGCTTAAACCGAAAGCTATTAAATAAAAACCAATGATAGACCCTAAGAAACTTTCAGAAATCATCAACGAACTTGGCGAAGACCGCGAAGATTATTTTCAATCTGTGGCGCCGCCTATTATGCAAACAAGTAATTTTTCTTTTAATTCCGTCGAGGCTCTTAGAAATGCATTTCAGGATGAAGCATCTACTTACCTATATAGCAGGGCTACCAATCCAACATTAAAAATCCTGGAGCAAAAAATGGCCGCATTAGATGGTGCGGAGGCAAGTCTTATTTTCAATAGCGGAGCGGGAACAATCTTTACCGCGGTATTGGCCAATGTAAAAAGCGGCGACCATATTATTTCGGTTGAAAAACCATACACCTGGGCTCAAAAAATGTTTGACCATGTATTGCCACGATTTAATATTACGACTACCTATGTTGACGGAAAGGATATCAAAAATTTTGAGAACGCCATCCAAAACAATACACAGCTTATTTACCTGGAAACACCCAATAGCTGGGGTTTTGAATTACAGGATCTCGGAGCAGTGGCAAAACTGGCACGTTCAAAGAATATTCTGACTATTTGCGATAATAGTTATTGTACTCCGCTGTATCAGCGCCCTTTGGAATATGGAATAGATCTAACATTGCAAAGCGCTACGAAATATATCAACGGACATAGCGATGTTGTAGCAGGAGTCTTATGCGGCACTAGAAAAATGATCGATAAAATTTTCAAAAGCGAGTATATGAACCTGGGCATTGGTACCACTCCTTTTAACGCCTGGCTGATGATACGAGGCTTAAGAACTCTGCCCGTGCGTCTGGAAAGGAGTAGCAACTCCGCAATAAAGGTGGTTGATTTTTTAAAGAGACGCCCTGAAATTGAAAAAATCATCTTCCCTTTTGATGAAGATTTCCCACAATATATGCTGGCAAAAAAACAAATGTCCGGTGCGGGTGGACTTTTTTCGCTTATCTTGAAAGCCGGTAGTGCCGGGGAAGTAGAAAGGTTTTGCAATAGTTTACGGCGGATTTTAATGGCTGTTAGTTGGGGAGGACATGAATCACTCATTATTCCGGGTATTGCAAGTATAAAAAAAGAAGATTTTGATGTTAACAATCAAATCCATCGGCGCATCAGGCTGTATGTAGGACTGGAAGATCCGGATTATATCATTGAAGACCTGGAAAGAGGATTTGCAGGAATGAAAAAGAAATGAAAATAAGCAGAAGTTCTCCTAAATTTTTTTGATTTCTTTTTACCATTTATCCAATCCGCTATTAATTAATCGTTCAAATACTTATTTTTGTTGCATGTGTAGTAAACAATTACTCTTATTTCCCCTGCTAATCTTCTCCTTCTCCACTTTTGCCCAGGAAAAATGGGGCCTTCAAAAATGTGTTGATTATGCAATGGAACATAATATTTCTATCAGGCAAAGTGAATTACAATCAGATATCTCTGCCATAAACTATAAACAAAGCAGGCTTTCCCAAATTCCAAGTGCTAATTTCAGCAATAGTGAAGGGTTCCGTTTTGGTAAATCTCAAAATCCTTCTACCGGAATTCTTGAAAATCAAAATTACTTTTCAGTCGGATTAAATTTTCAAAGCAGTGTTGAAATATTTAATTTTTTCTCAAAAAAGAATACCATTTTGGCCAACGAATGGACATTAGAAGCCTCAAAAGCTCAAACAGAGAAATTGAAAGATGATATAGCCCTCCTGGTTGCAAACAACTATCTACAGGTTTTGCTTTCCATAGAACAGCAAAAAATCGCTGAAGTACAAGTAAAGCAGTCTATGACTCAATTGGATATCGTTAAAAAACAAGTGAATGCCGGAGCAGTACCCGAATTAAACGCCCTGGAATTGGAATCACAACTTTCCAATGACAGTGCAAACCTGATTACAGCCATTGGGAATGTAAGCCAGGCAAAACTTGTTTTAAAATCAAATATGTTCCTGGATGCTGCCGCACCTTTTGAAATAGATGAACCGCCGGTAGATCAAATTCCACTGGAAGCGATTGGTGATTTGCAGCCCGCGGATGTATATCAACAGGCGCTGGCTAATTTGCCTCAACAGCGAATGAACGAATTCAATTTAAAAGCAGCAAAAAGTAATTCACTCTCGGCAAAAGGGGCATTATATCCAAGTGTTTCTGCTTTTGGAAGCTTTGCGACAAATTATGGTTATTTCCGTTCGCCTATTTTTTCTAAGGTATTAAGTGGTTATGCTCCGAGTGGCTTAGTAGTACCTGATGGATCGGGTGGATTCATTTCCGTACAACAACCTGTTTTTACAAATGGAACGAAAACCGGCTACGTAACAGCTCCCGGTCTCGGCGACCAGTTCAATAATAACTTTGGCCAGCAATTAGGTCTCTCTATTTCTGTTCCTATTTTTAACGGATGGCAGGCAAAAGCAAATTACCAACGCTCTAAGATCAATATCCGGAATATCGAATATCAAAAAGACCTGGATAATGAAAATCTTAAACAAAATATTTACCAGGCCTATAATGCTGTTATTGTCGCTGTGGAAAAATTCACCTCTTCTTTGAAAGCTGTTGAAACTGCACAAAGAAGTTATGACGTCGCTACAAAAAGATATACTGTGGGAATGTTGACGACACTGGAATTAGTAACCAATCAGAATAATTTATTCAGGGCTAAATTACAATACGTAGTTAACCAGTTCGACTATGTTTTTAAAATGAAAGTACTGGAATTCTATAAGGGAGAGGGTTTGAAGTTGCAATGAGGTAGTAGGTTTTAGGTGTCAGGAGTCAGGAGTCAGGTATCAGGTATCAGGTGTCAGGTGTCAGGTGTCAGGTGTCAGGTGTCAGGTGTTAGGTTGAGGAATCTTTTTACACAAGTTTTTAATAAATAGTTTTAATAAATATCACAAACCAAAACAGGTTTTAGGAAAATAAAAAATATGAACAAGAAATTAAAATGGATCATTATTTCGCTGGTTGCACTTATAGTGATTTTAATCGTACTTAAGAAAGCCGGCTTATTGGGAAAGGATGAAGGAATAAAGGTTACTGCTGAAAAAGTAGAAAGAAGAACCATCGTAGAAACCGTGAATGCAAGTGGAAAAATCTATCCCGAAGTAGAGGTAAAATTAAGTCCGGATATTTCGGGAGAAATCGTGGAACTGAAAGTGGAGGAAGGTGAAACTGTAAAAAAAGGACAGGTTCTTGCGCGTATTTATGGAGATATATATGCTACACAAAGAGATCAGGCAGCCGCAATTGTAAATCAGCAAAAAGCACAGTTGGCGAATGCCTCTGCATCTTTGGGAGCTTTACGTGCGCAACTTGACCAGGCAAAAAAGACCTACGAAATGCAAAAGCAATTGTTTGATGAAAAAGTTATTTCTAAAAATGAATTTAATACTGCTGATGCGGCCTACAAAACAGCCCAGGCAAATTTAAATGCCGCTCAACAAGGTTTAAAAGGAAGTGAAGCGTCTATTCAAAGTGCACAAGCAGGACTTGTAAAAGCAAATAAAGATATTAGCCGGGCTACCCTGGAAGCTCCCATGGATGGAATCATTTCTCTATTAAGCGTAAAGGAAGGAGAAAGAGTTGTTGGTAGTTCTATGATGGCTGGTACAGAAATGATGCGGATAGCGGATATGAGCAAGATAGAAGTGAGAGTGGATGTGGGAGAAAATGATATTCCAAAAGTTCATTTAGGAGATAGCGCTATTATTGAAGTAGATGCTTTTAATAATCGGAAATTCAGAGGAGTTGTTACGCAAATTGCTACAAGTAATACAGGAGCTTCAAGCCAGTCACAGGCCTCTTCAAGTACAGATGTCACCAATTACAAAGTGTATATCCGCATCGATCCGGATTCTTATAAAGACCTGATTGATCCTAATCAGAAGAAAAACTTCCCTTTCCGTCCGGGTATGAATGCAAGTGCTGATATTCAAACCAAGACTCATAAGGATGTTTTATCGATTCCAATCAATGCTGTGAGTACACGTGACAAGAGTGATTCCGCTAAAAAAGCTGATCTGGCATTGGCCAACAAAAATTTGAACTCTTCAGACTTGATGTTAGGTAGCGGAGATAGCGATCTGGACGAAGTTGTATTTGTGGTTGATGCAGATGGAACTGTCCGGAAAAGGATTGTAAAAACCAGCATCCAGGATATTAATAATATTGAGGTGGTATCGGGATTGAAAGAGGGAGACCAGGTTATAACCGGACCGTATGAAGTAGTTTCAAAAACGTTAAAGGATGGAGATAAGGTGAAAGTAGTGGCGAAAGAAAGCCTGTTTAGCGGAAAGAAATAGATTATCATTCCATCAAATAAATGAAAAAGCCGTTAGATTAAATCCTGACGGCTTTTTTTATTTCTAACCCTTAATTCTGTAAAGGTGCTAAAAGTGGAATCTATATCTCTTTCTGGAAATCTGTATGATTAATCCTAAGTAATATAAAAGATTTTATGTGTATGATTTATTATATTTGATACTAATGTACACAGACATTTTAATACAGGAATTGATTGCATGCCCAAAAATAATTATAGAAAATCCTAAGGATTCAGGAATCAGGAGGGGTAGCTATAAAACTGTTTTTGGTATGATATCTACTGATGGTCTACATAACTTCAGTGGATTTATTTCAAAAAATACTTTTTTTCAAGAAAACTTCTCAATAGGACTTGTATACATACCTAAAGAAGAGAAAGGAAAAATTTGTCTTTTGCGATGTAATGGGCTTCATGGGGAAGTAATCGGAGTACTTCACCATTCATTTTTCCATATACACACTACAACAGCAGATGATATTAATAACGGCATAAAAGTTGAAAAAAATATTCAAAAGACAGAGGAATATTCGACTTTCGAGGATGCAATTCAGTTTTACGTAAAGTATATAAACATTACACCAGATGACAGAAAGAAACATTTCCCTCCACCATCTGGTCAGATAGAGCTTGAATTTTAATTGTAAACAATGGAAGATATTTTAACATATATAAAATCTGATTTTAATGGCAGAGTCTCAATTAAAGAGAAAAGACCGGGCATTTATCAGATACTTCTACCAATCTACCATGAAGATGGTGATATGATAGATCTTTTTATCAAACAGAATGGAGATGACAAATTTGCACTTTGCGATTTTGGGCTAACTCTGCAGCGGTTAAGTTACACTTATGATATTGATAGTGAAAACAAAGAGTCAATCTTACAAAGAATCCTTTTAGAAAACAGTTTATCTGAAGAAGAAGGAAATATCTGTCTGGATACAAAACCGGAAACTATTTATACTGATATAATGCATATCACTCAAGCCTATGCAAAAATTGGTAGTATGAAATATTTCAAAAGAGAGGTCATTGAAAATCTCTTTTATGAAATGCTTGATGATTTTATCATGAAAGATTTGCAGGAATTTAAGCCGCAAAAGAAAGTGATGCCAATACCTGGGAGAGATGATTTAGAAGCAGATTACTCATTTTCACCTAATGGCCATCCAGTATATTTATTTGGAGTTAAAGACGCTCTTAAAGCAAGGCTTGCAACAATTAGTTGCTTAGAATACAGAATTCAAAAACTGAATTTTAGAGGGTGGGTTGTAAATGAAGACTTTGAAAAATTACCCAGAAAAGATAGATCAAGACTTACAAATACAATTGATAAACAGTTTACTTCCTTTGATGAATTTAAAATCAACGCAAAGGAATTTCTGGAACGGGAAAGAAAGTAGTACTTCTCTTTAGAGAACTTTTTTTATTCCTTGTTCAAATCCCTTTATACAAACAACTCCTCAGCCTTCAAAATACTTTCCGGCTTTCCTGCATCCACAAATTTTAATGCACTGTGTTCAAAACCCATGATCGGATTGGTTTCAGCCAGTTTCAGATAGGCGTCTACCATTGAAAACTTACCGGTATGCTGCATTAATGAAAATATTTCCGGAGAGAGAATTTGAATGCCACTGAATGCTTTTTGAATATACTGCGACGACTTTCTGCTGATCTTTTCTTCCCCTGTTTTGATATTTCTCCAACCGTTTAATAATCCCTTTTCATCGAACAAAAAATAACGGGATGTTTCTCTTTCTGTAACAGCAAGCGTGGCAAGTGGATTATTTTTTAGGTGGAAGTCAAGCATTTTTCCTAAATCCAAATCCGTTAAAATATCCACATTCATCACTACAAAGGGGGAAGTATCTTTTCCTAAAAACCAACGAGCTTTTTTTATTCCGCCACCTGTTTCCAGCACTTCATCGGTTTCATCAGAGATGGTTACTTTACTTCCAAATCCATTGTTCTTTTCAAGCACATCGATGATCTGATCCGCAAAATGATGCACATTCACAACAACATCATTGAATCCAAAACCTGCCAGGTATTCAATATTTCTTTGCAACAACGTTTTTTCATTTACAAGCGCCAAAGCTTTGGGATGATTGTTGGTAAAGGGTTTAAGCCTTGTACCTAAACCGGCTGCCAGGATCATTGCTTTCATGGGGGAATAAATTGCTTAATGGTTGAATGGTTGAATTGTAGTAAAAAACTTCTAACTCCTTACTCCTAACTAAAAAAAGCTAACTAATAACTGCTCTCTTTAATCTTCTGTTCTATATGATGCAACTCTATTTTTACCTTGTATTTATTTCTAAGGTAGCGCTTTAGTGCTTCAGCGGCATATACACTTCTATGTTGGCCTCCTGTGCAGCCGAAATTGATCATTAAAGAATCAAACCCTCTGCGGATATAATCTTCTACAGAGATACCAACTATATTATAAACACTATTTAAAAATTCCGGCATTTTTGTTCGTTGCTCCAGGAAATCGATAACAGGTTTATCCCTTCCCGTAAGAATTTTATATTCTTCAAAACGGCCCGGATTCAAAATACCGCGGCAATCAAAAACAAATCCTCCGCCATTAATGCTCTCATCCGAAGGATAACCGGTTTTTTTATACGAAAAGCTATTGATCTTTATCACTAAAGGACAATCTTTGCCGGCTTGCAGAGGTACAAAACGATTGATGACCTCATCCTGCACGATCAGGGACAAAACGCGGTCATATTCAGGAAGGGAAACTCCGGTCACCTTATTTGTAACAAACCATTTGAGATTCGTCAGAGCTAAAGGAATACTGGTCAGGAAATGAGATTTCCGTTCAAATAAACCACGGAAACCATAAGCCCCAAGCACCTGCATCAGCCTGATTAAAACATATCCATTGTATTGATTCACAAAACGATCCCGGTCAATTTCTTCCTCTAAAATTTCCTGCACACAATCCATATAAAATTCCAACAAAGAATTTTTCCAATCCGCCGAAAGGTTTGCTCTTGCCTGCCATAATAAGGAAGCCACATCATATTGCAATGCACCTTTCATTCCTCCCTGGTAATCAATGAAATAAACCTCTTCATTGTTCACACAAATATTCCGGCTTTGAAAATCACGAAACATAAAATATTTATGCTCCACGGCAGTTACGTAATCACTCAGCACTTCAAAATCTTCTATCAATCGCTCTTTATCATAAGGAATTTTGAGCGTATCTAAAAAGTAATACTTGAAATACAACAAATCGCTCATGATCGCCTGCTTTCCAAATTCCCTGGAGGTAAGGCTATAATTATAATCTAAATGCTCATCTCCTTTTATCTGCAGGTAAGCAAGATTTTTTAAACTTTTTTTGAACAGGTCATAAACATAGTCATTTTGCCCATGTGTTTCCAATTCGTTCAGTAAAGAAACTTTCCCAAGATCCTCCTGGATATACATTTTCCCATCGGGATGCCGGAACAAAACATGAGGAACAGGAGCATTTATACGATGAAAATGATCCGTAAAATGGAGGAAAGTTTCGTTTTCTTTTTGATTATCGTTATAGGTAATGATGTAGGACTTATTTTTAGTCCCTACACGAAAGTAAATTCTGTCTCCACCTGATTTCGGAAGTTTTTCAAAGTAGGTTAATTCTTCCGGGGTAAAACTGTGAAAAAAGGATTTTACACTATCTGTTATAATTGGCATAATTTGTTTGAATGTCGGTAAAAATAGAATATTTGCCTTAGAAAAAAGGACTTCTCACCGAAACTGTCATGGAGTGTTTCAGATGAGTCCCCGCAAAGAAACTTCGTCAAAATTGAATCGCCTTTCCAAGACATCCCACGTGATCAATTGGCCGGATTCTGATACAGCACGAATAGTCGTTTCGAAAACCACACTTTCCTTTTTAAGTTTTATAAGACAGTTCCGGCCATAAAGATGCTCATTATATTCCTGCAACATTTGATCGAAATTTCCTTTTTTCAAATCCTCGATCCTTGTTAAAACAAAGTCTTTTAGTTTCCCGGCTAATGTCAACACATCATATATTCCTCCTGTTTCCCTTTTTAAGGATGTCACCTTTGCATCCACGTTATCAAAATCAACCTGGTTGACATTTACGCCGATACCTATTACAGTCCACTGCCATAAAGTACCTTTTATCACATTTTCAATCAGCACTCCTGCTGCCTTACTGTCATTTATAAAAATATCATTTGGCCATTTAATAAACACCTTCTCTTTTACAAAAGATGCGATAAAATCCCGGCAGGCAAGTGCCACAGCCACACTTAGCGGGAACTGACTTAACACAGGCTGCCACTTCATTTCAGCCACAACAGATAGAGTAATATTCTGTCCCGGCCTAGCATTCCACTGCTTTCCTCTGCGGCCTTTACCATTGGTCTGTTCCATCGCAAAAACTCCCATTCCATTGGAAATACTACTTTTTTTGATCAGTGCCATGGCATAGTTGTTGGTGCTATCCACCTTTTCAAGAACGATCATATTTAATGTAGTCATAACGTTTAAGAAAACGATTGTTAAAGAAATAGTATTTTTGGTAAAATAGTTACAAAAATTCTTTTATTTCAAGCAATGTAAGAGAATAAAATTAATTTCGCATGAATACTAAAAAGCACAAAAAATTAAAAAAAATCATTTGAACAATTTAGATCTATTAGAAAGCAGGCCGAAATCTACATTAACCAGGCTAACCCGCAATAGCAAACTCTTTAAGACAGCTATTAATGCAATTCAAGATAAGAAAGGAGAAAAAATAGTTAGTCTGGATCTAAAAAAAATCCCTGAAGCTGTTACTGATTTTTTTATCATCTGCGAAGCGTCCAATCCGCCTCAATTGAAAGCAATTGCGGATAATGTAGAATATGAATTAAAAATGAAATGCGGAGAAAGTCCGTACAAACACGAGGGACGCCAGGGAGAGCAATGGATATTACTGGATTATGTAAATTTAGTAGTGCATGTAATGCTGGAAGAACCAAGAAAATTTTATAAAATCGAAGAAATGTGGAGCGATGCTTCCAGAGTTGAACACTAATACATTAAGATAATCGTTTACCTTACACTAATTTAAATTTAAACAAAAATCTTATTCTTCTAATGGGAATAAGGAAAATAAATATAGAGGGCACCACTTATGGCAACCGAAGATCAGAAAAAGAAAATATTCCCTAAAAAATTGAATCCGAATTCAACTGACGGTGAAAAAGATCAGGATCCGAAAAAAAACAAGCCAAAATTTAGCATCTTTTGGGTTTACGGTATTATGCTGGCATTAATTATTGGTTACAATATTTACAGGCCAAACAATACTTCCGGCGTGGAGATCAATAATCTTGATTTTTATACGATGATGCGCCAGGGAGATGTGCAGGAAGCAAAAGTAGTCGGGAATAAAAAATTGGTTCGGGTAACAATTAAGGCAAATCAGTTATCAAAAGATTCAGCAGGGTATTTTAAAAAGCTTTTCGGTGAAAATTACGATGCTGTCAAAAAACTGAATAATACTACACCTCAGACTTATTTCAAGATCATTAAAGATGAAGTTTTTGCTACACAACTTGCCCAGTTTTATAAAGACAATCCGCAGGTAGCGGAGGTTGTTGTAAAGTCAGAAGATGAGGGAGAATTGTTTGGACAAATCATCAGTACTTTATTGCCTATTTTATTGATCGCTCTGGTATTTATCATGATGATGCGTAAAATGAGTGGCGGAGGTGGAGCCGGTGGACCAGGCGGTATCTTCAACATCGGCAAATCTAAAGCGACATTATTCGAAAAAGGCACGAAGGTGAACATCAATTTTGGAGATGTTGCCGGCCTTGATGAAGCAAAAGTAGAAGTAATGGAAATCGTGGATTTCCTTAAGAATCCAAAAAAATACACAAACCTGGGTGGTAAAATACCGAAAGGTGCTCTTTTAGTAGGACCTCCGGGTACAGGTAAAACCTTATTAGCGAAAGCTATGGCAGGAGAGGCACAGGTTCCTTTCTTCAGTTTGAGTGGAAGTGACTTTGTGGAAATGTTTGTAGGAGTTGGTGCCAGCAGGGTAAGAGATTTGTTCAAGCAGGCAAGAGAAAAAGCTCCATGTATTATTTTTATAGATGAGATTGATGCTATAGGTCGTGCAAGAGGAAAGAATATGATGATGAGTAATGATGAGAGAGAGAATACCTTGAACCAATTGCTCGTAGAAATGGACGGATTTGGTACGGATACAGGAATTATTATTCTTGCAGCCACCAACAGGCCTGATGTACTGGACAGCGCGCTTTTACGTCCCGGAAGGTTCGACAGGCAAATCACTATTGACCGCCCTGACCTGGTAGGAAGAGAGGCGATCTTTAAAGTGCATTTATTACCCATTAAAACATCTGAAACGCTGGACATACATAAACTGGCAGAACAGACACCGGGTTTTGCCGGAGCAGATATTGCCAACGTATGTAATGAAGCAGCGCTGATAGCTGCCAGGAAAGGAAAGACTGCAGTTGATATGAGCGACTTCCAGGATGCTATAGATAGGGTGATTGGCGGTTTGGAGAAGAGGAATAAAATTATTCTTCCGGAAGAAAAAGAAATTATTGCCTATCACGAAGCCGGACACGCTATTTGTGGCTGGTTCTTAGAGCATGCATATCCTTTATTAAAAGTGACCATTGTACCAAGAGGTACAGCAGCATTGGGATATGCACAATACACTCCTAAGGAGCAATATCTTTATAATACGGACCAATTGATGGATCAGATTTGTATGACATTAGGCGGAAGAGCCGCGGAACAAATCTTCTTCGGAAAAATATCTACCGGAGCCAGCAACGATCTTCAGCAAATAACCAAGATGGCTTACTCCATGGTAGCTGTTTATGGAATGAATGAAAAAGTTGGTAATGTGAGCTATCATGATCCATCCCAGGAGAATACTTTCCAAAAGCCTTTTAGTGAGGAAACAGGAAAAATGATTGATGAAGAAGTACGCAACCTGATTGAAGAAGCTTATGTAAGAACAAAAGCATTACTGACAGAAAAGAAACATGAGGTAGAAATATTGGCTCAGGAATTATTGAAAAAAGAAGTCCTGTTCAAAAATGATGTAGAGTTACTGATTGGTAAACGTCCGTTTGGTGAGAAGAAGGCTCTTGACTTTATCGATAATCCAAAAGAAGGATTGGTAGAAAATCTAATGCCAGGAAGCCTTGATTCATTTGAGGGTGTGAAAATTGATACAATAGAATCAGAATCTGTTGATTCAGACACGAAAAATGATTAAACATAATTGACCATGAAAGTTTCTTCTTCCAAAGAAAAAATTTTAAAAAAAATAAGAGAGGCACTGAGTAATCCAGTGCCTTTGCCTTTTCCAAAAAGTGAAGGCAGTAAGGGGGTTTTTCCACCTCCCGATAAGGAATTGGAAATGTTATTCGCAGAGGAATTTATTAAGCTTTCGGGGAAATTTGCTTTTTGTTTGGGTGAAAAAGATGCAAAAAATCAATTAAAAATATTATTCGCACAACAAAAATGGACAAAAATTTATTCCAGGGAAAAAGAATTAGTCTCTTTTTTCGACCACTCCCTTGATACTGAAGATCTGCACAATTGCGATGCGGCTATTACATCCTGCCATTATTTAGTAGCAAGAACCGGGGCACTGCTTCTCAGCAGCGCACAGGATAATGGACGCACAGCCAGTGTATATGCGCCGGTACATATTTGTATCGCCTATACAGATCAGCTCGTATTTGATACCCGTGATGCCCTCAACTTAATGAAAGAGAATTTTGGCAATAAACTCCCTTCTTCCATAACATTTGCAGCCGGCCCAAGCCGGACAGCAGATATTGAAAAAACATTGGTTATTGGGATCCATGGTCCTAAAGAAGTTTATGTATTTTTAATAGATAGACAGTTTTCTCTTTAAAAAAATAATTATTTTATTATTCTACATGAGGTATAAAAACGACTTCCCTTACAGTAAAATCGGTTAATTTTCATTTATCATGCAAATCCCTCCGGATAAAAAAATATACTTCCTTTCCGATTTTCACTTAGGTGCTCCGGATCATGAAGCAAGCCTGAAACGGGAAAAAAGAATTATTAAATTCCTCGATCAAATAAAGAATGATGCAGCCGTCATTTTTGTATTGGGTGATATGTTCGACTTTTGGTATGAATATAAAAAGGTTGTTCCAAAAGGGTATGTACGCATATTGGGAAAATTAGCAGAATTGACGGATAGTGGTATTATCATGCATTTTTTTGTCGGAAATCATGATATGTGGATGAATGGATATTTTGAAAAGGAACTGAACATACAGGTATATCACGAGCACAAAGAGTTTGAATTCAACGGCAAGAAATTTATAATAGGCCATGGTGATGGATTAGGACCTGGTGATCTGAAATATAAATTCCTGAAAAAGGTTTTTAGAAATCGGTTTGCAAAAGCATTTTTTGGAATGCTCCATCCTTCTGTTGGAATAGGACTGGCAGAATATTTCAGTCGAAAAAGCAGGGCGGCAACCGGCAGTGGCGATGAGCATTTCCTGGGTGAGGATGGCGAATGGCTGATTTCTTTTGCCAAAAAGGAATTAGAAAAGCAGCACATTGATTATTTTGTTTTTGGTCACCGGCATTTGCCGATAGAATTCAAATTACCCGGGGACAGCCTTTACGTAAATTTAGGAGATTGGATAAAGTACTTCAGTTATGGAGAATTTGACGGGGAGAATTTAACCTTGAAATATTATCCATCATGAGGCAAATCTGTATCAATTACTGCGTCCTCGTATTTTTTACGTTGGGTCTTCAAACAAAGGCAGATGCACAAACTGACTCACTTTTAAATGTGTTGCCGTCAATTAATTATCCTATATCTTCCTTTGCGGTTGGAAATTTAGGCGAGCTTTATATCATCAGTACTGATAATCAACTTAAAAAACTGGATGAAACGGGAGATTCCGTCGGTGTATTTAATCAGGTGACTAAATATGGAAAATTAAGCTATGTGGTCGCCCAAAATCCCTGGAAAACATTGCTTTTTTATAAAAACTTTTCGATTATCGTTATTCTTGATAAATACCTCAATATCACCGGCAGTATAAATCTTCGAAATAAAAATATTCTCCGATCGGAAGCAATCACCAATTCTTACGACAATAATATTTGGGTATATGATGAGCAGGAAAATAAATTAAAAAAAATAGATGATTCAGGAAATGTCCTATCTGAAACGACAGACTTTCGAAATCTTTTTGATGTTGTGCCAACACCTAAAAGGATAATCGACTATGATGGTTTTGTTTATTTATACGATCCGGAATTTGGATTGTATATTTTCGATTATTATGGAAGTTTCAAAAAGAAGTTACCTTTTCCGGGCTGGTCCGATTTTGCTGTTATTGGAAAATCCATTTATGGATTTGATGCCGAAAAGATCTATAAATATACTTCTCCCCTGCCGCAAGCGGATGAATATCCCCTACCGGTAAACCTCAGAAACAATACCTCTATCAAAGTAAGCAATCATAAATTGTATATTCTAAAAGACCAAAAATTAGGGATCTATTCACTTCCCTAAATGATTGTCAAATCCCGCCCGTTTAAACAGATCATTTTTTTCAATCCATTCCCTTTTAATAAATTGCACGTATGAATTTCTTAGACCAAATATTTTTAGAGAACACCATCCGCAGTTATATTATTGTTACCATCGTTATCTTATTGGCTCTTTTGATCAGGAGATTTTTTTCAAAATATGTGACTGCCCTTGTATTTAAAATGGGAAGAACCCAGTGGAGAGGACTCACCAAAGAAAAATTTGATGAGATTATTTTAGGACCGATTGAAAAGATTTTCCTGGTTCTGGTGATCATTTTTGCTTTTGGTTCACTAAATTTTCCACAAGCCCTTGATTTCTCCATTTTCAAAGTGACAACAAAGGAGGCAATAAAATCTATAGCCGCTGCTGTATTCATTATCAGCATTATTTCTCTTGCTCTTCGCTTTATGGATTTCATCATCCTGAATATCAAAAGTAAATCTACCCTTAGTGCACGATCTGAACATCAATTACTTTTCTTTTTCAGGGATTTTATCCGGGTAGTGCTCATCATTTTTGGAATAGCCTTTATCCTTCGCTTTTCATTTTCTGTGGACATTGGAAATCTACTGACAGGTTTAAGTATTGTGGGAGCTGCCGTGGCATTAGCTGCCAGGGAAAGCATCGAGAATCTGATCGCTTCTTTTGTTATCTTTTTTGACAAACCTTTTGAAACAGGGGAAGTCGTAAAAATAAAAGAGTTTACAGGCTCTGTAGAAAAGATAGGTCTTAGAAGTACACGTATACGCACCTTTGATAGTACGCTGGTAACAGTTCCGAATAAGCAGATGGTCGATAATATGCTGGATAACTTAAGTAAGCGAAACCTGGTTAAAAATGAATTAAAAACTGTTTTATCTGCTAATACTTCAGCGGAAAATATATCAAAAGCAGTTGAAGAAATTAAAGCCATTACTCTAAAAGAGAAAAATGCAGAAAACGTTTTGGTTTATCTCCAGGAAATTACGAAAGACAGTGCAATAATTACGACCATTTATTATAGTGATATCGCTTTACCTCTTGCAACAGTTTTTCAACTTCGCCAGGACTTGAATTTGAACATTAAGAGAATGCAGGAAGAACTGGATATAAAAAATACTGCTGTTACAAATATTCAGGTGGTGGACGGAAGTTTATAGTTTGTCGTTTATAGCCGTGGAAAACTAATCCTTGATTTTTAGAAAAATTTTAAAAAAAATATTCATGCAGGACAGGTCGCGACCTGTCCCTACCCAACAGTTAACCCGCAACAACTATTACTATATCCTGATACCTAAAGTCTGACACCTAATCAAACCACCAACTTCTTCATATATTGAGCATTGCCTTCTGCAGCCTTCATCGGCGTCGTATTTTCATAGGCCTCTTGTTCCACGATATAATATTTCATCCCTTGTTTCTTTGCAACTTTTAAGATTTTACCAAAATCAATCTCGCCCTGTCCGGCCACGACAGAATGGTTTTCTTTATCATAAGGGGCATTTTTCTGCCTGTCTTTTATATGACATAAGCGGAATCGATTGGGATATTTCTCCAGCCATTTTATAGGATCGGCCCCCGCGGTGTATACCCAATAAATATCCATTTCAAAATCCACCAGAGCGGGATCAGTATTTTGCATTAGCACATCTTGTGGTAATTCGCCCTTTAATGGCTCAAACGAATAGGCATGATTGTGATAACCATACCTCATTCCTACCTTCTTACAAATTTCCCCGGCCCTATTAAATTCTGCGGCCTTCTTTCTGAATACATCCATTTCTTTTTGAGGCCCGATCCACGGATCAATTAAATAGGACATGCCTATTTCTCCTGCTTCATTCGCCTTTCTTTCAAAGTCTTTATCCAAAGAGCAATGACTGGACACGATCGTCATTCCCAGGTCATCCATATATTTTTTAAACTCAGTATTTTTCATTCCCCAAAACATTCCTTTTGCACCCTCATAGCTTTCTATCTGCTTATAACCCATAGCGGCTACCTGCTTTAAAACACCCTTTGGATCCGCCCCAATTACATCTCTTAAGGTATATAATTGCAGGCCAAACTGTTTCAGTGTGCCTGATGTTTCTCTTGATGAAAAACAGGACATAAGTCCTCCGGAAACTGCGACAACGCCCACTCCAATGGAAGCTGTTTTTAAAAAATCTCTTCTTTTTATTATCATGGTATATGTTTTTAGGCGAATGCTTTATCTCCCTTTTTATAATCAATACAGGCCTCATATCTTCCGGGCCTTTCAACGTAATTGCGTGCTTCTTTGCATCCTATTTCAGACGTGAAGTATCCCAAAAGAGTTAACTCCTTCATCATTCTGAAATAATGACCGGGATCTTCCGGCTTCTTTGCTGCCATGTATTCCTTCTGTTCTTTATCCAGGTTTACTAAAAGTTCATGCCGTTGTTCAGGAGACAATTTTAAAAATGATTGATCAAATGTTTTTTCGGAAAAATCATCCAGTTTTTTAAAGCCTTCTTTGAAAGTATCCTGGTCTTTCTTTTCGTAACAATCATTGACCATCACCTTCATAAACTCTCCCACCTTCGCCGCTTTAGCTCCAGGTGTTTTAGTATCAGGTAAAATTGTATTCGCCACTTCATTTAACCAGGCGACTTGGTCGGTAGTAAAATCAAGTGTAACGCCCGTTTTCGTTTTACATCCTGACAATATTGCGCTTCCACCTATGATTGTCCCTCCCAATAAAAGGGATATATATTTTACGGCTTCTCTTCTTTCCATAATTTTATTTTTTAAAATTTAAAGTATATCCTTCACGATAATCCCGTTTTACAAATTGATTTACCGGATCAAAATTGGTCACTTTCATTTTATCGTTATCCCATAATAATTCAATGTAACGCCCAGGGTAAGTAAAGCCCTTTCCATCGGCCCGGGCTTCACGGATATCATTTGCCCTGATCGCAAGATTGGCCATCATCAATGATTCTGTGAGAGGACCGGCAATTTCAAAAGGTGAACTCAGTTCTTTTTTACCATAGCCGGCAATTGCTGCTTCCACCCATTGCGCGTAATGACCATCTGCCCCACCAAACACCCGTTTGAATGTTTGAGGAACTTTTACTTCGGCCGTTTTTGAAATAGGCAACAGTTGAGGATTTGCTCCATAAGTGCCACACATCATCTTACCTTTTGTTCCTATGAATAAGGTGCCGTTCCCTCCATCTCCAAACAATTCATTTGCACCCAATTCGGCCGGTCTTTCAGGTTGTATTCCGCCATCCATCCAATGCACTTCTACCCCACCTTTTGTTTTAGGTGTTTTAGGGAATTTCATAGTCACATGACTTGAGGGAGGACAACTTTCAGGGAAATAACCTCTTTTAAATTCATCAACATATACACTTCCTACACTTGCCTGTACCGAGTTAATATAGCCCAGGTCAAGCACTCTGAAAGCTGGTTCTACAATATGACACCCCATATCACCCAAAGCTCCTGTTCCATAATCCCACCAGCCGCGCCAGTTAAAGGGTACTAATTTTTCAATGTATCCTTTATAGGGTGCGGTTCCCAACCAAAGGTCCCAATCCAACTCAGCCGGTACCGAAGCAGGTGTAGATGGCCAGGGAATGCCTTGTGGCCATACGGGCCGGTCGGTCCAACAATACACCGTGTGCACATCTCCAATAATACCTGCATTATACCATTCCATCAATTGTCTTACTCCATCGCCAGAAGCACCTTGATTACCCATTTGAGTCACTACCTTATATCGTTTAGCTGCCTCCGTTAGTACACGTGCTTCATGCACATCGTGCGTTAATGGTTTTTGAACATACACATGTTTTCCTAATTGCATGGCAGCAAGGGTTGCAGCAGCATGGTTATGATCTGGAGTGGAAACGGAAACCGCATCAAAATTTTTGGATTCTTTATCAAACATTTCCCGCCAATCTTTATAAAATTTAGCTTTGGGGAAATTCTTTACGGAGGTAGCAGCCATTCTTGTGTCTACGTCACATAAAAATCCGATATCTGCCTTTCCGCTTTTATAGAAATTGGCAATGTCGCTTTGTCCTTTCCCACCTACACCAATTCCTGCAATAACAAGCCGGTCACTTGGCGCAAGAAAACCTTTTCCTCCCAGGACATGCCTTGGAAGAATCATAAATCCGGCAGCGGTGATCCCGGAATTGAGCAGGAATTTTCTTCTTGAAAAAAGTTCCGATTTGGTTTCATTTTTATCGTCCATAAAATGATTTTGATGTAATAAATTTTGATTTCCAATAAATTCTATATAAGTCGCAAAAAAATAACACACGAATTCTCCAGTCAAGCTGTGATCCCGGAAGCCAATCGTTCAGGCCGCTGAAAGCCAAGCGTCCCGACCGGAATTCTCCGCCTCCTGCCCACAACCTAATACCTACATCCTGATACCTGACACCTGATACCTACCACCTGATACCTGACACCTAACACCTACAAATTCTGCTTCTTCAATTCCTTTACTGCATAGTCTACAGCCCTTGCAGTAAAGGCCATATAACTCAACGAAGGATTTACACATGCCGCTGAGGTCATAAAGGAGCCATCCGTTACAAATACATTCTGTGCATCCCACACCTGGTTCCATTTATTCAAAACAGAGGTTTTAGGGTCAAGGCCCATTCTGGCAGTTCCCATTTCGTGAATACCTCTTCCAATAGTACCATCTCCGTCCCAGCCTTTAACATTCTTTACTCCCGCTGCTTCCAACATTTCAACCGCATCATTTTGCATATCGATGCGCATCTTCTTCTCATTGTCTTTTAATCCTGCATCAAAATCAATGACGTTGATACCCCACTTATCCTTTTTATTTTTATTAATAGTCATTTTATTTTCGTGGTAAGGTAATATTTCTCCAAAACCACCAATTCCCATCGTCCAGGGACCTGGTTCTCCCAAAGCATCTTTAAAATCACCGCCGATATTCATTTCGGCTATTTCACGGCTCCAACCCTGTCTGCTGGCACTTCCCTGATAGCCAAAACCACGCAGGTAATCGCGTTTATCCCCGAAGATGTTTCGGAATCTTGGTATATATATGCCATTAGGCCTTTTCCCGTAATAGTATTTATCCTCATAACCATCTACCATACCTGACGCACCTACTCCAAGATGATGATCCATTATATTGTGCCCTAATTCACCACTGCTGCTACCCAAACCTTCCGGCCAGATATCTGTCGCAGAATTCATGAGTATCCTGGCGCTGTTAAAGGTAGAAGCATTTAAAAAGATAACCTTGGCAAAATACTGCATGGTTTGATTTGTTTCGGCATCCAACACCTCCACCCCGGTTGCTTTTTTTGTATCCTTATCGTATATAATCCTGGTCACGATGGACCATGGCCTAACGGTTAAATTGCCTGTTGCCATAGCAGCGGGTAAGGTGGAAGATTGCGTACTGAAATAACCACCGAAAGGACAACCCAACCAGCATTTATTTCTATACTGGCAATTCACCCTGTCTTGAATCGGTTGCGTAATATTTGCTACCCGGCCAATAATCATGCTGCGCTTATTTTCAAAATGTTGCTTAATTCTTTTGGCTACATCTTTTTCTACACAATTCATATCCATGGCTGGCTGGAAATAACTATCCGGCAGATGTGGTAAATTTTCAACCGACCCGCTTATGCCGGCAAACTTTTCTACATAGGTATACCAATCTTCTATATCCTTATAACGCACCGGCCAATCTATTGCCACTCCATCTCTTGCATTCTCGGTAAAATCGTGATCGCTCCAGCGATATGTTTGACGTCCCCAAAGCAAGGATCTTCCGCCTACATGATAACCTCTGAACCAATCAAAACGTTGCGTCTCTGTATAGGGAGAATCCTTATCATTTGCCCACCAGTCCAGGTTTATTTCATTCAGAGGATAATCTCTTTTTAATACAGGATAATCCTCAATCATTTTCTGGGTCCTTCCACCTCTATGTGGAAATTCCCAACTTCCTTTTGTCGCATTTACGTAATCTTTTTTATGCACAACATCTTTTCCCCGTTCAAGCATAATCGTCTTAAGACCTTTCTCTGTCAATTCTTTTGCTGCCCATCCGCCCGAGATTCCGGACCCGATCACAATTGCATCATATGTGTTGTCTGCCATAAGTTTGTAAATTTTATTTTGAGGTTAATTAACCACCGATAAGAAAGATTTATATATAAAATAATTGATTTTCCTCCCCCCAATTCCTTGAAAATTGTCTTGTTTAAACATCGCAAATGCGGATCGCTTCTTTTAAAGAAGCAACTTTATCTGCTGCCTTTGGAATAAATTCCTGTGCTACGTATCCTTTAAAACCTGTATCTACAATAGCACGCATAATAGCGGGATAAAAAAGTTCCTGTTTATCGTTAATTTCATTTCTTCCCGGCACGCCTCCTGTATGAAAATGCCCGATATATTGCTTGTTATCCCGGATGGTTCTGATGACATCCCCCTCATCTATTTGCATATGATAAATATCGTACAATAATTTGAAATTATCTGATCCAACCATTTTACATAAACCTACACCCCAGTTTGTATGATCGCACATATAATCTTTGTGATCTACCTTGCTGTTCAGAAGTTCCATGATTAATGTAATTCCATTTTTTTCCGCCAGGGGTATAATCTTCTTTAATCCTGCAGCGCAGTTTTTCATACCCGTTTCATCATCCATACCATTACGGTTACCACTAAAACAAATGACGCTTTTATAACCTGCCTTTTTCATTAAGGGAATTACTTCCAGGAAATCTTTAATGAGTCTGTCATGTTGGGAAGGATCATTAAAGCCTTTCGTCAAACTATTTTCTCCGGCGGTATAACACATCGAACTGTAAATACCATATTTCTGTAGCATCGGCCAGTCTTTTGGTCCTATAAGATCTATGGCGTTAAAACCGATATCCTTTACAGTTTTACACAATTCTTCCAAAGGCATAAAACTATATGTCCATTGACAAACAGAATGATTAATATTTCCTTTCAGTTTTAAATCCGGCTCTGCTTCAAATTGTTTCGCAAAAGTTATCGCCGGTGCTGCCATCGCAGCGGTTGTACCAAGAGCCATCGCTTTAATTAATTTTCTTCGGGAATGTTTTATTTCCATTTCTAATTATCTTTTACTTGAGTAACCGGTTTTTCATTTTTATCATTAAAGAAAATAGCAAATAATATAAAAACAGCCAGGGCTATTCCCGCCGGAATAATCCAGGTCATTTCCCAATTAATGCCACCTGCTTCCGTTTTATAGGTATCCGTGATTATACCAGCTATTTCAAAACCTATCAGCATACCTACACCATACGTAGCCAGCGTGATCAATCCCTGCGCTGAACTTTTATATTTTTCCCCGGCTTTTGAATTTGTATAGATCTGTCCGGCCACAAAAAAGAAATCATAGCAAATCCCATGAAGTGCTATGCCGACGATGAGCATCCAGGTTAATTCATCTGCATTGCCATAGGCGAATAATGCATACCGGGCAGCCCAGGCAAACATACCGATCAGGATTGTCTTTTTAAAACCGAATCGTTTAAAGAAAAGAGGTAATAATAATAGAAATAAAGCCTCCGACATTTGGCCGATCGTCATCATTCCCGTCGGATTTTTCATACCGATTGCAGATAGAAAAGGATTCGCATTCTGATAATAAAAGGCAAGCGGAATACATATAAGGATAGAAGCGATAAAAAACAAAAGAAAGTTTTTATCCTTTAATAATTTTAAAGCATCCAGACCCAACATTTCAGATACTTTCACTTTCTTACCTCTTTCAACTTTCGGAGGAGTTTTGGGCAGGGTAAAACTATATAATCCCAAAACGAGAGAGGCAATACCTGCAAATAAAAATGTATTTTTCAGCATCCCTTCTTTTACATTTCCAGCAGAGTCCCACATAAAAATAAAACTTATTAAGAGGCCGGCTACTATCCAGCCAATTGTTCCCCAAACCCGGATGGGAGGAAATTGTTTTTCAGGATTTTTCATCTGGTTAAAAGAAATGGAATTGATCAATGCCAGGGAAGGCATAAACAAAATCATGTAGCCAAGTACGTAAGGATAAAAATTACTCATATCTGTAGCCAGGTACATTTGATACATCAGCACGGCACCCACAAGGTGAAGTACGCCAAGAATCCGTTCCGCGTTGAAATACCTATCTGCGATGAGACCTATAATGAAAGGAGCGATGATAGCTCCCCAGGATTGAGTAGAAAAGGCCCTGGCAGTTTCGCCACCACTTGCGCCAAGATTATTGAACAAATAATTGCCCAGGGTCACAAACCATCCCCCCCATATTAAAAATGTCAAAAACATCATGAATGAAAGTTGCATCCTGGTAGTAAGTTTCATAAAAATCATTTAGTCTTTAGTAGCATATTGCAGGAATTTATCTGCAATTAGAATATTAGAAAATAAGAGCCGAACCATCATTCAAAAAAACTGAGTTTATAATCCATTAATAAGCACGAATTTTTTTAACAAAAAAATTAAGAAATTTAAATGTACTAATTTTAAAACAAGATATACAAAATTTAAAATATTTTTTTTCAGCATGTACTACGTTTTTTATTTAAAAACTTAACCATTAAAATATAATTTAGAATGAGAAAATTGAGAATGGGAATGATCGGTGGCGGAAAAGGCGCCTTCATCGGTTCAATTCACCGCATGGCGGCAAATATGGATGGCCTTATAGAGCTTAGCTGCGGAAGTTTTAGCAGTAACCCGGAAACATCTCAACAATCAGGAAGTGACTTATTTCTTCCACAAAACAGGATCTATCCTTCTTATAAAGTTATGTTTGAAAAGGAAAGCCAGTTACCGACGGATGAAAAAATGGATTTTGTAACCATTGTAACGCCAAACCATGCGCATTTTGCACCGGCTATGATGGCTCTTGAAAACGGATTTCATGTGATCATTGAAAAACCAATGACCCTGACTCTGGAAGAAGCAAAAAAATTACAACAAAAAGTAGAAGAGACCGGTTTACTCCTTTGCCTGACGCATACTTATTCCGGCTATCCAATGGTAAAACAAGCCAGGCAAATGGTGGCAAACGGAGATTTAGGAAAAATCAGAAAAATAATGGTCGAATATATCCAGGGCTGGCTTTCGGAACCCTCCGAAAAGGAAGGAAACGCCCAGGCAGAATGGCGTACTGATCCGAAAAGATCCGGAATTGCCGGCGCAATGGGAGACATCGGTACACATGCAGCACATTTAGCAGAATATATATCCGGGTTGAAAATAACCGCTTTATGCGCAGATTTAAACATAGTCGTTCCGGGTAGAAGATTGGACGATGACGGGAATGTATTATTAAAGTTTGAAAATGATGTCGCGGGTACTCTAACAGCAACGCAAATTGCCGCCGGAGAAGAAAATAATTTACGTATAAAAATCTATGGAGAGAAAGGTGGATTGGAATGGCAACAACAGGAACCTAATACATTATTAGCGAAATGGCTTCATAAACCGACAGAAATTTTAAGAGCCGGCGCCGGCAACAATTCGCTCAGCAGTTTTGCCACACACAATTGCCGTACTCCAGGCGGTCATCCGGAAGGATATATTGAGGCCTTTGCAAATATTTACCGCAACTTTGGTTTAACTCTTTTAGCAAAAATAGAGGGCAAAAAGCCCACACCTGAAATGCTGGATTTCCCCGGCGCGGAAGATGGTGTAAGGGGAATGGCTTTTATTGAAAATGTGGTCGCTTCCGGAAAATCGACAGAAAAATGGACTCCATTTAAGATTTAAATAAAAGAAAGAGAACTGTTCAGTAAACTAAAATAAAAAAAATACTCAAGTAAAAAAATATGAAAACAGTAAAAGGACCCGGTGTTTTTTTAGCCCAGTTTATCAGTGATGAAGCACCCTTTAATTCGTTGGAGAATATTTGCAAATGGGCAAAAGGATTAGGTTTTACCGGCCTTCAAATCCCAACTTTAGATGAGCGGTTTATTGATCTTCAAAGAGCAGCGGAAAGTAAAAACTATGCAGACGAGTTGAAAGGACGCATCAATGAATTTGGTTTGGAAATTACTGAACTTTCCACGCATCTCCAGGGACAATTGGTAGCCGTAAATCCTGCCTATGATATTTTATTTGATGGATTTGCCCCGGAGCAATATCGCAATAATCCTGCGGAAAGAACCAAATGGGCCGTTCAGCAATTAAAATATGCGGCGAAGGCTTCTGAAAACTTAGGACTAAATGCACATGCTACTTTCAGCGGTTCTTTACTTTGGCATACCTTTCATCCCTGGCCGCAACGTCCGCAGGGGTTGGTAGAAGAAGGGTTTAAAGAACTTGGAAAAAGATGGCTTCCGATTTTAAATGAATTTGATAAATGTGGCGTGGATGTATGCTATGAAATCCATCCGGGGGAAGATTTGTTTGATGGGGAAACCTATGAAATGTTTTTGAAAGAAGTGAATAATCATCCAAGAGCCTGTATTCTATATGACCCATCTCATTTTGTATTGCAATGCCTTGATTATATCCAATACATTGATTTTTATCATGAGCGCATCAAAGCATTTCATGTAAAGGATGCAGAATTTAATGCAACGGGAAAACAAGGAACTTTTGGCGGATATCAACCCTGGTTGAAAAGAGCCGGACGTTATCGATCACCGGGAGACGGACAAGTAGATTTTAAACGAATTTTCAGTAAACTGGCAGAGTATGGATACGATGGCTGGGCTGTCATGGAGTGGGAATGTTGCCTAAAAAACCAGGAAGATGGCGCAAGAGAAGGAGCCGAATTCATCCGGAAAAATATTATAAAGGTTACAGATAAGGCATTCGATGATTTTGCAGCCACAGTGAAGGACGATGAATTGAATAAAAAAATATTGGGATTAAAATAAGTAATTTTCCACTGATAAGTGGAGTATGAAACAAGGAAACATTCGAAAAAAAATTCCTCGAATTTCATAAGTATGAAAAATAATAATTAATTTAAATTGCTAAATAGAAATCATGATCAAAAACTTAAGCTGGATTCTTATTATCCTTTTTGCTGTTGGATGCAATACTTCAAAATCAACCACCATGAATAAAAATGAAAATAAATTAAGTAAAGCCGAAACAGATGATGGCTGGCAATTACTCTTTGATGGTCAGTCGTCAAAAGGCTGGCACTCCTATGGACAAAAGACAGCCGGGAAAGTCTGGGTTATCAACGAAGGGGCGCTTCATTTAAATTCAAAGAATAAAAGCAATCTGGCTAAAGAAGAAAGTGGCGATTTGGTCACAGATAATGAATACAGCAATTTCCATTTAAAGATGGATTGGAAGATTAGTGAAAAAGGCAATAGCGGTATCATTTTTTACATCAATGAAGATCCTTCAAAATATGGCGCAACCTACCAAACCGGCCTGGAAATGCAGGTTCTGGATAACGGTACGCCTACACGTTTAGGTCACCCTGATGCAAAATTATATACTCACCGGACAGGTGATTTGTATGATTTACTTGCAGCCAAAGAAGCAGAAAAGCCTTTAGGTGAATGGAACCAGGTTGAAATAAAATCCTTTAATGGACAACTTGATTTTTACTTAAACGGCGAACATACTTTATCGACAAAAATCTGGGACCAAAACTGGAATGAAATGGTTGCCATTAGTAAGTTTAAGGACATGCCGGGCTTCGGAAAATACAAGAGTGGAAAAATAGCTTTACAGGATCATGGTGATGATGTGTGGTATAAGAATATTAAGATTAAAAGGCTGTGATAAGTTTGAAACTCGTGGTTTGTGGTTTGTAGTTACTGCATAAGCTCACAGCTTCAGGGTCATTCCTCATTAAATTCTCTAACAACAATTTAATTATATTAACATCAATCAATTTTTATGCATTTTAAAATAATTCCCATGGTTTTAATATTTATGTCTTTGGCGGCAGCCTCCTGCAACAGCAACGAGGAGAGTGAAAAAAATACAAGTGCTCCCGATAAAGTTGCCTCAAACATTATCGAAGAAAAAACAACGTATGAATCGAATGGTAAAACCTATGATGCTTACGTGACGTACGATGAAAGCATCAAAGGAACAAGACCGGGAATTTTGGTTGTTCCTGAATGGTGGGGATTAAATGATTATACCCGCAGTCGTGCAAAACAATTGGCAGAATTAGGCTATGCGGCAATGGCTTTGGACGTGTATGGAGACGGAAAACAAGGAGAAAATCCGGAGGAAGCAGGAAAACTTGCCTCAGCATATTACAATGACCCAAGCCAGACCAGGGATATTTTAGATGCTGCCCTCACTAAATTTAAAACCTATCCACAGGTAGATTCCACAAAGATGGGAGCCATTGGTTATTGCTTTGGGGGAGCGGTAGTTCTGAACGCGGCAAAACTGGGAATTGACCTGAAAGGAGTCGTTAGTTTTCACGGAGGTCTGCAGGGAGTAACACCGGACAAGAATAAAATCAAAGCCAAAATTCTTGTTTGCCACGGTGCTGCTGATAATTTTGAAAATCCCCATGTTGCTCAATTTAAAAAGGAAATGGATTCTGCCGGCGTGGACTATACGTTCAAAGAATATGCAGATGCGACACATGCCTTTTCAAATCCGAATGCAACCGAAGTAGGTAAAAAATTCAATATGCCCATAGCCTACAATGAAGCAGCAGACAAAGCAAGCTGGGAAGACATGAAGGCGTTTTTCAAGAAGATATTTTAAACTACCGAATGCTGCCGGTAATGAATAATCCTTGTATAGAGTAAAGTAATTTGGACGTCAGATATCCTGTCCTTTCCCTGTACAGGGATTATTTTGTGTAAGGAATTTCATGGAGTTATTTATCAATGGTACCATAAAATGATAAAGTATCCTGCGGTGAAATCCAACAATCTATCCAAGATCCGTTAGCCTTCTGAAATTAAATCAGCTGCATTTACCGCCTGTTTATTTTATAGTGTACATTCTTTATCAATGTCTTATTTTTATACTCTTTAAAAGTTCTAAAAAACAATTATGATATCTAAATCAAAAACGCTGTTTGCATCAATTCTCATTGGTGCCGTCGCTTTTTCCTGCAATTCTGGTAGTGATACCAAAAAAGAAGAGATCGTGATAGACACAACAGCCACTGATGGGTACGATCCTGATTTCCAGGTGACGGCTCAATCCTTTGCCGATCTTAAAATTTTAAGATACCAGGTTCCGGGTTTTAATCAATTAACCCTTCAGCAAAAACAATTAGCTTACTATTTATCCGAAGCGGCTCTTGCGGGCAGGGATATTTTTTATGATCAGAACAGTAAGAATGGACTTAGCATCCGTAAAACAATTGAAGCAATTTATGGTTCCTACTCCGGCGATAAAAGTTCACCTGACTGGAAAAAATTTGAAGAATATTGTGGAAGAGTTTGGTTTAGTAACGGGAACCATCACCATTATGGAAATGAGAAATTCTTTCCGGAAGTAACTCCTGCATATTTTGCAACTGTAGCTAAGGCAAGTGATTCAACTCTCTTTCCATTAAATGAAGGAGAAAGTTTTAATGGTTTTTTAGTTCGTATTCAACCCATCATTTATGATCCGAAAGTAGAACCCAAGCTGGTAGACTTGAAGGCTGGTATTGATAATGTAAAAGCATCTTCCGTTAATTTCTACGAAGGGGTTACACAAAAAGAAGTAGAAGATTTTTATGGAAAGATGGACAGTAAAGGAAATCCTCCGATGTGGGGTTTAAACAGTAAAGTGGTCAAAGAAAACGGGCAGGTAATGGAGAAAGTCTGGAAGGTCGGTGTCATGTATTCACCTGCCATAGAAAAAATCGTTTACTGGCTGGAAAAAGCCAGCACAGTAGCAGAAAATGCACAACAAAAGAAGTCATTGAATTTATTGGCTCAATTTTACAAGACCGGCGACCTGCACACGTTTGATGAATACAGCATTGCCTGGGTAAATGATGTGAACAGCCGTATAGATGTAGTAAACGGATTTATAGAAGTTTACCACGATCCATTAGGCATTAAGGCAAGTTTTGAAAGTGTTGTTTCTATCAAAGACATGGAAGCAACCAAACGGATAGAAGCCATTGCAAAGGAAGCACAATGGTTTGAAGATAATTCGCCGTTAATGCCGGAGCATAAAAAGAAAAATGTAAAAGGAATTATTGCCAAAGCCATTACAGTTGTGATGGAAGCAGGTGCTACTGCTCCGGCAGGTCCCATTGGCATAAACTTACCAAACAATGATTGGATCAGAAAAGAACATGGATCTAAATCGGTTTCCATCAGCAACATTGTACACTCTTATAATGTGGATGGTGCTACCAGCGGAATGATCGATGAATTTGCCGTAAACGATTCAGTAAAGGACCGCATTAAAAAATTTGGAGACATTACCTCCGATCTGCATACAGATATGCATGAAGCGATCGGACATGCATCAGGACAGCTAAATCCGGGTGTAGAAACGACCGATAAAACATTAAAAACGTATGCTTCTACTTTGGAAGAAGCAAGGGCGGATCTTGTAGCCTTGTATTATATGCTGGATCAGAAATTAGTAGATATCGGGGTAATGCCTTCTATTGATGCAGGTAAAGCAGAATACGATTCTTACATGATGAATGGATTAATGACACAACTTACCCGCATTAAGCCAGGCAATAACCTGGAAGAAGCGCATATGCGTAACCGACAGTTAAATGCCATGTGGGTGTATGAGAAAGGAAAGGCGGACAATGTCGTTCAGTTTGTAAAAAAAGATGGCAAAACTTACGTTAAAATAAATGACTATAATAAATTACGTCAATTGTTTGGAGAGTTGCTCCGCGAAATTCAGCGGATAAAGTCTGAAGGAGATTATACGGCAGGTAAAAATCTGGTTGAAAATTATGGTGTAAAAGTGGATCAGGCACTACATAAAGAAGTCCTGGAAAGATTCAATGCTTTAAACATCAAACCATACAAAGGATTTATTCAGCCAAAATATGTTCCTGTTATGGATGGCGATAAAATAACCGATGTAAAAATTGAATACCCTACCAACTTCTTCGAACAAATGATGGAGTACGGAAAAAAGTATGCTTTTTTACCGGTGCATAATTAAATGTATTTCTAAAAAAACTTCATACAAAAAAAGACCGTAGTGGAATAAAATCTGCTGCGGTCTTTTTTTTATTTCTGAGGAAAAAAACCTTAACAATCGACAATAAAACCATTCAACAGTTTACCGGTTTACTTCCCCTGCTTCCGTACATATTTTGTCAGTATCACAATTGTCTGACCCTCTATTTTTCCTTCAATTTGTTCTGTATTGTCGTCCACGAGGCGAATGTTTTTTACAACCGTTCCCATCTTTGCATTAAGTGTAGAACCTTTCACATCTAATGAACGGGTGAGCACAATCGTATCCCCGGTTTGAAGGATGGCTCCATTACTGTCTTTATGCAATTGAACACTTCCATCGTCTTCATGATCATGCGTGGATTTTGCCCATTCTAAATTGGTTTCATCAAGGTACAACATATAAAGGCTTTCGGCAGCCCAGCTCAAGGAGCGGAGACGATTCAACATACGCCAGGCGACCACTTGTACTCCAGGCACTTCGCTCCACATGGTTTCGGACAATACTGCCCAATGTTCACTGTCCAGTTCTTCTTTCTTATCTATCTGCGCCAGGCATTTTTCACAGATCATGATGCATGATGCCTCATCTTTCCCGCTGTTTCCGGGCACTTCGTATAATGATAGCGAACTATCCGATTTACACAATTCGCAAATATTCCCACTTCTTTCTAAAATAGCTTCTTCCAGTTTCATGTATTTATTTTTTAAAAGTGGCCAAAGTTAGTGAATTCATTTGGGGCGTTCATTCCGGCAAAAAAGAAGCGAATATTTTTCGACGTTTCATCAACTATTCGCCAGAAAAATGAAGAAAATTAATCCCGTTTCGCTTCGAAGGAATTCCTAATTTAATATCTTTTTCGTGGTAAAAATGTTCAAACCAAATAAAAAGGATGTGTAAATAAATAAAAGAACAATTTTAATATACAAGCGGTTTAATTTAAAGACGAAACAGTGGTACTTTTAATATTCCTAAATGTAACGCATATGAGCAGATTTCTTTTTACAATGATATTTTCCTTTGTATTTTCAATAGTACTTAGTCAGAAAAAACCTTTAGACCATTCCGTGTATGATGGATGGCAATCCATCGGTAAAAAATCCATCAGTAATAATGGAAAATGGGTCGTTTATAATATCGATGTACAGGAAGGCGATAATGAATTGGTCGTACAATCCGCCGATCTAAATTCAAAACTGGTCATTCCCCGCGGATCGAATGCAACCATTACAGAGGATAGCCGCTATGTCATCTTTTCAATAAAACCTTTCTATAAAGAAACCAGGGAAGCGAAAATAAAAAAGAAGAAAGCAGATGATCTGCCAAAAGATTCCTTAGGTATCCTGGAACTGGGAACAGACAAGATCTGGAAAAAGGAAAACGTAAAATCTTTCAAAACTCCGGATGATAATTTTGGATGGGTTGCATACCATCGGGGTAAAATAACAGATACTACGAAGGCTTCTTCCAAAAAAGGAGATACAAAAATCACGGATAGTCTTAAGCACGTAATTGATTCTTTGCAAAGCATTATAGAAAGCAATAAAAAACTTTCAAAAAGTAAACGAAACAGGGATGTTGATGAAGAAGTTGATGCACATGAATTCTCCGATATGTTTGCATCTGCTCCGGATGATGAACCTACCGGAAAAGATAATGGTACACCTCTGATTTTAAGAAACTTACTTACAGGTACAGAAATTGTTTTCGCCAATGTGAACAATTATTATTTTAATAAAAAAGGTGGGAAATTACTCCTGGAACAGGCGCGAAATGAAAAAGATTCTTTAAGTAAAATGCATGTGCTTTTATTTGATATTAATCAGAACAGAACCGATACTTTGAGCCGTGGAGGAAACACTTTTAAGCAACTCACCATTTCCGACGATGGAACGCAGGTGGCGTTTGCGGCAGAACGTGATTCCAAACCAAAGGAACTGCAATTATTTTATAAATTATGGTATTATAAAGCAGGTATGGATAGTGCTACAGCATTGGTAAACGATAAAAATCCAGGTATCGAAAATGGTATGACCGTGAGTGAAAATGCCCGTTTGAATTTTAGTAAATCAGGTCAGCGGCTGATGTTTGGAACAGCGCTTATCCAGGCACCGAAGGACACGACTTTAGTTGATATGGATTTAGCAAAACTAGATGTTTGGCACTATAAGGATGACTACCTTCAACCTATTCAATTGATCCAGTTAAAAAGAGACCTGGAGAGAAACTTCCTGGCAGTTTACGATTTGAATAAAAACAATGTCATTCAGTTAGCCTCTAAAGAAATTCCTTCCGTAGTATCCACAAGTGAAGGTGACGGAGATTTCTTTGTCGGCATTACAGATTTTGGACGAAGAACAGAAAATCAATGGACGGGGAATACCCTGAAAGATATTTACCGGATCAATGCGAAAGACGGAACAAAAAAAATGATCAAAAAAGACCTGGATGGAGTTATTTATCCATCTTATGTTTCTCCTTCTGGAAAATATATTGTTTGGTTTGACAATGCTTCCAATAATTACTTCTCTAGTGATGGTAACCTTACACAAAATATCACCGGAAAAATAAATGTAAAACTTTATGCCGAAGACCACGACCAACCTTCTAACGCACCACCGTATGGTATTATGGACTGGCAGAATGGCGATGAATCTATATTGATCTATGATCGGTATGATATCTGGAAAGTAGATCCGGCGGGGAAGATGGCGCCTCAAAATATTACAAATGGAACAGGCCGAAAAAATAATCTCACTTACCGCTATTTAAAAACGGATAACGAGGAGAAATTCATTGATTCGAAGAACATCAATTTACTGAGTGTTTTTAATAATAAAACGAAGAGGGACGGAATCAATTATTTAACCAACGATATGCTGGTGACCGATGTACCGGCTGAATTTAAAAACCAGCCTTATTACATCGGTTCTCCTTCCAAAGCTAAAGATGATTACACCTACATCTACACGAAGGAAAGTTATATAAATTCTCCTGATTTGTACATATATGCGCAAGGTAAGGATGAACAGAAACTTTCTTCCATTAATGCGCAGCAAAACAATTACAATTGGGGTACTGCAGAACTCTACCAATGGAAGACTTTTTCAGGTAAATCTTCTACCGGTATATTATACAAACCGGAGAACTTTGACTCGACCAAAAAGTACCCGATGATCCTCTATTTCTACGAGAAATTATCAGATGGATTATACAGGTACCAGGCACCCTCTCCCACTCCAAGCAGGTTAAATATATCTTTCTTTGTGAGTCGGGGATATATCGTATTTGCGCCGGACATTGAATATACCATTGGGCATCCTGCGAAAAGCGCTTATGATTATATCGTCAGTGCCGCGAAAGACCTAGCCCGTAAAAAATGGGTCGATTCTAAAAACATTGGTATTCAGGGACAGAGCTGGGGTGGCATACAGGTGGCGCAGCTAGTAACTATGACGGACATGTTTAAAGCCGCATGGTCGGGTGCACCAGTTGCTAATATGACAAGCGCTTACGGAGGTATCCGCTGGCAGACAGGCATGAACCGCCAATTCCAATATGAAAAAACACAAAGCCGCATTGGAGCAACTCTTTGGGAAAAACCCGAATTGTATATTGAAAATTCTCCCTTGTTTCATTTACCCAAAGTAAAGACACCAATGGTAATCATGGCAAATGATGCAGATGGGGCAGTTCCATGGTACCAGGGAATTGAATTATTCACAGGCCTGGTAAGATTAGGTAAACCTGTATGGTTACTCAATTATAATGGAGAAGCACACAACCTGGTGGAGAGAAAAAACAAAAAGGATATTCAAATCCGCGAACAACAATTCTTTGACTGGTTATTAAAAGGAAATAAACCTGCCAAATGGATCACTGAAGGAGTTCCCGCTATCAGTAAAGGAAAAGATTGGGGCCTGGAAATAATGAATTAACTGAGTCGATAATTCGATTCACAATAAACTTCATTAAAGTATAAACATATAATGGCCGATGCAGCAATGCATTGGCCTTTTTTTCCTGAGAACTTCCAATATATCGGAACGCTTTTATCACAAATAAAAGTGTTCCGCTTGTTTTAAGACCATTAAATATTTACATGCACATTTTGGGGTTCTATTTCTACATGCAATATAAAAATATATAGAATTATAGGGTATTAATGCTTAAAACAACCATTAAAAAAAAGTGGCAAAGTTTTATGTATATGTAAGGATAGAAAACCTAATTATTTTAAAACTTAAAATCAATCAAAATGGGAAACTTATTGTATGTTATTGCCGTTATTCTTGTTATCATCTGGGCCATTAGCTTTTTAGGAGGCTTCTATACGGGTGGAATTATTCATATCCTATTGGTTATTGCTATAATCGCAATTCTGTTGAAGGTAATTAATAGGGCTTAATGTAACAGGAATCATAGCCGTATTTTCAACAACTTAATATTTAAAAACAACAACTATGGACGATTGGAAATTAAAACTCAAAGGAAACTGGAACGAATTAAAAGGTAAGATGAAACAATCTTACGGAGATTTGAATGATGATGATTTAACTTACGAAGAAGGTAAGGATGATGAATTCATCGGCCGTATCCAGAAGAAGCTTGGAAAAACAAAAGAAGATGTCATCAAATGGATACAGGACTTGTAATAGTCTTTTGAAATTCCATTTTAAACCCTCATTAAAAAATGAGGGTTTTTTTATTTTCAAAATATAATGGGAGAAATTTTCTTTTTTCTATAACCCTAAAGAACTTCAGAAAATTAAATATAAATAGACCTTTGACGACAATCTTAATCCACAAAATCAATCTGTTTTCTGGTGGTGATTGAAGGAATTATTTATTCTGAATTTTACTGCACAATATCACCGCCGCCCAAAAAAATAAATTTAAAAATGTTCAAAATCTATGAGGTTATTTTATAGAATCTAAAGTAAAGTGATCCAATATGTAGTGTATTCATTTTTTAGGAGCTATCATTTAAAGTGCTTACAGGTACAACGAAATTTTCTGGTTAAAAATTGATTTGTATACCAGGAAATTTTTCGCATTTAAAATTTCAAAATTACCGTAAATGTCGTTCCAACGCCGGGTTCGCTGATGGCGGAGATTGTTCCATTATGACCTAGTATAATATTTTGAGAATTTGCAAGTCCCAGGCCGTTGCCCTTTTCTTTTGTGGTAAAATATGGCTCGAATAATTTATCCATTTCTGCTTTATTCATCCCTATTCCATTATCACTGATTCGCACAACACATTTTTCCTTTTCATTTGCGGTTTTAATTGTCAGAATTCCCTGGCTTTCCATTGCCTCAATGGCATTTACAATGATATTTAGAAATGCTAGCTGAATTTTCTGCACATCCACAGGAATGGTACACATATCCATCTCGAAATCTTTCACAACCTTAATTTGTTTTAACTCAATTCTATCTAAAGCCATAGCCAGGCTTTCGTTTACAATATCATTCACATTTACATCAGCGAATTTTAGTTCTGTTACACGAGTGGAATTTAATAAATCGCTTACAAGATTATTGATTCTTTCTGAATTCCTGACGATCATTTTAAAAAACAATTCAGTCGTTTCTGTTTCGGGAACTTCTGTTTTTAATTGTTCTATAGATAAATTAATATTTGTTAAGGGGTTCCTGACCTCGTGGGCAATTGTGCGGGCTATCCGTCCTGTGGCAGCATATTTTTCAAGGCTTCTCAGATCAATTAATTCTTTATTCAGATCTGCTAATTCCTGAATTCTTGTTTCCAGTTGTTTTCTGAATTCCCTTGCCTTGTTTGTTTCCTCTTTTTTAGCTTTATTTTCCTTATTATAAACGATCAATGAAAATAGAGTGAACAGAATTGCCAATATAATAGAAATGGTATTAAACATTTTAATCAGCCTGGTATATTCAGAAACTTCTTTACCCCGGGTTTGCCAGATATTGGATTCTATCAATTGCATTTTAACGATCTGACTTTCAACATTTTCTAACGCTTTTACCCTGTTTTTCCATTCATTTATAAGCGATGGGTTATCGAGGGAGGAAGAGGAATAATTTTCTTGAAATTCATTCATCCATAGAACGTTTTCCCGTAACAGATTATTTAGTTGGTTCAGGTTGGTAACTTGTTCCCCATTATCAGCCACTTTTAGTTTTAAATCCTCAATGGTGCTATCCGCCAAGGCCGTATTTATTTTATATTCCCGAAGTAATGATGAATCCCGTGTTATAAAATAACCACGTGAACTTGCTTCTCCATGAATAACAGAAATCAAAACTTTATCAAGATCGTGAATGATTTTGTTTGTTTGATTGACTCTATTAGCCTGATTTATAACTTTTTGAGTAGAGATAAATGTTAGAAAATAGGATAGTATCAACAGAAAAAAGGCTATAAGAAAACCTAACCTTGTTCTATTAGCTATTTTGTCAAAGAAAATTTTAACCATTTAAGAGAAATTAATACAACCAGTTACTACACAATCGCAAGGCACAATATTACTTACTTTCTTGCTTTACCAATCAACCAAAAAATAATTACGACCACTAAAACGATTCCTATAATTCCAAACCACATACCGGCTTTAAAAATACTGCCTATAGCCTCACAACTGCTAAAAAGCATACTGATACTTAAGAGGAGGGAGAAAAATACTCCGGAGTTTAATTTTTTCATAACGATGATTTAAAATTTTTTTTTTGGTTAAACGGGTGGAAAATATTGAGGTGAATGGGTTTGATTTTTTTAATTATTTTTTTGAGCTAAACCATTTATTTTCATAAATTAAACTTTCGGTTAAAAATTTTGAATATTAAAAATAGATGACCCTAATAATTGAAAATTTTTATTTAACTCACTATCAAATTTTTATGCCAGTTTTAATATTGTGAGTTATCAAACGAAGGAACTTATTTAATTAATGTAATGAGCGTACTTTTACATCCAAATTTGTTCCGCACAGTGGGCAATTATTTACTCATTTCCAGATATAAATAAATACAAAACTAGCTTATTCACAAAATCAGCAAATGTTTAAAACCTTTTGTAGCAGGCAATTACAGAAGAACGGATGAGACGAAAACTTATTTGGCAGCATATTTTATAAAGGAAGGGGAGTAACAACATTTTTAAATAATTAAATCTTACAACTATGGGATCAGGAAAAGTTTTAGCAAGTGTACTTGCAGGAGCAGCAGCAGGAGCTGTATTAGGCATTTTATTCGCACCGGATAAAGGAACAGAAACAAGAAGAAAAATAGCTGAAAAAGGATCTGATATGGCAGATAGTGTTAAAAGCACTTATGGTGATATTTCCGATACCATTTCAGATAAATACGATGCCGCAAAAGATAAATTAAGCAGCCTTGTAGCTGAAGGAAAAGACATGGGAAATGACATGGTTAATCAAGCAAAGGATAAAGCAAATGCAATGAAAAACGATGTTAGAAACCCTAATCCGGTTAACTCATAAGTCTCCCATGGAGATTTTAAAAGTAACTTACAAGCCCGATGGTAAACACAGAAAAAATGGAAAATAAGACAACGAATGTGGAGGAACTATTTTATAAACTGAAAGATTACGGAGATACTAGGCTGGACTTATTTAAGTTAAGAGCTATTAGTAAGGTATCCGGAATTATATCCTCTGTTATTTCAGGAGTTATTTTAGCAATACTGCTCTTATTGGTCATTATATGTATCACCATAGCATTGTCATTAGTAATAGGAGATGCCCTTGGGCACACTTATTTAGGATTTTTAATTATGGCAGTTGTGTATATTATCATCGGGCTTGTTATGTTTTTGAGCAGGACCAAATTGCTCAAAACCCCTATTAGTAATAAGTTTATCAAAGATTTTATTGATTAAAAAGGTATAATTTACAGCACATGTCGAACGAAGAAACAGCTAAGGAAAAATTATTAGGGATTGCAAATACCGCTGATTTAGGTATTGCCATTAAGAGATTAGAAGCACAAAGATTTATCCAGGAGGAGGATATAAAAACAGATTTCCGCGTACTCCTCAATGATTTAAAACCTGCTAATATATTAAAGAACACCCTGCACGAAGTGCAGGAATCTACCCCGCTAAAACATAATCTATTAAAAGTTGCAGTTGGCCTGGGAGCAGGTTACTTTTCCAGGAAGTTAATAGTTGGCCAATCGGCGGGTATCTTAAAGAAAGCTCTTGGAACAGTGCTACAATTTGGGATTACCAGTTTTATCGCTAAAAAACCGAATCAGAATGAAACTACTTATCCTCAAGGTAAGAAGAGAGGTTTTTTAAAACGTCTTCTTTCTTCAAAGATTTAAAATTTAAAGGTATAATCTCCCCATTCTTTTATCGATTAACCTGTTAAATTTGTATCAAAAATAAAAGATACAAATTTGGATAAGTTATTATTTGCCTTCGCCTGCCTGCTCATTTCCACACTCACCTCAGCCCAATCTATTAAGATACTTCATGAAGACTCCATTTCTTTCAGAGGATTGAGTGTCGTAAATAATAATGTTTTGTGGGTAAGCGGCTCTAAGGGTACCGTAGGCAGAAGCATTGATGGGGGTGCCACCTGGAAATGGGTCAAAGTACCTGGATTTGAAAAAACGGATTTCCGGGACATAGAAGCTTTTGATAAAAATACCGCAATCATAATGGGTGTAGCGGATCCTGCCTATATTCTCCGGACTTCAGATGGCGGAAATACCTGGCAAACTGTTTATGAAAATAAGACTCCCGGAATATTTCTTGATGCTATGGAGTTCTGGAATGACAGGAGTGGAATTGTGATTGGGGATCCGATAAATAATCATTTTTTTATTCAAAGAACCTTTGACGGTGGAAAAACCTGGCAATCAATTCCCGAAAATAATAAACCTGTAGCAGACAGTGGCGAAGCTTGCTTTGCCAGCAGTGGCACCAATATCCGGAAGCTGACCAAATCCGAGGCCGTATTTATCACAGGCGGTTTATCCTCTCATATATTCATTCGTCATCAAAAAATACTTTTACCAATAATACAGGGAACACAAAGTACCGGGGCAAATTCCATTGCTGTAAAAAATAAAAAAACCATGATCGTAGTAGGTGGAGATTTCACTAAAAAAGATGACATGACCAAAAATTGTGTCCTCACCAATGATGGTGGACTCACCTGGCAATTGCCTGAAAATTCTCCAAAAGGTTATAGAAGTTGTGTAGAATATTTATCTAAAAAAAAGTGGGTCACCTGCGGCTTGAACGGTGTTGATATATCGATTGATGATGGAAAAAACTGGACTTCGATCAGCTCTGGTAGTTTTCACGTGGTAAGAAAAGCAAAGAATGGGAACGCAGTTTATTTTGCAGGAAATAACGGGAGGATCGGGAAGATGATTGAGGATTGAGGATTGAGGATTGAGGATTGAGGATTGAGGATTGATTAGAGCTAAAACCCTACATCTGTCTCCCGATACCTGATACCTGATACCTGATACCTAATACCTCAAACCTCAAACCTCAAACCTCAAACCTGATACCTACAACCCATCTACTCCCCCAAATTCTTTAAACATTTATTTAAATCTATTCCTTTCCCAAGAACACCTTTGAAAATATCTCCCATTTTGACCACTCTTTCTTTAATATTATAAATGGTAAACTGTTTTGGAGAAAGACCTTTTTTCACTTCTTCCCATAATAAAGGAGTTGAGACAGTAGCACCTACTCTTGGCCGCACGCTATACACGGATGCAAGCGTTTGCCCTCTTCTATTTTGCAAATAATCCATATAGATTTTTTGATTGCTTCGCTTACTTAAACTTCTCTCTAAGGTGGTAAAATCTTTTAATTGGTCCTGCACCATTGTACAAATAATCAGGGCAAAATCTTTCACCTGCTCAAAAGAGTATTTTTTACCTGTGGGTACATACACATGTAACCCTGTGGCACCGGAAGTTTTACAGAATGAATCAGCTCCGGCTTTATCCAGAATTTCCTTTACCCTTAGTGCTACTTCCACCACCTGTTCAAATGTATTTTTTTCTGACGGATCAATATCCAGGATCATGTAATCAGGATTCTCCAGGTTTTTTACCGTCGCCGGCCAGGGATTTATTTCAATACAGCCAAGATTATTCATATACACAAGCGTTGCAAGGTTATCACAAATGATGTAATCAATTTCTTTGTCGTTAGATTCTGAATGAACGATTACTTTATTTACATAGGAAGGCACATTTTCAGCCGCATCCTTGTGAAAAAATCCCTTTGCATGAATACCATTCGGATTTCTTAATAACGATTGAGGGCGGCCTTTTAAATGCGGAAGAATATACTCTGCCATGGAGATATAATAATCTACCACATCGCCCTTAGTAATTTCATCTTCCGGGAAATAGATTTTATCCGGATGAGTCACGGTTACTTTGTTCTTACCGAAGGTATATTCTCTTTCCTCCCCGTCTTTTTTTGTGGTGAAATTTGAATCACTTTTTGTTGAATTTCCCTTTAGTTGCGAGGGCGATTTTGTAGAGGCTGAATTTCGGGATGAAGCTTTTTCCACGGTCTTTTCCACTATTTTTTTACCGCTTCTTTTTACATCTTTTGAACTTTCCATTTTTACTTCATTTTTATTTTTATCAATCCTGATATGTAAAAACACCGGATGGCGAAGTATTCCGTCTTTTGTCATTTCAGAATATTTTACCTCGCACACTATATCCGGTTTCAGCCAGGTAACGGGTGTATTGGTTTTTATTTTTTCTTTAAAAGGTGAATCCTTTTGCACCAACGTTTGCAAGAGATCATAAATCTCCTTTAGTAAACTTTCATTGAATCCTGTGCCGGTATGTCCGATGTAAATTAGTTTATCTTTCCTATATGAAGCCAGGACTAATGCCCCAAAATATTTTCGGGAACCGGTTGGCACTGTATAGCCAACGATAATGGCTTCCATTGTCTTGTGGTGTTTAATTTTGAGCCAGTCAGTTGTTCTTTTACCAGGATAATAAAAAGAGTCCGCTTTCTTTGCCATAATACCTTCCAGGTTCTTTTGACCGGTTAGTTCAAAAAAATCTTTGCCGTTTTTCACCACATGATCCGAATATCGTATAACCTCATTTTCAGCCAATAATTTTTTCAAAAATTCCTTTCGATCCAATAGAGGCAATTTTGTTACATCTTTTCCGTCCAGTTCGATCAAATCAAATACCTGGTATTGAATAGGCCGGTGTTGATTTTCGGCATAATTCTGCAGATATTGAAAATTTGGCAATCCCTCATCATCCAGCACGATTATTTCACCATCCAATACCGCATCCACGGAGAGACTTTTAAGTTGTTCCACAACAATGGGATAAACATTGTTAAAGATTAAACCATTCCGCGAATACAAAGAAATAGATTTCCCTCTTTTTTCAGCAATTGCTCTATAGCCATCCCATTTCATTTCGAAGATCCAGTCTTCATCATCAAAAGGCTGGACCGTTTCTTTTGCAAGCATGGCTTTAGTGAACTTTGTCAGCTTTCTTTCCTTGATGAGAATCTCTTTGATAGACTTTATACTTTTTTTGAGGACGCTTTTTTCAGGGCTTTTTTTTTACCGGATTTATTTTCAGCAAGCCATTTATTTATTGGTGAATTCTCAGGCGTTTCTTTCTCACTGTCATAATCTTCATCTGTTGCATATTCATCATGATGTTTTATTAGCAGCCAGCTATTATCCTCGTTATCTTCTTTCTTCAATTTTACAAGAACAAATTCTCCCTTTAATTTCTTGCCATCCAGACGAAATTTAAAATCGCCTGACTTTAATCCTTTGTGTAAATTCTTGATTGCTTCTTTTAAAGGTGAATTTTCAATATCCGAATAAGTGCCTTTATCCCATATCTCCACGATGCCGGCTCCGTAATTTCCTTCGGGTATGATACCTTCAAAATCTTTATAATTGTAAGGATGGTCCTCTACCATCATGGCCAGGCGCTTATCTTTTGAATTGAGAGACGGTCCTTTCGGAACTGCCCAGCTTTTTAATACGCCGTCCAGTTCCAGGCGGAAATCATAATGCAAACGGGATGCTTTGTGCCGTTGTACCACAAAGATGAGTTTGGATTCAGATTTATTTACCTTCCCTTCGGGCTCGGATGTTTCTTCAAAATTCCGTTTCTTATTATATTTTGCTAATGCCATATCAGGATGCTTTTTTCTTTTTTGTATCAAGACTTGCTTTCAATTGCTCCATCAGATCTTTGGCTTTGCTATGCACCACTTTCATTTCCGGCGCTTTCGCTTTTTTACCTTTTGACTTATCCTTGATCACTTTTAATAGCTGATCGTTATAGGTATCTTTATATTTACTGATGTCAAATTTGTCTGTAAGTTGATCGATGAGTGATATGGCCATCTTTAATTCTGCGGGCTTTACCTCTGTATTTTTGGGAAGAGTTAACTCTTCCGGATCTCTTATTTCCTGCCCGAACCGAATCTTATTTAGAACAATTACATTTCCTTCCGGTCGCAAAATAGCAAGAGCTTCCTTGTTACGCATGACATAAGTTGCCACGCCTACTTTTTTTGTTTTCTTTAAAGCGTCTAAAAGTAATTTGTAGGGACGCGTTCCGGATTTATCCGGTTCCAGGTAATAAGGTGTATCAAAATACAAACTGCTGATCTCATCTTCTTTCACAAAATCAGATATCTCAATTGTTTTTGTTTTTTTTGCAGCAGCGGCTTCGAAATCCTTATCTTCTAAAACAACGTAATCATTATCTACTTTATAGCCCTTCACAATATTTCCCCAGGCCACTTCTTTTCCCGTGTTTTCATTTATGCGTTGATATTTAATGTGGGCATGGTCCTTTTTATCCAGCATGTCCAAATCCAGATTGCTCGTTTCCGTAGCACTGTACATTTTTACGGGAATATTTACGAGGCCAAATCCAATTGCCCCTGTCCAGATTGATCGCATTTTGTAAATAGTTTAAGGATTGAATCTTATCTATATACAATTTTGTGCCTTTTTTCGCCTTAGTTAATATTGCTAAAAATATATGAAATTTTAATCATAAACAAATGATTTTGAGTAATTAATTCTACATCCGGAGACGCTTTCGGTCCGTATCCCCCTGCATTAACGCGTCGCGGCTCTGTACAGTATGGAGCTTTTGCTTGTTTAGCATTCGCCTACGACACCCTTGCTATTGGCTAACACTCCCTACTGTAAAGCGTGTTGGGGATTTTAATCTATAGCACCTTATACAACATGCCGGACACACTAAAAAAGCCGGTATTACTTTTCAGTAATCCCGGCTAAAACTCTTTATAAAAAAAGTTCTTATTTTTTAATCAAATCTGAGGTAAATTTACCAAATGAACCAGCAGAAACCGTATTTTCATAACCAATTGTCATTGTTTTAGCTGTTGCAGAAAATTTACCCGTTCCATTAGGGTTTATAGTTAGTGGCCCATAGACAGTATTATCATAAAAAAAGGCTTTCGGTATAGTGGTCGTTCCCTTTGTACGATCAGTCCAATTAAGAACAATTCTTACCAATTCACTTCTTTTCCCTAAACCTTTAATATTTACATAGGTTTGCGGACCGTTACCAGATGCGGGTATTAATTCCACTTCATAAGGATCTCCTGTTAGTACTCCTGCTTTGTAATCCTGACTGATATATGTTCCTGAATATGCATTTACATCAGCATCCCAATACATCTTCATTGTTACAACATAATTGAACTTTACAGCATTAATAGGAACGTCTCCTCCGGAAATAGTTACTTTTAAGTTGAGTGTTTTAGTTACATCATTATTGAAACCGGCAAATAGGCCGGTTATTTCAAGTGAATCCAGAGATTGACCTGCTTTTATTAAAATGCTTTTTGGTGCTGTATAGTTCACTCCTTCTACCGCTGTAGCCGAGGAGTAAGAGAAATTAATGGTTCTGTCTTTATCTGACAAGTTTGTTATACCAATAGGAATTTTGAAAGGTGCATTATTGCTTCTCACAATATATGATCCTGTAGTATCCGCATTTGGCCAGGTGCCAATTTTAACAAATGCCGGGGCGGTAATATCTTTTCCTAATACAAGATTATTCTTCTTGCAGGAGGCCAATGTAACTATGACAATAGCTCCGAAAAAAGCATATGAAATTATTTTATTCATTTTATAATATTTTAATTTTGATAATTTACGGGTTTTGATCAGCCGGAGTCAAATTTATATTATTATCCAACTCTCTTTGCGGAATTCTCATTAAAAATCTCGGATCCGCCGCTGAGGTAGTATAAACACCCGGATTAAAATTAGGAGCCCCATGATTTCCTGCACCTTGTGGTCGGTTTAAACCCTGATTTAAACGTTTGATATCTATTAATGAAAATCCTTCACCCCAAAGTTCAATTCTCCTTTGAAGAAGAATCTCGTTGATCAAATCGTTACCGGATAGGCCGGCGGCTGAATAATCAGGAAATCTTGCCTTAACCAATGCCTCTAATACAGTTCTGGAATCAGCATCTTTACCCCCTTGCCTGGCCAACCCTTCTGCTTCGATCAGGTACATTTCAGAAACCCTCATATATTGATAATCCCCTGCCCATTTACCAGCAACAGGCGTTTGGAACTTCATACAATTATATTCAGGATTAGAGGTAGTACCGGTTCCAGGCGCGGTGAATGCAGCTTTCCTGATATCACGGTCATCTATCTGATCATATAAAGCTTTCGTGATTTTCTTCTGTCCACCTAAAGCAGCGTACCCTCCGGTTCCTATATCAATATGGGACCAAAAAGAAGCGTAAATAGTTGCCTGATCTTCCGGAATAATAGAACCCCACATGGATTCCGGATTACTTACAGAAGAAAAAGCACTCCTTTTTGTGTAGTCCGCACGTGCCATTAGTGAATACCCTGTTCTTGCTTTTTTAGCTTCCGTTGCTGCTGTTATCCAATCATTCTTGAGTAAGGCGATCCTGGCTTTAAAACCCTGAACTACTTTTACATCTATCGCCGATTTGTCTGCCCGGGATTTTCCCGTTAATAAAGTTTCGGCTTTAACCAAATCAGCCATTATCAGGTCATAATCGGCCTGGAGCGTTCCCCTAACTTTGCCAACAATTGTATCTTGGGTGTAGATAGGAACACCAGGTTTGGATTCATTACCCTTGTAAGTTTGTTGAAATAAATTGGAAAGGTAATAATAGGAATATGCTCTTAACCCATAGGCTTGTCCTTGCAGAACGTCTTTTTGAAGCTGAGTAGCTTCGAGCCCCTGCACATTATTTACCAGCACATTGGCTTGCTTATTAATATCATAATATCTGAACCAGGCGTTATCAGATTGATTTCCCGTAACTGCACTTTGCCAGGCGGTTAGACTGTAATCACCATTAAACCATCCATACCCTTGTGTATGAACTACCATATCATTTCCCATAAGATCCATTTGGAGGTCATAGGCCTTTTGGCCAAAATTGTCATGGCCGGTGCTTCCACCAATGCCTGAAGCAAACTGCTCTTTGTATATTCCATTTAAGGCGGCGGTTACAGCTCCGTAATTACTAAACAATAACTCTCCGGTTACACCATTGCTTGGCGAGGTTTCAAGATAATCTTTCTTACATCCCGTTATTGATAACACTAATAAAGGAAGAAGATAAAATACTATTTTTTTCATGATTATTTTTTAATTAGTTGTTATTTTAATTTAGCTGTAAATCCAACGCTTACGGTGCGGAATGGTGTATAGGTTGCATCTGACGTACCAGCAAATGAGCGTTGTGGATCCATCCCTTTCTTGGCTGTGAACAGGTAAGCATTATCAACATTACAAAATATTTGCAATCCTGTAAGGTGTATTCTTTCGGCAAATTCTGAAGCTAATGTATAACTTAACGTTACATTTTTAATATTCAAATAGGATCCATCCATCAGCCATCTTGTAGAGGCTCCGTCCTGACCTGCAATGGCATTCTGAACTCTTGGAACAGTCGTTACATCCCCTGGTTTTTGCCATCTTTGGAGTATATCTGCACTCCAGGCTGTACCGGCAGAACCTCTGTGCATGATACTTGCATAGTTTCCATCATAAAAAAGTCCGCCATAAGAAAAAGTAGTTAAAACAGACAGGTCGAAATTCTTATACCTGAATGAATTGGTCACTCCACCTGTAAAATCAGGTATAGCAGAACCGTGAAAACCATAACTACCATCATTATAAACATTTGTAACAGTTTTTGCACCAGTTGCTTTCCCGTTGGCATCCAACACATCTTTATAATATAAAGCATCGCCTGTGGAAGCATCAACACCTGCATAATCTCTCAGCCAGAAATCATAAATACTATGGCCTACCAGCAATTTCTTCGTACCACTTACAATGCCCTTTTCTGATTGATTTGGAGGAAGTTTGGTGATTTCATTTTTGAAAGTAGAAAGATTTATGTCAATACGCCAATTGAAATCTCTTTTACGGATAGCAGTGTAACCTAATTGTAATTCTACACCGGTATTTTTCATACTTCCTATATTATCCCAAAAGCTTGCATAACCTGTTGAAATAGGAAGAGGTACGTCAAACAAAAGATTATCAGAAACCCTGTTAAACCATTCAAGACTACCCTGAATGCGATTACCAGCAAGAGAGAAATCCATTCCGATATTGGTGGTTTTGTTTTTCTCCCAAAGTAAACCGGCATTTACGGGCCTGGATGGAGGACGGTATGTTCCATCTCCATTAGCATAATAGTAAGATCTATATGGATAATACAACCCAATATTTTCATTGCCTTGTTCACCGTAACTGGCTTTTAATTTCAATTCATTGATCCAGCTTACATCTTGTAAAAATGCTTCTTTAGAAAGTCTCCAGCCAATTCCTGCAGAGTAGAAATCACCCCATCGTACATCCTCCTTAAACCTTGAGGAACCATCCGTACGGAAGCTTCCTGATAATAAATATTTATTCTCGAAGCTATAGTTTACAGCAGAAAAATAACTCTCTATTCTATGATTATCTTCATAGGATGTTGGCACACTAAACGCTGTTGTACCATTATCCAGTTCTGTTTGTCCCGGGAATAAAAATCCGGACATATATCCAGCTCTGAAATTGTATTGATATCGATAATTTTCATGCCCTGCTAAAACACGAACATCATGCACTCCGATACTCTTATTAAAGGAAAACACTTCGTTAGCCGTCAAAGACATCTGGCGTTCTGCATCTTTCGTAGATCTACCACCATTATTAAGTCCAGGAGAAGGGGCGGCATCACCGAATTGATTATTTTGATAGGATGTTCCATTGGTTGTATAGAAATTAAGCCCTAAAGTAGCTTTGAATGAAAACTCCTTAGTGAATTTAATTTCTCCATAAGTGTTTGCGTTTCCGTTAAATATACTCCTGGAACGATCATCTAAGTCTAATGAACCTAACAGGTTTGACCTTCCGGCATATGGGCGCGTTCCCATTTGTTCCGGGGTACCCCAATCCAATGCATTCTTTCCGGTAAGTGGATCGTGAACAAATGCTCCGGTAGTCAAATCATGCTGATAAACCGGATAAATCGGACCCATTTGTCTCGTAAAGTAGAATGGGTTCGTAGTGCTGGTTCCACCACTTGGAACCATTTTGTCTTCAACAATGGCTCCATCCAGGTTTAAGCCTGTTCTTAACCAGTTGGTTGCATCAGCATTTACACTCAACCTCATATTATAACGCTTATATCCGGAAAAACGAACAGTACCTTCTTCATTTAAATATCCGGCAGAAAGATAATAATCCACTTTATCTGTTGCACCTGATACATTAAAGAATGCATTGGTACGGGAGGCTGTCCGGAACAGCGCATCTTCCCATGATTCATCCCACAAAAGACTTGCAGTAGAATTTAATTTTCCGGTTACAGGATTTACCAATTGATTTGCAGGTACGTTATAAGCATTATAAACCAATCCATTAGGACCAGCTAAAATATTTGAAGCGCTTACTCCCGAAGCTGGCATATTATTGCCTTGGGCAAAGTAGTTATTTCTATAGGCTTCCCACATTACTTCATAATAATCTTTCGGTCCAACCCTGTCATATTCAGGAATACCACGGTTCATAAAGCCTTGTCGTAAACTTACTGTTGTAGCAGGAGCACCTCTTTTACCTTGTTTAGTAGTAATCATGATTACCCCATTAGCTGCACGCGAACCATATAAAGCCGCTGCAGCAGCGTCTTTCAGTACTGTAACAGATTCAATATCATCCGTAGAAAGGGATGAAATTGATCCATCATAAGGAACACCATTCAGTACATACAAAGGACCGCTACTTGCGTTCACGGACCCAATTCCACGTATAAGGATGCTTGCTCCTGAACCTGGCTTTCCTCCACCATTGGTAGAAATAATACCTGGCACCACGCCCTCAAGAGCTTTAGTAACACTTGTTACCTGCTGCTTTTCGATTGTTTGTGAGGTAATTGTATTTTCAGATCCGGTAAAGGCAGTCTTTTTAATAGAACCATAGGGAACCTGTATAATAACCTCGTCAAGTGCTTCATCTGAAGTAACCATCCGGGCATTTATAATTGATCTGGATCCAATAGGCATTTCAACACTTTTCATGTTAACCGAGGAAAATATCAGGAATTTGGCATCTGCCGAAACCGAAAGAGAATACTTTCCGTCCGATGAAGTTACGGTTCCTACCTGAGTTCCCTTTACCAGAACAGAAATGTCCGAAAGAGGACTGCCTGTTTCATCTGTAACCGTACCTGTAATGATACGTCCTTGTGCAAACACAATACCTCCACAAAATAGGAGGACTGTGCATAATGCAAGAATTTTTCTCATAAATTATTAAATTTTTAGTAGGTGAAAATAGTTAAACAACTTAACATTACTTAGACACCATTGGAAACTATAAAGCTGCGTTCAGTAAACATTTGATAAATATCAAAACAAACCATAGAATAATTGACATCTTTTTAAAACTATCTATAAATAAATGAATAATATCACTCAATAACTCAAATTTTTTACAATAAATCATTTAATCCATTTAAAATTTTTAACATTTCCCTAACTACATTAAAGATTTGAATAAAACAACTGGACTTTTACCAGCAAAACCAATTAAAAAAGCAACATTTTCAATATAGATTCCTACCAACTTTATCATTCTGTGTTTTGTCCCTGGCGAAGGATAAATATTAAAAATCTTTTACTAATGGTCACTATCTTCCGGAAGTCAAAAAAAGTAAATAGCCCATTTTACTTTTGAGGAGCTAAAAATTCATAAGTATATGGGACCATTTACCAGGAATAAAAGTAACAAGAAGCCAATTACAAAAATAATCTTTGAGCTCATTCCTAATTCTATTTTACAATGTAGTATTGCTAAACACCTATGCTTGAATTCAATAAAATCAATACTTTCATGCAGTAAAACTAGCTATTCTAAAAAAAGTTCGGATAGTATTGACATCTGAATTCAAAAATGAATTTATTATTTGACTTTAGTGATATCAAATGAGTAAACAATACTTCCGAATGAGTGGATGACAGGTTTGAACGATTCTTCGATGTAAAATTTTCCATTAAAAGGATTAATTTATGAAAAAATTGTTTTCATAGTGGAAGAGGGATTTAATTTAAGTCAGGCTGACGTATCTCTAACCAATCAATGCAAAAAACATCAAAGTAATTTTTAAGGAAATGGGCAGAAGTTCTTTCCTAAAAACTAATAATCCAGTTGCAATCCCAGCCTGTCTTTTAATTCTTTTACCATAGGGTATATCTCGATCATTTTTAAATACTGCTGTCTTCCGGAAAGATGTTCCTCTTTTGCTTGATTTTTATCTGCGTTTTCAATCATTATCACGCTGTAGGTCAAGAGACGGTTGTTGAAATGTTCCTGTAAGTGGGTGATTAGTTCACCCCGCTCTGCTTCGATGAATTTTTGCTGCAAAGGATTATCTGTAACAATTTCAATTGTGTTTTCGTCAATAATTTTTATTTGAGCCAGCTTAAAACTTGAAACAGCCGAATGGTTTTTTTTATCCCTGAGTTTCTCAATGTATAGTCCCCATGCCACGGCCAATTCCTCTTCATTCAACTCCAGTATCTGGTTGTTCTTGTTCTCAAGAGCTACCTGTTCACGGATGCTTTTCAATTTTAAAGACCCAAGTTTCGCGGTTCTTGCAGGTTTGTCCTTCACCGCAGTATGGTCAGTCACTGCTCTTATTTCCACCGGTTTCAAGATCTCTTTTTCAATGATCAGTTTAGCTTCTTTCTGATGCATGTCAGCGATTACTATTGGAGCTTCCGCCGATTTTGTTGCAGAAGACCTTGTCTGAGCCGGCTGACTTTTTTGAGCCGGAAATATTTCTTTCAGAGCTATCGGGGTAATTGCACGGAATGCAACAGGCTTTACATTGTCAATCAGTTTTTTTTTACTTAATCCTTCCGGTTCATTTGCCAGGTTTAATGCCTGGCTGAGGTAACTAAGTTTTATAAATGTCATCTCCACAAAAAGCCGCTTATTTTTCGCCAGCCGGTAATTTATTTCTGCTTCACTCACAATATTCATGGCACTCAAGATCCAATTACTATTCATTCCATGAGCGGTTGTCTTATACCGTTTCTTGAATCCTTCTGAAACTTCGAGCAACATCGCTACTTTTGGATCCTGGCTAACGAGTAGATTTCTTAAGAATTCCGCAAAGCCATTTAAAACCATATCTCCTTCAAATCCTTTACGATCTATTTCATTATATAGCAAAAGTGCCTCACTTAATTGCTGAGCCTGCATAGCCTCCACTAATCTAAAAAAATAATCTTCATCCAGGATATTCAAATGCTCCAGCGTATTCGCGTAAGTGAGTTCTCCGTTTGTGAAGCTGACAATTTTATCCAGGATACTTAAAGAATCCCGCATACATCCCTCACTTTTTTGAGCGATGAGATGAAGAGCTGTTTTTTCGGCTGTGATATTTTCTTTATCGCATATCTCTTGCAGGTGATCAACTGTATCCTGGTTGGTAATCCGTTTAAAATCAAAGATTTGGCAACGGGACAGTATGGTTGGAAGAATTTTATGTTTTTCTGTAGTTGCCAGGATAAAAATTGCAAACGGAGGAGGTTCCTCCAGGGTTTTCAGAAAAGCATTAAAGGCCGCGGAACTAAGCATGTGTACCTCATCCACAATATATACCTTGTATTTGCCCGCTTGCGGTGCAAATCGAACCTGGTCAACCAACGCACGGATATCGTCCACGGAGTTATTACTTGCCGCATCAAGTTCATGAATATTTAAAGAAGTTCCTTTATCAAATGAAACACATGAATTGCAGACATTACACGCTTCGCCGTCTGGCGTTTTGTTTTCACAATTAATGGTTTTCGCTAATATTCGGGCACAGGTTGTTTTACCCACACCACGCGGACCACAAAATAAAAATGCATGTGCCAATTGATTATTCTTAATGGCATTTTTTAACGTAGTCGTTATATGAGATTGACCCACAACTGTATTAAAGTTTTGCGGGCGATACTTACGTGCTGAAACAATGAAATTTTCCATAATTGATTGTGCGAAATTACAACTTTATCAGGTATCAGGTTTCAGGTTTCAGGTTTCAGGTTTCAGGTTTCAGGTTTCAGTCGTCAGCTATTAGCTATTAGCTTGAACTACAAATTTCTTGGATATAACTCCCATGTTATTTCCTTCAAAACACAGGCCGAGACTTGTTGGAATACTACAAACTACTATATAACTTCTTCTGAATGCCGTGGGCGTCCCGATTAGTATAACGAATCGTATTGTCGGCGATTGTTTAAATGGTTCCAATTTTAAATAAGATCTGATTTATGGTTTGAAAAAAATAAGACTCCTGCCTATTTATTCAAAGGAAATTCGTGAGACACGAATTTAGGCGGCGAGGCGGAATGGCCTGAATTTACGCTGTTCGATGGAATGGCATGAATTTAGGCGGTACACACTAATTACGAACATATATGCGAAACGAAAGCACGAATTTCGGCAGCATCACCTTGGCAGCCCCGATTCGTGTCCCACGAATCGTATTGGTCCTGATTGTTTAGATGATTCCAATTTTTAAATAAGATCTGATTTAGGGTTTGAAAAAAATCAGACTCCTGCCTATTTATTCAAAGGAAATTCGTGAGACACGAATTTAGGCGGCGCGGCGGAATGGCCTGAATTTAGGCAGTACGATGGAATGGCATGAATTTAGGCGGCACACACTAATTACGAACATATATGCGAACGAAAGCACGAATTTCGGCAGCATCACCTTGGCAGCCCCGATTCGTGTCCCACGAATCGTAATGCCTGTGATTGTTTAGATGATTCCAATTTTTAAATAAGATATGATTTATGGGATGAAAAAAATAAGACTCCTCCCTATTTATTCAAAGGAAATTCGTGAGACACGAATTTAGGCGGCGAGGCGGAATG
>JBBSUB010000003.1:0-52381 GCA_038235345.1 Chitinophagales bacterium
TGAAATTGAATTAATTTTTTGGTTCCCTGGAGCTTCGCGTAGATAACATAACGTTCCACTTCATTCAAAGGATCATCATGCTGTGCTGTGGTGATGGATGCCCCCGCGATAGCGAAATGATATTTTTCTCCCGCTTTCAAATTCTTTTTAAATTTTGCCAAATGCATATTGTTGTCCCACATTTCATGAATTAAAGCAGGCTCCGCGCCATGAGGTTCATCAAATAAAAAAGTGGTGGAAGAAGCTAATGAAAGCTTTCCTGTAGGGCTCTTGGCGATGGAGGAAAGTAAACTCAAAGTAACGTGCGGCCGATCGATCTGGTTGTAATAATTCTGTACATCCCGTAATGCATCCGGAGCTTCCATGACGCTTGCCGGAATAATCTCAATATTTTTTTTTGCAGTAATTGTCACATCCACCAAAACATTATAAGGAAGATTGCGCAGCGCATAATAAGTATAGGCCACACTTGCTTTATCCCCAAAATCAAAGACAGTTGTAAGATTCGCATGTTTCATGTCCAGCACCTGTTGCATGTTTTTAGCATTTCCGGACCCGATTCTTTGCCCGTCTATATCCAGGTTCATATTTACTAAATTGAAACTCTTTAAAAAATTGCTGACTCTTCCCCGCCCGTACTGGTCATAAGCGCCATTAAGCACGACCGTTTTGCATTTCAAAGGTTCATCAGAAGATACAATGCCGATCATGCCATTCGCGACGGTTACTCCGTAATAATCAGTCGGATCAATTTTGTCTGCAACGATCTTCCAGGGATCTGATTTTTGCGAAAAAGAAAATGAATTGAAAAACAAGACCGGGAAGAGTGTGAAAAATATTTTCATGGATGAAGCTATTTAGTTATTTCATTAAACACATTAAATTTAAAATAAAATGTGACAGCACCAACTGTATTTATTAAACATGCAAAATTTTAAAAGACTATTTTATCACATGGATATGTCTTATAAAATAGGTTGCCAACTTTCTGAAGGTTGGCAACCTTTTCTATTTTATAACCTTCCTAAAATGTTTTACCTTTCCTATAAAATTTTATATATTCCATGGAGACTTACGGTAAAATATTATTGATTGCCATGCCGGCGTTTTTATTGTTGATCCTATTGGAAAAGTTCTATGGCGTACTTAGAGGAAATGATACCGTCCGGAACATGGACATGGTCAGTAGTCTTAGTAGCGGCATTACAAATGTCACTAAGGATATTCTTGGTTTAAGTGTAGCCATCATCGGCTATAGCTGGTTGGTTGATAAGATCGCTGTTGTGCATGTCAAAAACACCTTCCTCACTTATGCAATTGCTTTCGTAGCTCTTGATCTTGCAGGCTATTGTGTTCACCGCATTCAGCACACCTATAATGTTTTCTGGAACAATCATCTCGTACATCACAGCAGCGAGGAATATAATCTTGCCTGTGCTTTACGGCAAAGTATCGCCGGCATTGTAAAATTGTTCACTGTGTTTCTACTGCCTGCGGCGCTTTTGGGCGTATCTGCCCAGGTAATAGCAGTCGTAGCGCCATTGCATTTATTTGCTCAATTCTGGTATCACACGCAGCACATCAAAAAAATGGGATTCTTAGAACATATTATTGTCACACCTTCGCATCACCGGGTACATCACGCTATAAACCCGGTATACCTGGATAAAAACTTTTCGCAGATATTTATTTTTTGGGACAAACTCTTTGGTACTTTCCAGGAAGAATTACCTGATGTACCTGCTGTATATGGAATTACCCGGCCGGTACAAACCTGGAACCCGGTGAAAATCAATTTCATGCATTTATGGTTGCTCATCAAAGATGCCTGGCGTGCAAAAAAATGGAAAGATAAATTCCGTATCTGGTTTATGCCGCTTGGTTGGCGTCCGGAAGATGTGGCCGAAAAATACCCGGTTAATTATATAAAAGATGTGTTTCATTTTGAAAAATATAATCCGAGGACTTCACCGGCTTTGACTGTTTGGAGCTGGTTTCAGTTGATAGTGCTTCTTGGTTTTATCAGCTATTTTTTTGGAAATATTGCCTACATCAATTCGTTGGATTATTCCTTCATCTATATGTATGGCGCGTTTATTTTCTTTTTTGTCTATGCGCTCACGGATCTGATGGATAGAAATAAATCGGCCATATTATTTGAATTGGGCAAAAATGTTATAGGATTTTATATCCTTTACAGCCAGGGCGACTGGTTTGGTGTTTCAATATATGCTCAAAGCGTTCCGATGTTGATGATGAATTACTTCACTCTTTCAATTGTGATCACTGCCTGGTTTGTTTATAAACATGCCCGGGAAGATAAATCTGAAATCGTTCAGAAGGAACAATTTATACCCTTGACATCTTAGACTCCGGCACATAAATACCAAAAATGACTACTGTAAGAAATTCTTTCTTTGCCTTTATCCTGCTAGCAGCAGTTTATCTGATTTGTTCGCTTTTATACCTGGAAGATGCCTTGTTCTTTATTAAACCACTCCTTCTCATCCCGTTGATTATCGCGGTATTTAAATCCCCTATTTTTTTTAATAAAAAATGGCTGTTCTATGCGCTTACTTTTTCCTGGCTGGGCGATATCCTGTTATTATTTGTTTTTAAAGACGGTATGTTCTTTATTTTGGGATTGGTTTCCTTTTTAATCGCCCATATTTTTTACGTGTTCCTGTTTTTAAAAGAATTAAAAAAAGCAGGTGGAAAGTTTCTTGTAAAACAACCTGGACTTACGCTCATCGCACTTTATATTATTGCATTTTACGCCCTACTTGGTCCGCGTTTAGGCGACATGCAAATACCTGTGATCGTGTATGCATTAATCATCAGTTTGATGCTTTACGTTGCTTATTTACTCTACTCTTTTTGGTCAAAACCTTCCTCTCTCTTGCTTCTTACCGGTGCTCTTTCTTTTGTACTTTCTGACAGTTTATTGGCCATTAATAAATTCTATGCGCCCTTTCCAAATGCGGGATTTTTTATTATGGTAACATATCTTTTTGCACAGGGGGCGCTTGTTTGGGCGTGTTTGGGGAAGAGGAATTGAAGGGTTGAAAGCCTTCGACGTTGAATACTTCGTGTTAAATACTTCGTGTTGAATTGTTATTAAATAAACATCAACTTGAAAGTTCCTTTTAATCTGAAAAGCTGAAAGCAAATCACTATCAGATATAATTTCAATGGGACTGCTTTCTGCTTTCGGCCTCCAGATATTTCCGGATATTTTCTTCTGAATATATGGAAACGCCTTTTTGTAATAAAAGACTGTTTGGAAAGGTAATGATCTCCTGATCTGTCGTTTTGAGAACGACATGAAAAGAGCGGATCTCTTCAATATAGCCATAGAGAGAATGGTCTCCATCGTGTATTTTAATAAAGTCGCCAATTTTATAAGGAAAAGTGAAAAACATGATTACTCCGCTGGTAACATTGCTCAATATAGACCACTGAGCAAATAATGCAATACCGATAACGGCAAAGATTGACGACATAAAAATTCCTAAATCTTTGATATTTATTCCCCAAATAAAAAATAAACAGACAATAAATAAAAAGTAAGATAGATAGTTTACGTACTTTATTATTTGAGAGGTACGGGTTTCAAACCTGTGAAACTTTTTGGTGAAATTTTTAATAATCCTGACTAAACTGATTCTAAATAGAATAATGATTATTACCGCAATCAACGTGTAAATCAACTTATTCCACTCGATAAATATTCCTAAATACTCCATGATAATTATTGGCTTTCTTATTTTTGAAAATAAATTATCCCATTATCCAACAAACGGTAGCAATGTACAAAACCGTTATCCAACATGCATTTGAAAGCTATACAAAACGCTCTCCTTCTATATAACCTATAACTTTCTAACTACTTCAAAATCCCTTCCAACACCTCTACCCTTCCATCAATTGATTCCGGATCAAAGGTCAATCCCAGAATTTTAGCGATCATCGGATACACATGCACGTTCTCAAAATTATTTATTTTTAAGTTTTTTTTGAATGCCGGCCCCCAGGCATAAAAGGTGGCTTGCATTTCCTGTAGTTTATTGTCAAAGCCATGTGTGGCCGGACTTTTTCTCCCGCGGCTGTAGAATATGAAAGGTTCATCTGAGGCTAATATAATATCCCCTACACGGTTATAGTAATCATCTAATTCTCCATAATGCCAATCAGCCGGTACATTTTCTGCCAGGTAAGTGGTGTAATGATTATCCAGTTTTTTGAGTGCATTATACGCGGGCACTATGTCCTTTTTTTCCTTTGCATAAATCTGAACAAGATTGCTGCTAGTGGAAACAAGGAATTTGCTTGTATCAATTGGTGGCACTGTCAGCGTATTGACTGTATCTACATCTGTAAAACCATGATCGGAAACGAACACAAAATTGATGGGCAACCCGGTAGCAGCGCACATTTTATTCATTTCGCCTATGGATCTGTCCAGGATATGAACTGCTTCTTCTGTTTCTTTAGAATAGACGCCAAAGCTATGAGCAGCATGATCTACCTCCGGAAAATAGAATGTAATCAGGTGAGGCCTTCTGTCCGCCGGCAAAGCAAGCCATTCTTTTAATATCTGCAGGCGACGGTCGAATTTGAACACTTCTGAATATTTGAAATAATAGGTTGGTCGTGTTTTCTGTACATCACTTTCAGATCCTACCCAGAAAAAACTGGCAGAAACCATTTGCTGTTTCTCAGCCAAAACCCAAAGAGGTGTGCCGCCATACCATGTACCATCTTCCACAGATTCTTTTTTACCAAGGGCATAGATTTCTTTGCGCGCAGGATCGTAAAAACGGTTGCTAACAATGCCATGGTGCGCAGGATATAACCCGGTAGCTATACTATAATGGTTTGGAAATGTCAGCGTAGGAAATGAGGGCTTCATGGAAGTGGCCTCTACACCGGTATTGGCAAGTCTGATCAGGTTTTTGGCATCATAACGCCGGGCAAAATCATACCTGAAACCATCAGCAGATATCAGAATTACATATGGTTTGTCTTGCTGTACTTTGGTGTTAGTACGGTTTTTTTCTATATACTGCGTTGTATCCTGGGCAAAGAGCGATTGAGTAAAAATGAAACCAAAGAACAGTATAATTGAATAAACGAAAGCAGATTTGAATTTGTACATGGCTATATTTAAGAGCTGAAAATTAACTTTATTGGAGCAGGTTTCAAAATAGTATTTAACTGTGAGCCTTTGAGCCATGAGTGTAATTTGCTCATAGTTCGTAGCAGATCGCTGACACACTGGTACCTGATACCTGCTACCTGATACCTGATACGTGATACCTGATACCTGATTCCTGATACCTGGTACCTCAAGGCTCAATGCTTTATTCGTTGCGATATAAACAAACCTGCCATTACCATGGCCACTCCGATAATCGTATAATAACTGATCGGATCTCCCAGGATGGGCGCGGCCATTGCGAAGCCAAATACAGGACAAAGAAATAACCATAAACCAGCTTTAACGGTATTGATCCTTAAAAGCCATAGCCATAATTGAACGGCAAAAATAGAGACCGGAACAGCCAGCCATAATATACTTAACCAGAATGTAAAATTGTAATTGTTTGCATCTGACTTGTAAAAAAATAGAGTGAAAGGCAAAAGAAGAATCCCTCCAATAAATGTGAGGATACTTAATTGCCCCCAATTTTTAGCCGAAAAATAAATAGCTCCAACTGAATAGGAAAACATGCTAAAGAGTAAAAGGAGTAAACCGGGTGTAGTAACCGTGGCATCCTGCAGTAAAGGCCACGAAGCATAAAATACTCCGGCAGTACCTAAAATCAACGCAATAAAAATAGGTGTCTTTAATTTTTTTCTTAAAAAAATAACGGATAGAAAACTGATGAACACAGGATTTGTAGCGATAGAAAGTGCGCCCACTCCTGCTGTTACATTCTGCATGGCATATACATAACAGCCCAGGTAAATGGTTATGTTGAGCATGCCGTAGATCGTGATTTGTTTCCATTGATTTGCATTTGGCAACTTATTTCGACGAATGACGAGGGTGAAAAATAGCATGATGCTTCCGCCAATTGCAAACCTGATTTGTGCTATAACCAATGGCTGGGCTACATTCAAGCCTATTTTAGTGGCTGTGGAAGCAGATGCCCAAAGGATGGCAAATAATATACCTGCGCCTACCCATTTAAATTGTTTACTGATTACGAATGATTTATTATTTCTTTTAAAAGGAAGCGAAAGTAGTATGGATTTATGAATATAAATGCAAGAAAGTTTTTTGTATTTTATGAATGTTTAAAAAAAACGGATGTGAATTTCTTGAACATAAATTCAAGAAAGTAGTGGTTATATAATTTTTACCTTGACCGCAGATTTTGGAATAATCAGCCGGTTGTGCACAACAATAAGAGAAGGAAATACGTTGGAAGAAAGAGAGGTTGCTTTTGCCTGTTTTATGATTAACAATTTATTATAAAGCCAATTGCTACTTTTTAAACTGTTGGGCATCTTATAAATAATTAAACACTCACCAATCTAAAAAATCCGGATATTATGGACACAAAAATAATTTGCCAGGAAATTTTAATTACGCCAGATAGTAGATTCTTTTCGAAGGAATTTGATCAAATAAAAAGTGTTGAAAAAAGAAATCTTACCCAAAAGCAGATGCTTGCAGAAGCTTGCTGGAATGGATTGCTGAAGCTTTCCCTTCCGGAAATATTGCCTGAATTGGAATTGATCAATATCAATGAGGGTGACAGAGTTTTGGATTTGCGGTTTGGTGCTTATGGCCATCACCTTGAAACAGAATATTCTATAAACCCTTACTTGTTTTTTAACCAGGACAGGCGAAACTGATATTCCTAAAAAGGAATATATATATTAAAATGTTTTATCGATCCCTGCTCTTAAGCGGGGATTTTTCATATATTCCGATCATCAAAAAGGATTATTTTCAAATTTTTATTCCTTCAGAAATACACGTTGTAAATTCGCCCAAAAGAAATCATTAATTATGGATATAAAAAATGTGCTCAAAATACCTGTATCTATTTTGGAATTAGCAACAATCACAGAAGGGAAAACAATACAGGACACGTTCAGCAATAGTGCTGATTTGGCTTCACAGGCGGAGGGTTGGGGCTTTAAAAGGTTTTGGCTTACCGAACATCACAATATGGTAAGCGTGGCAAGTTCTGCTACCTCTGTATTGATTGGGTATATAGCTTCCACTACCAAAACTATTCGTGTGGGTTCCGGTGGTATCATGCTTCCGAACCATGCACCTCTCATGGTGGCAGAACAATTCGGAACATTAGGAACCATTTATCCGGGTAGAATTGATCTGGGTTTAGGACGAGCTCCGGGTACAGATCCCGTTACTGCAAGAGCATTACGCCGTGAAATGCATGCGGGAGATGTGTTTCCATCACAACTCAAAGAATTAATGATCTATTTTTCTCCTCAGAATAAATCCGGAGTTGTAAGAGCTATTCCCGGTGAAGGAGTGGACATTCCTATCTGGATATTAGGCTCCAGTACGGATAGTGCTTATCTCGCGGCTGAGAAAGGTCTTCCCTACGCTTTTGCGAGTCATTTCGCTCCTTCGCAATTAATTCTGGCATTGAAAATTTATCATCAGAATTTCCGGCCTTCCCAATATTTATCCAAACCGCATACTATGGCGTGTATCAATGTGATCGCCGCAGACACTGATGAAGAAGCACATTTCATTGCAACTTCATTCTACCAATTAGCCACAGGAATCATTACGGGTCAAAGAAAACCATTGCAACCACCGGTAAAGAAAATGGAATGGAGTGATTATGAAAAAATGGCCGTAAGCCAGATGATGGAATATTCCTTTATTGGAAGTGCAGAAACTGTTGGCAAAGGTCTGAAACAATTTGTCGATTTAACCCGCGTGGATGAATTGATGATTGCCGGCCATATTTTTGATCACAAGGCAAGATTGAAGTCTTTTGAAATAATAAGTAGTTTGTAACCTGAATTTCTTACCTGACACGTGACACCTGACACCTGACACCTGAAACCTACGCCAAAATCAACCCGATATTTTTCGAATGAATCACCGCTTCTGAACTATGTTCAAAATAGCAAACTTCTACTCCCTTGCCTTTAATTTCTTCCACAATTTTAGTAACATTATCAAAGTTTGATGCGCGCACTCTTCGTAGATAAACTGCTAATATTTTATCCGGAAAATGTTCCGTAATGGATTTGTAGATTACTGGGTCTTGTTGGGAATCATCACCAAGCAAAACAAATCTTTGAGAAGGATAAGCTTCAATAATCCTTACAATCCGCATAAATTTAGTTGAATGATTATTTTGTCCGGATCTCCAAAAATCCTTGAGTTTTTTCATTTGTCCTAAAAGAAATACTCCTTTGGGTAATTTATTGAAGTCAATAAACTCCAGGAGGAAATGATACAAATTCCATTCGCTGCTGGAAACATAAAAAAAGGGATTTGTTTCTTTTGGAGAAACAGCGCCGCTGTTGGCCAAAAGCTGGTAATGATTTATAACCCCTGCAAATGCTTTTCTTGACCGTTCATTCCTGGTTAATAAAACATATAATCGCTTTCTTAATTTAGAAGTATGAGAAATCAAAAAAGTATCGTCAATGTCAGAAATAAATGCCACCTGTGTTTGGTGCGGAATGTACACGGAACCGTGACCGCTTGTTTTCCCGGATAAAGAATCTAAAAATACTTCTACGTTGTGCCAGCCAGCTTCATGGATTAATTTTGGACAAAACTCAAACCTGAAAAAGCCATCACTTTCGGTGGTGGTTTGAAAGTTTTCTTCTCCCCATTTTAATAATACAATCGCGTCGTTTACCGGGGATACCATAAAAAGCCTGATGACGGAAAAGAAATTTCTAAACCAATTTGAATTAAACGTTTTTCTTGGTCGTGGGCTTAAATCCAGGACATGCCCAATAATGTTTACACAGTCTGCATTTCCGAAACCGTTATAAACAGTTATGGCAGGATGATCCCGCAGGCCAAGCCATGAAAATATTTTAAGTTTAATCTTTTTAAACAAGGAATTTTACTTTTCTTTATGTGCAAGGGAATTGTTTCACAATAATACCAATATATAATGATGCCAGAATTATTAACCATTTTATTTGTTTTGAATCCGGTATCAGGCGGTAAAAAGAAACCTGAATGGAAAACGCTAATCATGGATTATTTTAAAGAATTACCTCATAAAATTGATTTTTATGAATTGACAGGAGGAAATGATCAGCCAGCCATTCAAAGTAAAATAAAGGAAATGAATGCGCAACGTGTGGTTGCCGTTGGAGGAGATGGAACCGTATCCCTTGTAGGAAAAATATTGATTCAAAATAAAATTCTCCTGGGAATACTTCCAGGTGGTTCTGCTAATGGAATGGCTGCAGAATTGAAAATTCCCTCTGATCCTCAAAAAGCGTTGGATATTATTGTTTCAGGGAAAATACACCCTTGTGATACCATCAGGATAAATGAAGATGATATGGTATTTCACCTGGCTGATCTGGGACTCAACGCGCAGATAATTAAATACTTTGATGAAAGCAGATTTAGAGGAATGCTGACTTATTCAAGAATGCTTTTTAAGGCTCTTGCTAATAAGAGCCTGATGAAAGTGCATTTGAAAGGAGATAACCTGGATGAAACGATTGCGGCTTATATGATCGTGATAGCAAATGCCAGTAAATATGGCACAGGGGCGGTTATAAATCCTGATGCAGTAACAGATGACGGGGTTTTTGAACTGGTTATTGTCCGTAGAATTACCCTGTCTGAATTTATAAAACTGTTCTGGAGTTATAAATCCTTCAATCCGAGAAGTGTTGAAATAATTGAAACAAAAAAGGTTGAAATTATTTCAAAAAAGAGCGTCCGGTTTCAAATTGATGGGGAATATAAAGGAAAGATAAAAAATATACGCGCAGAAATAATGCCTGCTTCTTTGAGGGTTTTGGTGCCTGAAGATTCTGTTTGAACTAAATCCGATACGGAATTATTTAAAAAAATTGTTTTAAAAAAAATTATCAATCTGAATTCGAACCAAGGCGATCAAAATCTGCTGTACGACCTATATTAAGCACTGAAGTGTCAAATACAATTCAAAAGAAAAAGAATGCTAAATATTTTGAAATAGTAAGGTGAGAAAGGTTGTCAAATAGGCTGATTAAAATAATTAATTCATTGTTAAAAGAACCCAGGCTTACAGCTTAAGGCAACAAGTTCCAGGCTCATCTCTCCAGCAACATTTCCAAAACTATCTTCACCTTTTCAGCATTCGGAAGCATCGCATTTTCCAGAACAACATTCATTGGCACTGCCGGTAAATTCAGAGCGCCGACGACTTCTACAGGAGCATCCAGGAAACGGAAACACTCTTTGGATATTCTTCCTGAAAGTGCTTCGGCAAATGAGTTGTTCTGCTGCTCCTCCGTGAGTACAAGACATTTTCCATGCCTTTTTACAGCGGCAAATATTAATTCTTCATCTAAAGGAAATAACGTGCGTAAATCGATAATTTCCACCTGGCCGGAAAAGGATTTCGCGGCAGCCTTCGACCAATAAACACCCATACCGTATGTAATGACACAGCAGGATTCCCCGGAACGAATTTTATTTTCATCAGCTTTTAAAACGACATTTCCGATTCCTAACGGCAATATGTAATCGAAGGAAGGTTCCACTGTTTTCGCGTCCTCTGTTCCCGGAACTTTACTCCAGTAAAGTCCTTTATGTTCCAGCATCACAACCGGGTTCGGATCTAAAAAGGCAGCTTTCATCAATCCTTTCATATCCGCCGCGTTAGACGGATACACAATCTTAATTCCTTTTATGGAAAGCAATAAACTTTCTATACTTCCGCTATGGTAGGGCCCCCCACCGCCATAAGCACCAATGGGCACACGGATAACAGTTTGAACAGGAAATTTGCCACAAGTCAGGTAACAACTTTTTGCCACTTCCGTTGCAAGTTGATTTAGTCCGGGATAGATATAGTCAGCAAATTGTATTTCTACAATCGGTTTTACGCCTGTAGCACTCATACCCGCGGTAGAACCAATAATATATGCTTCCTGGATGGCTGTATTAAATACACGGTTATCACCGAATTGATCTCCTAAAGTGGCCGCTTCGCGAAATACTCCTCCCAGTCTTTTGCCTACATCCTGTCCGTATAAAATAGCTTCCGGGTACTGTTCCATGATTTCGCGGATAGCAAATAAAGCCGCATCCACCATCACTACTTTTTCTTTTCCTTCCGGAGTGCGTTCACCACTTTCTTTGGTAACGGGCGTTTGTGCAAAAATATGGTCCGCAACTTTAGCCGGATCAGGATCCGGAGCAGCGACAGCATGATCAAATTGTTCAGAAATCGCATCAATAACAATCCGTTCAATATCTTCCAGGTCTTCGATCTCAAAACCATAGTCAAGCATTTTGTTTTTTAATTTCACAAAAGGATCGTCCTGCGCATGTTTCAAAAGATCTTCTTCACTTCTGTAAAACTCTTTACGCACACCACTTGTATGATGGCCAAGAAGAGGCACCTTCGCATGTACGAGATAAGGTCTTGATGATGTCCTTACCTCATTTACAACCTTTTTCATCGTTTTGTAACTTTCAATAAAGTCACTTCCATCTACATTTACCCGGCGTAAGCCTTTAAACCCTTTGGCATATTGATAAGCGTTTGTTGTACGCGCTTCCTCCGCCGTAACGCTGATACCCCAGTCATTATCCTGCACCAGGTAAATGATCGGCAATTGCTTTAAAGCCGCCACTTGCAATGCTTCACTTATTTCTCCTTCCGTCATACTTGCATCACCCAGACTGCAGATAACGATCGGCCTTTCGCCAAATTCTCCCGTTTTATATAAAGGAGAAAATGTATTTTCCAGGTATTGTAACCCATGGGCAATACCTGTGGTAGGAATCGCCTGCATTCCTGTCGCGCTGCTTTGATGAATGATTGTTGGTTTATCTTCTAGGCGATAGTTCGGATGCGAATAATATTCTCTGCCACCTGTAAAAATATCGGTTCCTTTAGCAAGTAATTGCAACATTAATGTATAAGGCGAAAAACCCAGCCCCAGCAACATACTTTCATCCCGGTAATACGGGCTTACAAAATCGCAGGGTAATAATTGAAATGCCGTTGCTAATTGGATTGCCTCATGACCACGGGAAGTTGAATGAACATATTTACAAATAGGCCTGTTCTCCTCATATTTCTTTGCCATTGCGCCGGCAGCGCACATCAAACGGTAAGCATTTAGTAAAATTTCTTTATCTATCATAATGATTCACTTCTCTTTTTGTACAATCAAATATTCCTGTAAAATCCCATTCAACTATCGTCACGGTAGAATTATATACTTCCGGTATCAAATTCGCTCCTAATGAAAGTAGCTCAAATTAGTTTTGGGTGTAAGCGTTAGAACTGTTTCATAAATCAACCTGATGGTATTTTCAATATCATCTTTATGTAACATTTCCACTGTTGTATGCATATATCTCAATGGAATGGAAATAAGCGCAGAAGGACAACCATCATTTGCATAAGCGAATGAATCAGTGTCTGTTCCTGTGCTGCGGCTCACAGCTTGTAACTGAACAGGGATTTTATGCTTTGTGGCCACCCCTTCTATCACTTCCAATAATTTATTATGAACTGCGGGACCGTAAGTTAATGCAGGCCCTTTACCACATGTAGTATCTCCCTGGACCATTTTGCTGATCATCGGTGTATTGGAATCGTGCGTAACATCCGTGATGATGGCGATATCCGGTTTTATTCTACGGGCGATCATTTCAGCTCCGCGTAATCCGATCTCTTCCTGCACCGCGTTTACCACATATAATCCAAAAGGAAGTTTTTTCTTATTTTCTTTTAATAAACGTGCTACCTGGGCAATCATGAATCCTCCAATTCTATTATCAAAGGCACGCCCTATATAATTTCCATAGGCAAGTTCTTCAAAACCTTCGTGATAAGTAACAACGCAGCCTACATGAATTCCTAAATCTTCTACTTCTTTTTTTGTTCTTGCGCCGCAATCCAGGAACAAATTTTCCACTTTTGGTTGGGTTTCTTTTTCAGAGCCATGTCTTGTATGAATTGCCGGCCAGCCAAAAACAGCCTTTACCGGACCTTTTTTACCATGAATAAGAACGCGTTGTGATGGAGCAATCTGGTGATCCACTCCCCCGTTTCTCTTCAAGTAAATCAGTCCTTCCGGGTTGATATAATTAACAAACCAACTAATCTCGTCTGCATGTGCTTCAATAACAACTTTAAAGGGATGATCCGGATTGAATACACCCACTGCTGTACCGTAAGGATCCGTAAAAGTGGTATCTATATAGTCTTTGATATAATTTAACCATACCTTTTGCCCTCCAACTTCAAAACCCACCGGGGAGGCGGTATTCATATAATTCTTTAAAAACTCCATGGATTCTTTGGAAACACTAAAAAGAGACTTTTTCGCTTTTGCCATAATATTTTTTTAATAATCTATTAATGAGGATGCAAATTTATCATTTTAAACTGAATAGATACACGAGTAACGCCTGCAAAAGCATCATGCCATCTATACCAGCCAGGAATATAAAATCAGATTGGTACTTTTTAGTCAATTGTATAACTATAAAAGTCACCACAACAGATATGATCATAGCAAAAAGAAATTCCGGACGGTCCCAATAATAGTATTGAACAAATGAAAGAATCAGAAAAATGACGAGGATAAAATAAGAAAAATAATAGGAGTTCTTTATTCCAAACCGTACAGGAAATGTCCTTATGCCTGTTTTTCGATCAATTTCGGTATCCCGCATGTCAAACAGGAGACAAAGCACAAGCATGAAAAGAAATCTTTTTGAAAAAACCAGCCAGAATAATCCAGTGTTGTAAGGCATATTGTTAGCAGGGAACCAAACCGTAACCAACGTCCATAATAAAGAAAGAGTGATGATTTTTAAAATGCCATATTCTTTTAACCGCTTTTTTTTACCAAAAGGTAAAGCAGGAAAAGAGTATAAAAATGCAACGGCTCCTAAGCATAAGAGCACATAGAAATGGCGAAGATGAAAACTAAAAAGACTAAAAATGATCAACGAAAATCCTATGCATATAAGCAAGTAATGCACGTTTTTATTCTTCCTTGTCCATGCTAACCGGGCTGAATCTTCCGCAGCGGTTACTTTAAGCACATAGTGCATATTGTATTGAAACAAAGTAGCTCCAAAAATGAAACTATAAAAACCCAACGTATTCAGGGGCAATCCTAAAATAATATTGGTTTCCATAGCAAATGTAACAGCGCAGGCAGCAATAAAAATACTGCTGAAAAGTATAAAAGCAAGAAAGTTTTTAACCTGCAAAATATCAATAAACTATGGTGATCGGTGGAGAAGTTACGGTGTCACTCACATTTCCGGCTTTGTCTTTCAATACAAATCGGAAAGTAGCAGTTTCATTCTTTGAGCATGTTGGCGAAATATTCGGAATTCCGTTAACATTATAGCCGAAAGAAACTTGAATTTCCCCTTTTTGATTCTTAATTGCCGGAAAATCGGGAATGAAATAAGACTGTTCGAAATTATTTACCGGGCATTCCGGTGAAGTTTTTTCTACATAAATTCCATTTGATATGTCTCCTTCTTTATCCGTAAATGAAAGATTGAACTGGATAATACCTCCGTTAACGAGTTGGGTGGTATTAACAGAAGTAAATTTTAGATCTGGTACTGTATCAAACTTATCTTTGTTGCATCCCGAAAGAATGAAAAACAAGAATGTGGAAAATATAATTGTGTATCGCATCTTTGTAATTTAAGAATCAAATTTAAATATTAAAAACTGAATAAGCATTTTCAAATATCTGACTGGGAAAAAAAGATCTTCCACACTCCATATTATCACTTTGATGATTTGGCCCTAGAGGTCTTTGACTACCAGTATCACAACAATACGGTTTATAAAAAATACGTGGAAACTTTAAAGATAAATCCAGGTAATATTAACACAATCGAAACAATTCCCTTTCTGCCAATTTCCTTTTTTAAAACGCATGAGGTCACAACAACCACTTTTGAGCCTGAAACTGTATTTGAAAGCAGTGGAACCACAGGAATGAATAGCAGCAGACACCTGGTTAAACAAACAGCAATTTATGAGGAAAGTTTTATTCAGTGTTTCCAACAGTTTTATGGGCACCCTTCTTCATGGTGTATTATTGGTCTTTTACCCAATTACCTTGAAAGAGAAAATTCCTCCCTTGTCTTCATGGTGAATGACTTAATTAAAAGAAGTAGAAATCCAAACAGTGGGTTTTATCTAGATAATGTTGAAAAACTTTATCAGACAATTGTCCATAATGAAATGATGGAAATTCCTACGTTGCTTATTGGGGTAACATTTGCTCTCTTAGATTTTTCTGAAAAATATTCCCTCAAATTAAAACATACCACCATCATGGAAACAGGTGGAATGAAAGGGCGGCGTGAAGAAATTACCAGGGAGGAAGTGCATGAGATTATAAAACAAAAACTTGGCGTTACAGAAGTCCATTCAGAATATGGTATGACAGAATTACTATCACAGGCTTACTCTTCCGGTGATAGAAAATTTCATACACCTGGCTGGTTAAAAATATTAATAAGGGAATACAATGACCCTTTTGCGCTTACTTCCCCCGGTAATAAAGGCAAACCGGTAAGTGGGCTTATTAATATCATTGACCTGGCAAATGTTTATTCATGCTCCTTTATTGCAACAGATGACGTGGGTAAATTATATCATAATGGCAGTTTTGAAGTACTGGGCAGAAGAGATGTCAGTGATTTAAGAGGATGCAGCCTGTTAACTTTGGAATGAACAAACTATGAACCGCGAACTTTGAATTATTTCAATCCTTGTATTCTTACATCATATATGAAATCTTTTATTTCCAGTATTTTAAATAGCTTACTATCCTGGTGAAGTGGATTTAAAAGATAATTAAACTCTTCCGGAACTACAGTAGAGGGAATTTTGAATACAGAGAATTGCTCATCTTTAAACAGGTTTGATCCGAAATCTTTTGTTTCAGAGGGTGCAGGTGCGTATTTCCAGTTTCCTGGTAATTGGGCTTCAGAAATAATCTTAATGGAAGAGTCCGGAACATCAATAATAGCCATCGTTAATGCACGGGGAATATCATCAAGATTTACATTCACAGAATATTCAAGTATAGTTAATGATCTGCTTCCGGAGGTATAAAGACAAGGAACTCCTTTATGATTCCACCTTCCACCAAAAAGTCTTGCCCCTTCTCCGGTTAAATCCTTTGCGTATTTCAGACGACCTACTCTGTAAACAATCATATTATATTAGCGGTTTAAGAATAAACACCGTAAGCAATCCTGCCAAGAACATTCTTTATTTCTTCGCGGCCAAATTGGTTATCTATTACATCAACGGGGATCTCGCCGCCTAATGCTTTATTGGGTTTTTGCATCCATTTGGTGAATGCTTCTTCATCTTCAAAAACTTCAAAACCATAAGAGTAAAGATCAGCAAGCCCAACTATTTTTTCGCTAAGGCCCGGATTAAAACGCTCGCCGCGTTTTTTATTGATAAGAGTTGCACGGGTTACGGAAAGAGCTTTTGCAAGAGAGGTGTAATCCATTTTGGCTTTTGTTTTTAACATCTCCAGATCTTTCTTGCTGACACCTTCGCGAACTACGTGCATTTTTTCAAAAGGCGTCAAATCGCTTGCAGAAGTGCTCTGGCTTTCTTTTAAGAAGGAAAAAGCAATCGATAATTGAGGAGTATATGCCACTGCCGCTTCGCTTAGGACACCGCTTTCAGGGGTAGCGTTTTTAGTTGAATATTTTTTACTCTTTTCTTGCATAGTATAAAATTTATCGTTATTAAGTCCAAAATTATACCATTATTACGGATAAAAAAATTCTTTTTTATATTCATCATAATGACGAATTGCCTTTTCTTATTATTACACGTTCATAATGTGAAAGGATCTGATTAATTTTTGAATAATTGACATATTTTTTTACAATAAAATAATCTGGTTAATTAATATCTACATCGTTTAAACGAACTTTTGCAGACCTTAATGATTTACATCTTTATCCTGTTTTGGTTAGTAATTTAATTAAGGTTATTTTTATACTGTTCATGTTTCTAACTATTTATTTAAACATATAAAATGGAGGGTTTTTCAATATCTCAACTTGCACAGTTCTCTGGAATAAAGGCGCATACGATTCGTGCCTGGGAACAGCGATATAATGCACTTACACCTGGCCGATCAGTTGGCAATACGAGGTATTACAGTAATGATCAGCTGAAAAGATTACTTAACATTGTTAGTCTTCTGGATTATGATCATAAAGTATCTCAATTATGTGTCATGCAGGACGAAGAATTGCATGAACTGCTGGAAGAGAAAAAACACGATGAGTCCGGTGATATGAAATATGGATTTTATATTTCGCAGTTAATTTCAGCCGGGGTTATTTATGATGAATTGTATTTTGAAAAAATATTTGCGAATTGTTTATTGACTATCGGTTTTAAGGAAACCTATTCCATGGTGATCGTTCCATTGCTCAAACGTCTCGGTCTGATGTGGAGGATTGACAAACTTCCTCCTGCCCAGGAACACTTTGTCAGTAACCTCATTCGTCAAAAAATCTTTGTAGCAATAGATTCCCTTCCTCCTCCTAAATCGGAGAAAGGAACAGCAATTTTGTTTCTTCCGGAAAATGAGTTTCATGAAATCCCTCTACTTTTTGCCCATTTTATTTTACGTTTTCATGAAGTGAAAAGTATTTATCTCGGAGCTAATGTTCCTAAGGGTTCTTTGCTGGAGACGGTCAGAGCCATAGAACCAGATCATCTTTTGTTCTTTCTTGTACATCAGGATATTCCGGAAAATGTGAATTTGTGGATTAGTGAGTTATCAGAGGTCCATATTGGTAATATTTTTGTAGCTGGTAATACAACCCTCTTGAAGAAATTGGACAACGGAAAAAAAGATCAATTAAAAATAATTCACTCCATAACTGATTTGGAAAATTATTTCACTTAACTTTGTTTAAGTATTTATAAAATTATATAAACAAAACAATGTCTAAAATAATTGTTATCGGTTCAGGTTTCTCTGGTCTTAGTGCGGCAGCTTACTTAGCTGCAGCCGATAATGAGGTGCATGTTTTTGAAAAAAATGGTTCCGCAGGCGGTCGCGCCTCGCAAATAAAAACGCCTGAAGGATATGTATTTGACATGGGACCAAGCTGGTATTGGATGCCGGAAATATTTGAGCAATTTTTTAATGATTTTGGTTTTAAAGCGGCTGATTTTTATCGTTTAGATTTATTGGATCCTGGTTTCGAAGTGGTATTCCCAAATAAAGAACTTATTAAAATACCCGCTGATTTTGAAGAATTATGTACTTTGTTTGAGTCAATTGAAAATGGAGCTTCGAAAAAGTTGATAAAATTCATGGATGAAGCGAAATATAAATATGAAACAGGAATGGGGAATCTATCTGCAATGCCAGGTAATTCGATTAGTGAGTTTTTACAACCTGACCTTGTAAAGGGCGTTTTGAGGTTGCAAATTTTTTCTTCCTTTAAAAAACATGTGGCAGAATATTTTAAAGATCCCCGACTTATCTCAATCATGGAATTTCCGGTTATCTTTTTAGGTGCTATGGCAGATAAAATGCCGGCACTGTATAGCCTCATGAATTATGCAGGTTTAAAACTAGGAACGTGGTATCCGGAAGGAGGATTTGGATCGGTGGTCGCTGGAATGGTGCAAGTAGGAAAATTAAATAGCGTTCGATATCATTTTAATAGTCCGGTGAATAAAATTGTTGTCAAAAATAACCAGGTTGTTGGAATTGAAGTAAATGACAAGTTCTTTCAAGCGGATGCTGTAATTGCTTCTGCGGACTATCATTTTGTAGAAAAGGAATTGTTGGCAGAAGAGTTTCGAAATTATTCCGAAGAATATTGGGATAATAAAACTCTTGCTCCTTCGAGTCTTATCTTTTACCTGGGTGTTTCTAAAAAGATTGAAAAACTGCTGCACCATACCTTGTTCTTTGATGAAGATCTGGATCAGCATACAAGGGAAATCTACGATACCCCTCAATGGCCCACTAAACCTCTCTTTTATGTTTGTTGTCCTTCCAAATCGGACAATACTGTGGCACCTGCAGGTCATGAGAATATTTTTATTTTAATGCCATTGGCAGTCGGTATAGAAGATAATGAGGAATTGCGGGATAAATATTTTAAGATCCTGATGAAGAGATTGGAATTGCATGCCGGTGAAAGTATTTCAGAATTTATTGATTATAAAAAAAGTTACTGCATTAATGATTTTATCAGTGATTACAATTCCTATAAAGGAAATGCTTACGGATTGGCAAATATTCTTCGGCAAACAGCAATTTTAAAACCTAAGATGAAAAATAAAAAACTTAAAAACCTCTTCTATACCGGGCAGCTAACTGTTCCCGGTCCGGGAGTACCTCCTTCAATTATTTCAGGTAAAATGGCTGCACAACAATTATCAACTTTTTTTAAAAAACACTTATGAAACTATTATTTGATCAATTATCTAATAAAGTGAGTGCCGCTACTACCAGAGAATATAGCACTAGTTTCTCCCTTGCTATTCACTGCGTGAGCAAAAAGCTCCGGCCGGCTATTTATGGTATCTATGGTTTTGTAAGGCTTGATGATGAAATTGTAGATAGTTTTGAGGGATATGATAAACAATATCTTCTGGAAAAATACAAAGCGGATACCTATGAAGCAATCGAACAACGAATCTCTCTTAATCCTGTTCTAAATACCTTTCAACAAGTGGTGCATGAATATAATATTGCTATGGAAGAGATAGAACAATTTATGCAAAGTATGGAAATGGATTTGCAAAAAGTGGATTATAATGAATCCAACTACAATGAATATATCTTAGGCTCTGCAGAGGTTGTTGGCCTGATGTGTCTTCATGTATTTACCCATGGTTGCTCCGATAAATTTGAAGAACTCAAACCCTATGCAATGAAATTGGGCGCTGCCTTTCAAAAAGTGAATTTCTTAAGAGATATGAAAGATGATTACCATTTGTTAGGAAGAGTTTATTTCCCTTACGTGGATATCCGTAATTTTACATTTGAAGTAAAGAATGAAATAGAAGAGGATATTCAGAATGACTTTAAAGAAGCCTTCATCGGGATAAAAAAACTACCGGCTACTTCCAAAGGTGGTGTTTATCTTGCCTATATTTATTATCAAACTTTATTCAATAAAATCAAAGCAATGCCTCCGCACCGGATACTTTCTGAACGGATCCGTATTCATAATGGTAAAAAGTTTGGTCTTTTGGTGAATACTTTCGTTCAACATAAAATGAATATTATTTAATGCGGTTTCCATGAATGTTAAGTTTAGCGGAATTTTAGATATTATTCAAGCTTATTTAAAATATAAAACATGCAGTCAATACTTATAAATGCCGGGATTACTTTATTTGCTTTCATATTTATGGAATGCGTTGCCTGGTTTGTTCACAAATATATTATGCACGGCCTGCTATGGTATCTCCATAAGGATCACCATAAAAAAGAGTCAAAAGGTTTCTTTGAAGATAACGACTTCTTCTTCCTCATTTTTGCTCTTCCCGGTATCCTTTGCCTGTATTTTGGAAGGGAGAATGGGTACGGTCCACTCTTTTGGATAGGTTTGGGTATCACAATTTACGGGTTTGCATATTTCTTTGTTCATGATATTTTTATACATCAGCGCTTTAAATTTTTGCGCAACAGTGATAACAAATATTTTAAAGCGATCAGACGAGCACACAAAGTGCACCATAAACATATCGGAAAAGAAGAGGGAGAATGTTTTGGAATGTTATGGGTTCCAATCAAATATTTTAAAGAGGTGAATAAGAATAGAAAACAAAACAGGACAATTTCTGCTAATTAAAATCATGGCCAGGGAATCTTAATCGTTGAAATTATGGAAACCTAAAAAATTCTTTCATGAAAAAAACACTACAGATTTGTAATATCATCGCTCTCTTAATCACAATAGCAATAAATTATTTGTCTGCTGCCGGAATATTTAATGGTGTAACAGTGGCAGATATTTCTGATCAATACCATAATTATTTTACTCCGGCCGGTTATGCATTTTCTATTTGGGGAGTTATTTATTTAGGACTGTTAGGTTTTGTAATCTATACGGGTAAAAGTTTGTTTTTGAAGGATGGGGCAGATGACGCAGTCACACTAAAAGTAGGCTGGTGGTTTGTTCTATCCTGTATATTAAATAGTCTTTGGATAGTGTTTTGGGTCAATGATGTTCTGTGGGTTACTGTATTTCTCATACTGTTTTTATTGGTCTGCCTTATAAAAATTATGCTGAATCTCAATATGGAAATGGATGACCATCCTATAAAAAAATACCTTTTTATTTATTGGCCTTTTGCTATTTATGCAGGTTGGATCTCCGTTGCTTTTATAGCCGATATTTCCGCATTTCTTGTTAAGATGCAGTGGAATGGTTTCGGGATATCTCCGGTTTTATGGACGATCATTATGATCGTGATAGCAGGATTGCTGAATCTTTTAGTAATCCTGAAAAGAAACCTAAGGGAATTTGCCCTTGTAGGTGTTTGGGCATTAATTGCCATAGCAGTAGAGAATTATAACAGTGAAAAATCCATTGTTTATGCGGCCATTATTGTAGCCGTTCTTCTGCTCATCAATATTGGAATTAGCGGAGCTAAAAATAAAGATCGAAACAGCCAAAGGATGTAAAAATTGAGTTTGCTGAAGTGATATGCACCGTTTGGCAAAACCGCAAAAGATAAACATGCATTATGAAAGAAAAAGTGGCTGTTTGTTGGTTTAGAAGAGACCTGAGAATAAACGATAATGCAGCATTCTACTATGCATTAAAAAGCGGGCTTCCTGTGATACCGGTTTTTATTTTTGATAGTGAAATCCTGGATAAACTTTCCGACAAAAAAGATAAACGGGTTAATTTTATTCATGACAACCTAACTTTCATGAATGATGCTTTTTTAAAAAATGGCTCTTCATTTTTCGTGATTCATGATAAGCCCCTGCAAGCATTTAAGCAAATCGAAAAAAAATTTACTGTCGAGGAAGTATTTACCAATCAAGATTATGAACCTGCGGCTATCCGCAGAGATAAAGAGATCAGTGATTATTTTTTTTCTAAAAATATTTCCTTTTATTCCTATAAAGACCAGGTGATCTATGAAAAATCTGAAATCGTGAAATCTGATGGTTCGCCGTATCATGTTTTCACACCTTATTCTAAATTGTGGTTAAAGAATTTTGAAGTTTTGACTTTGCCCGGCTACCCATCCGAAAAATTATTAGAAAAATTATTAAAGACAGATCCGATTAGGATTCCTCCATTGAAAGATATTGGTTTTGAAAAGATAAAAGTGGAAATTCTTCCATTACAAATTGATAAAGAAACACTTGATAATTATGATCAAAACCGGAATATACCCGGAATTTCCGGTACAAGCCATGTAAGTGTTCAATTGAGATTTGGAACAATCAGTATACGGGAATTGGCAACTATCGCTAAAAAATTTAGCCAGGTTTATTTAAAAGAACTGATCTGGCGGGAGTTTTTTATGATGCTGTTATTTCACTACCCGAAAGTCGTCAATCAAAATTTCAATCATAAATATAATTTTATAAAATGGAGGAATGATGAGGCAGATTTTAAAAAATGGTGTGCAGGCGAAACTGGTTTTCCGCTGGTAGATGCAGGCATGCGCCAATTGAATGAAAGCGGGTGGATGCACAATCGTGTGCGCATGATCGTGGCTGGATTTCTTTGTAAAGATCTGCTGATCGACTGGCGGTGGGGAGAAGCCTATTTTGCAGATAAATTATTAGATTATGAATTGTCTTCCAATAACGGGAATTGGCAATGGGCAGCTGGTACCGGCGCTGATGCTGCTCCATATTTCCGGATTTTTAATCCAACTACCCAAATAAAAAACTTCGACCCAAAACTGAATTATATTAAAGCGTGGATTCGTCCATTCAAACCTGGTTATATGACGGAAATGGTCGATCACAATATGGCCAGGAAAAGGGCGCTGAAAGTTTATAAAGAAGCTCTAAATGAGCAAACGGTTACCTAAACTATTTATCTGTGTTAGGTTTAGAACCTGGCAGATTATAATTTTTAAAAATGAAATATACCTATTTACTTATTGATTTTTTTACCATTATTGTTCCGTTTATCTTTTCCTTTCATCCAAAAATCCGGTTCGATAAAAAATGGAAATTCTTTTTTCCGGCTGTGGTATTGGTCGCAATTATTTTTATTATCTGGGATGATATTTTTACTTCGATGGGTGTATGGCAATTTAATAATGATTACCTCTTAGATATCTATCTTTTTAATCTTCCAATTGAAGAGATCCTGTTTTTCATATGCATTCCCTACTCTTGTGTTTTTACCTATTATTGTTTGGATAAATTTTACAACCTCAAATGGAACTCCCGGTTAGAAGCAATTTTTTGCCTCATATTTTCATTGATATTGATCGTCATCGGAATTATTTTCATTAATCAGATCTATACATCGGTTACCATGTTCACAACTGCGATTGTGTGCCTGTCGCTAAAGTTTCTTGTAAAAGTGGAATGGTTTGGTAAGGCTATATTCGTTTATGTTATTCTCCTGATACCTTTTATCATAGTGAACGGAATCCTTACCGGATCCTGGATTGAAGCTCCTATCGTAAGTTACAATCCTTCTGAGAATATGGGAATCCGCCTTTTAACCATTCCAGTTGAGGATATTTTTTATGGTTTTGAAATGATTCTTTTGAACATTTACTTCATGCATTTATTTGAAAAGAAATGGGGATCGAAGGAAGAAAAATTGATTGTGGCAAAATGATAGTTATGGTGTTATTCCAAAAAGAATAAATTTTTGTTGGCAACTATTAACGTGTCGCTCCTCGGGAGCTTTTTGTAACATGTTTCTATCTTCTCACCTTCAAGCCATTTATCCTTCCTGATAGCCATCTGGCAGACGATTATTCGCAGATTTACCGTTTATGAAATAGTAATTTTACGAGATATACCGTAATTGCAATAGATTTAAAATAGGGCATTAATGCTCTAGTAATTTTTTTTGCAATGGTATACTTTTGTGGCAGAAGTTGATTGATGTTCAACAAACATTGATCTCCAATCCAAATCTTTTGAAAAAAATACTTATCCTTTTATCCTTAGAAAGTTCATAGAACTAGAAAGCCAAAAAATCTGATATCAGTCAACTTCTATTTTTATTCGATATCAATTGAAAACCAATTGAATAATCCCCAAGGAAAACACTGACTTGTAGAAGTCAAAAAATTTAACCCTGGAAAACCACACACCTACAGGATTAAATGATTAAAAAAACTTTCACCGTAAAAAGCGAAAGTTTTTTTTGTAGACCTGTTATTTGATTATTTACTGAGAAAATATTTAACGGATACCCCAACCCCATTTCAGAAATTCCGGAAAAGTCCTTTCCCATGTTGCTACATCATGCCGGCCATCATTCAATTCGAGATAACGAATATCTGATTTTAGATTATAGCCTTTCTTTGTGAGTTCATTTATTAGAGCAAGCGTATCATCAATTGAATCAATAATACCATTATTGTTCCGATCGGCCGTTTCATCAAGTGTACCGGTAGAAAAAAAGAATTTTAGCCAGGGCGCATATTTTCCCTTTTTTATTTCATTATGAATGATCCGGTGTTTTTCTTCATCAAAAACAGGTGAATTCTGACACACTGTACGCCACCAAAGTGAACCGCTAAACACTCCAACTTTGGTAAATTCCTTTGCATGATTCCAGACAATATCCAAAGCAGTCAATCCTCCCAAAGAAAATCCACAGTATGATTTTTCTTTAAAAGTATGACGGGAAAACTCACCACGTATAAATGGGAGAAGTTCTTCAAAAACGAAGCGTGTATAAAGTGGCGCTTTTGCGCCGAGCCCTTTATAATCCAATACTCCGGCAGTTCCATATTCATTTCTTCTATCTGGCCCGCAGTGAATGCCTACGCAAAGCAAGGGAGAAATTCTTTCAGATTCATATAAATTATCAAGAATTTTATAAAAATCCATCGTGACTAAATCCTGACCATCATTACTTAAAAGCAGGCTTAATTCCCCAGAATTTATTGATTGCCCCGGAGGGAAATAAAAGTCAATAATGACGTCGCGCTCTAAAAATTTCGAAGGTAAAATATGAGAGTCAATAGTTGTAATCAAGGATATTAATTTTGGCTGGAATGTTCAAAAATAAGATATTTTAAATAAGTTTTATAGCGCTTTATTTTTTACAGATGAAAGCCGCTAAAAACAGGCATGTTGCAAGTTATGCGCCAATAAGGATTATTAAATTTCCGGGTAATAGGATGTTGATTTTAAAATAGATCATCCTCGAATTCTTTTGATAAAAAAGAGAAAATATTGGTTTTTGATGAAATTATTTCATGAATGATCTATTCTTTTTAACTGAAAATGATGTGTTTGAAAATATTTTTAAAATATTTTTTTTTTTACAAACAAACTCAAATATATTTAAGCATCAATAATCAGAATTTTCTTAGGTAAAATGATCAGCAGAATATTATTCTTTTAATATCGGGTTGAAGTTCCCAAAAGTGAAAGGTATTTTACTGTTGTTCAGCCTTAGTTCTAATTAAACATAATTACTAAAACAAAAAAAAATATTCATATGAAAAAGATTGGAATATTATTTGGCAAGGAAAGAAGTTTTCCGGAAGCCTTTATTGAAAGAGTGAATAGTAAGAATGTAACAAATGTAACAGCTGAACCTGTACATATAGATAAAATAATGCAGGGAGAAGGCAGTGGTTACGCTGTAATCATAGATAGGATTTCACAGGACGTGCCCTTCTATCGTGCCTTTTTAAAAAATGCCGCTTTGTGTGGTACCGCTGTTATTAATAATCCCTTCTGGTGGAGTGCGGATGAAAAGTTTTTTAATAATTGCCTGATGACAAAAATTGATGTGCCCGTACCTAAAACGGTGATCATACCATCAAGCACAATGCCTATTGATACTTCAGATCAATCATTTTCTAACCTGGCTTACCCGTTGGATTGGGAAAGCATCTTTAATTATATCGGCTTTCCGGCTTACATGAAGCCACATGCCGGAGGTGGATGGAAAAGTGTGTACCAGGTAAATAATGTGGATGATTTTTTCACAAAGCACGGAGAAACCGGGGAGCTGATCATGATGTTACAGGAAGAAATTGTATTTACAGAATATTACCGTTGCTATTGTATCGGTGGAAAGGATGTACGCATCATGTCCTATGAGCCACGTAGTCCACATCATTTGCGGTATGTAGCAGATTTTAAGCCCAGTAAGGAAAGACTGGAAGAGATGACAGAAATTGTTTTACGTATTTGCAAATATTTAGGATACGATTTTAATACAGTGGAACTTGCTATACGCGATGGAGTTCCTTATGCTATTGATTTTTGTAATCCGGCACCGGATGCGGAAGTGACAAGCGTAGGGCAGGAAAATTTTGATTGGGTAGTAGAAGCTTCTGCGAATTTTGCTATTAAAAAAGCACTGGCACAGGAAGATAATAAGGACAATCTTACCTGGGGTGAATATGTTTTGAGAAGTACTCAACATAAAAAGCTGTTTTAGTAAAGTTGCTTGATCATGGAATTGAATTTATCTCTTTCCAGAACTTTTTAATTCAACCTAACATCCATTATTAAAAAAAAATGATGGTTATTTTTAGGTAATCATTTTTTTATTTACATACCAACAAATTATGGCAGGAATTTCATATAAAAGTTTTACCCTCGGGATTGAAGAAGAATATATGGTCATTGACCCTGAAACGAGAGAATTGAAAAGTCATGAACAGAGAATAGTTCAGGAAGGGGAAAAAGTGATTAAGGATAAAGTAAAAGCTGAAATGCACCAGGCAGTCGTGGAGGTAGGAACAGATATCTGCGCGAATATTGACGAAGCTTTTATGGATGTTGTGGCACTTCGTCAGACCATCAGCAATATTGCCGGTGATCTGGGTTTTTGGGTGGGCGCAGCCGGTACACATCCATTTAGTCATTGGGAAAAACAGTTGATCACCGATCATATACGCTACAGCGATATTATTAAAGAATTACAGGAAGCTGCCCGGAGTAATTTAATTTTTGGATTACATGTGCATGTGGGTATGGAGAGTCGTGAAATGGCCATTCATATTGCAAACACCGCCCGTTATTTCCTTCCACATGTTTATGCATTGAGCACGAATTCCCCATTCTGGGAAGGAAGACAAACCGGGTATAAATCTTTCCGGACAAAGGTTTTTGATAAATTTCCCCGTACCGGTATTCCTGATTACTTTGATAGTATTGAAACGTACGACAATTATATTAAGCTTTTAGTCAAAACAAATTGTATTGATAATGCCAAGAAGATTTGGTGGGATTTAAGAGTTCATCCATTTTTCAATACAGTGGAATTTAGAATTTGTGATGTACCAATGACCGTTCAGGAAACCATCACCATTGCTGCATTATTCCAGGGAATTTGTGCAAAAATTTATAAGCTAAGATCCCAGAACCTGAATTTCATGATTTACCCACGCATGCTGATTAACGAAAACAAATGGCGTGCAGGAAGGTACGGAATTGAGGGAAGTATGATTGATTTTGGGAAAGAAAAGGAAGTGAATACCCGCGTTCTGATCTATGAATTACTGGACTTTATTGACGATGTAACCGGTCCGCTCGGAATTAAACATGCAGTTAGTCATGTTCATAAGATGCTTGAAGCAGGTACCGGGGCAGACAGGCAATTGGAAGTTTATAATACCAGGGAAAATCTAACCGATGTGGTTGATTATATTCACTCCCAGTTTCTGGATGGAGTTTGAGAGGTGTCAGGTATTAGGTGTCAGGTTTTAGGTTTTAGGTTTTAGGTTGTAGCAATGAGCTGTAAGCTTTGAACCATGAGCTAACAACTATAAACATTTCAAAGATTTTCCAAGTTTCATTTCAGCAAACTATAAAGAAATTAAATATTAAAACCCATGCCCTACAACGCATGGTTTTTAAGTAGTATATATTTTAACTGAATCAGCTTTGAGCTATGAACTATCGCATTTCCGAAACATTATTCTATAGTTAACTCAACTACAAACTCCAAACTTCAAACTCCAAACTCCAAACTCCAAACTATAAACTCCAAACTATAAACTCCTAGCTGAGTTTACTCCTCCCATCCGCTCGCAATAACATCTGCAATATGCATCGTAGTAAGGGGTAAATTCCTTTTTTTGATTACACCGTCAAGGTGCATCAGGCAGCTAAGGTCTGTTGAAATAATACATGTTGCACCTGTATCCATTGCATGATTTAATTTTTGCTCCGCCATAGCTGTGGAAATAGAATCGAATTTTACAGCAAAAGTCCCTCCAAATCCACAGCAGGTTTCTGTTTCAGCCATTTCTACCAGTTCCAGACCTTTTACTTTACTGAGGAGTTTTCGTGGTCCTTCCTTTATTTTACATTCTCTTAAACCGGCACAACTATCATGATAAGTCGCTTTCACATTCAATTCAGCATCAAAATTTTCAATATTTAATACTCCCGTTAAAAACTCTGTAAATTCGTATAATCTTTTAGAAATATCATTCACCTGGTGATGATAGGAGGAATTTTCAAAAATGCCCGGATAATGGTTTCGTACAAAACCTACACACGAAGCAGATGGTGCAACAATATAATCTGCTGTATCAAAATCTTTTAAAAATTTTGTTGCAACTGTTTTGCCTTCCTCTGCAAACCCCGCATTAAAAGCAGGCTGGCCACAACAGGTTTGATTTGGATTATAGGAAACATCACAACATGCTTTTTCCAGGACCTTTATCATATTAAAGGCTGTTTGAGGATATAATTGATCTACAAAACAGGGTATAAATATCTGAACTCTCATGATCTTTCTAATTTACATTAAATACACAGGAAATATAATCCTAGTTTTAAAGAGAATATTTTAACTCGATCATTTTTAACGCTGAAAGAGCCGCTTCTTCTCCTTTATTACCATGTGCTCCACCCGTTCTATCATCCGCTTGTTGTTGGTTGTCAACAGTCAGTACTCCAAAAATGGTTGGCGCCGGTAAAATCAGGTTTAAATGAAGTATTCCATCTGTCACGGCTTTGCTAACATATTCGAAATGAGGAGTATCGCCACGCAGGATACAACCCAGTGCTATAAATGCCTGTGGTTTCTCAAATTTATTGATATAGGAATCCCAAATATGCTTAACGGTATACGGAATTTCAAATGCGCCGGGAACTTTTACGATTTTATAGTTCCTCATTCCATAATCATTCAAGGTACGGACACATCCTTCCAAAAGTTTATCAACGATTTCCGGATTCCACTGAGTGTGTATAATAACAATACAGGCATCCTTTGGGAGAATGCCTGTATTTATATCATATAAATTATCACTTACAATTGCCATAATTTTTACTTATTTTATTCTGATAATTCACCAAGTTTTGCAAGATATCTATCCGCGTCAACTGCTTTTTCTGAAAGAGGATAATTTGATTTTAATTTTTTAAATAAATCAATCGCGTCTTTGGTTTTACCGGTTGCATCTGCAAATAATGCAGCTCTGAAAAGAAATTCAGAAGAAGTAAAATCGTCCTTTTCATTTACAGAAGCAGCTTTTTTATAATAATTCAATGCCTCATCGTTTTTATTTAATTCAGCACTCGCATCTCCAAGCATTCCCAGGGAACGGCTTTTTATTTGTGAAGCTCCATCAGCGTCAAAATCTTTGAGGTATTTAACCGCTTTATCAAATTGCCCTAAATGCAAATAGCATGCACCTGCATAATATTCGCACAAATTAGCTGCATCCGATCCTGAATAATCATTCATGATTTTCAATGCTCCTGGATTTACTCCGTCGCCATTAAGTACTTTAGCAGCAAGTAACGCTTTTGAAGAATCTGTTGCATTTGTAAATTCAGCAAAATATTTTTGAGTAACAAAAACAATATCATTTGCTTTCTCGTTCTTCGGAATCTGGAACATGTATTTATATATCAGCAGTCCTGCTACCACCAGGATAACTGCTGTGCCAATAAATGCGACTGGTTTACGGTAATTTTCCCAAAGTCCACGAAGTTTTTCTACCTGATCTATTTCCGGGGCAGTTGTTTTAATCTGAGCCATTAATTCGTTTTTTTCTTTAATCCCTGTTAAGGGTTTTTATTTTTATTTAATTATTATCTAAAGCTTAGTCTACTATAAAAGGATAATCTTCCTGAGTATACACATCTTTATAGATTTCATCATCATCCGGAAGAGGGCTTTCCTCAGCAAATGTTACCGATTCTTCCACTTCTGCTTTTACCCTGTCTTTGATTGCCTCTATTTCATCTTCAGTTACGCCTAAATCTGTGAGATTCTTTATAATCGTTTCGACAGGATCTTTCAGTTTATATTCTTCCATTTCCTCCTTACTGCGATACTTCGCAGGGTCACTCATACTATGGCCTTTATACCGGTAAGTTTTAATTTCAAGAAGTGTTGGTCCACCTTTTTCACGTGCTCTTTTTACAGCTCTGGTTACAGCATCATGCACTGGTTCAGGTGACATTCCATCTACCTGATCGGCAGGCATTTCATATGCGTCAGCAAGTTTATAAATATCTAACACATTAGAGGTTCTTTTCACAGAGGTTCCCATTGCGTATTCATTGTTCTCACAAATAAATACTACCGGAAGCTTCCACAGCATAGCCATGTTGAACGTTTCATGAAGCATGCCTTGTCTTGCAGCGCCATCACCAAAGAAACAAAGGACTACATTGTCTGTATCCTTGTACTGCTCAGCAAAAGCAAGTCCTGCACCCGTGCCTATTTGGGCACCAACAATTCCATGGCCTCCGAAGAATTTCTCTTTCACGCCAAAGAAGTGCATACTTCCACCTTTTCCTTTACTGCAACCGGTAGCTTTACCGTACAATTCTGCCATACAAGATTTTGCAGTAACGCCTTTGGCTATTGCTAATCCATGATCTCTGTAAGCTGTGATAAAAATGTCATCAGGCTTCGTAGCAGTCATACATCCAGCGGCTATTGCTTCCTGACCGATATATAAATGACAAAATCCACGAATTTTTTGCATGCCATATAGCTGACCGGCTTTTTCTTCGAAGCGACGGAGCAAAAGCATCAATTCATACCAATAAAGATAAGTGTCTTTAGAAAACTTTGTACCCAAGATTTAAAATTTTAGGCTGCAAAGATAGGGTAAAAACAAAAAATATTTGTGCCCAATATTACATTGTAAAAAAACCTTCATTTTAATAGTTGTTTTAAGTATTGAAGGCAAAAAAAAATAGGCAAAAAAAATACTTTGCATCATTCAAATTATTGAATGTTTGCAGAGTATTCTTTCCGTTTCTGAGATAATTAGTAAGTTTTCTCTTCTCTTTGGGCCACTGAAGTCTGAACAATCATTTTGTCCATTACTTTTACAGCTTTTTCAATATATATATCATTCGAAACCGCTTTTATAAATTGATTTAAAGATTTTCTTTTCAGGGAATCTTCTCCAACCTCCAATGAATCTACCTTCAAAGGTCTCACATTCATATTAGTCTGTAATTTATAGTAATCGTCCATTTGTTTGGATAGACTTTTAATTTGTTCCTGCATCGCTTTATACTTTTCAATATTTAAAGGAACAGGCTCATTTCTATATTTTTCCAATTGGTTAACGACATCGCTGATTCCTGTAAAATTCTTATCTGCTTTTACATTTAAATTTGCCTGGGATATAATTGATTTAAAATCATCTCCCCCATTCCACTTGCTATAATTTGCTTTTGGAATCTCATCCCAGGCCAAAGCATCCGGGTTGTCTTTTTCACGAAATTTAGCATTTTCAAGCCTGTCAGGTATAATGATATCCGGAACAACACCACGAAGCTGTGTAGCTCCACCGTTAATTCTATAAAATTTTCTAAAGGTTAATTTCACATCACCTAAGCCTTCTGCCGGGCGACTGAATAAGCTGTTCTCAGATTGGGGGTCAAGTGATATACTCCTTTGAACAGTTCCTTTTCCATAAGTTGAACTACTACCAATTACGATCCCCCTGTGATAATCCTGTATTGCTGCAGCAAAAATTTCTGAGGCTGAAGCACTCAATTCATCTACCAATACTGTTAGCGGGCCATCGTACAAAACAGTTTGTCCTTTATCGTCAAGAACAACGGCTTTTTCGCCACGTCCTTTCACCTGAACTACCGGGCCTGATTTTACAAATAATCCAACCATTTCAACCACGTCCTGAAGAGATCCTCCCCCATTTCCACGAAGATCTATCACCATTCCTTCTATATGAGCATCCATTAATTTCTTAACTTCTATAGCCACATCCGGTGCGGACCTTCTGCCTTTTGGATCATTAAAATCAGCGTAAAATTCAGGTAAATAAATATACCCAATCTTGTGTACACCATTTATAACGGCACTTTTTGCATAAGTTTCTTCAAGGGAAATTTTATCTCTTATAATGGAGACTTCTTTTGAGGTGCCATTTGCTTTTTTAACGGTAAGTCTTACTTCGGTTCCTTTTTGACCACGGATCAATTTTACAGCATCCGGTAAAGCATAACCTGTAACATCTACAGGCGGAGCTGCTCCCTCCCCGATTTTTATAATCTCATCTTCCGGATCCAACTGTCCTGATTTCCAGGCAGGCATTCCCGTGATGAGACTAACTATTTTTATTCTTCCATCTTCTTCTTTTAATTGTGCACCGATTCCGAAGAAAGTACCACTAAGCTGTTCATCAAAACTCCGTTTATCAACAGGAGCAAAATAATTTGTGTGCGGGTCCATCGTTCCAGTGATCGCATTCACAAAAGTGCTAAACATGTCGTCCGAAGTATTATGATTGGCAAGCGTTTCATAATATCGGTTAATTTGTTTTGCCACAGCTGTTACAGCGTCTTTTTGCAAAATAGAATCCGGTTTATAGGCTGAATCTTTTTTGTTTTTTTCTCTTTGTTCCTGCAAATCAACATATCTGCCCAGCACAATATATTTTAAGCGTTTCCGGTTGTAATTATATCTCCCTTCTGCATCAGATGCATACTTTTTTTTATCGCCATCGGGCTGATAAACTTCATTTAGTTTAAAATCAAAAGGTTTCGTTAGAATCTCTTTCGATATAGCTGTTACCTCATCAAGCCTTTTCTTATATACTTCACTAATGGCATAAAATGATTTTAATGGCGCGCCATGTATTTCATCATCAATATAATTTTCATACTTTTTGAAAGAATTAATGTCGTTCTCAAGAAAAATATATTTATCCGGATCAAGTGCTTTAATGTATTTATCGAGGACTTCTTTGGAAAATTTATCATCGATCTTTTTCGGGTTGTAATGTCCTTGTTCCAATACAATTCCTACATTCATTAATATCTTTTGATATTTTGCTTTAGGATCATCATTCTTTCTTTCACTCCCACCATTTACCCCATAGGTAATAAACAGGCCAGCAAGTATAAGAGTAAGAAGTACCGGAATAAATTTTTTGCTCATAATAAATCGGATTAACGGGTTCATACGTAAAAGTAACTGAAAAATAAGTTGACCTAAAATTACATATTTGAATTAACAAAGGTTTTGTAAAATTTAAATACGCTATTTTTTTAAAGGCTCTGTTTACACGTTTAAACGAATAAACTGAGAATTTTGTAAATAATGGCTTATCCTTTTTATATTTTCATTGAATTTTAAACCAAATTTTGTGCCTTTATTACTAGAGAATAGTGTTTTTTATTGCAGAGAGATCTGATTCTTTTTTTTAATGAAATTATTAAAATCCTCATTAAAAAAGAGGAATTAATCCTGTCTGTAGCGTTTTAATATTCAATGTTAAATTAGATTAATGGTACATGGAAATGATCACTTTTTGAAAATAAAAAATCCTGAAATTAATCAGGATCTTTCATTTAGCGGGTGGATGATGGGGCTCGAACCCACGACCCCCAGAATCACAATCTGGTGCTCTAACCAACTGAGCTACAACCACCGTTTAAGGGCTGCAAATTTAATGAATCTTTTGAATAAAAAAATCATTTTTTTTAAAGTAAAATTGGCCTCTTTTTTTAAACCATAATTAAATAAAGAAAGATTGCCGAATATGAAATAAAGTAATTTTTATCAATATGGGTTTGAATTTCAAAGGTTTATTAAAAGAAATGATTAGAGTCTTCCCTTTTTGTAGCATAAATTTTTTCCGGTTATTCTTTGAACAAAGGGGAAAAAAGAATGATTGAAGATATCGTCAATGTCGCTCAGAAATGATACTTAAATCATACAGTTATATGTGTCAAAACAACCTGGTTGAATTGTCATAGAATTATCACCGTTTAATAGAATTTAGTTACCACTCATCAATATTTAAAAAATCCTTACCATATTATTGATTGAGGTTTGCAAAAATTTAAAATAAATAATGAGACGTACGATGAAAACATTTTTTACATTGATGCTTGCCCTGTTTTTTACAGGAACAATCATCGCCCAGATGCCCGGAGGTAGACCTATGGGTGGACAATCGATGAATGCAGGCAGATTTTATGGCAAAATAGTAGATGCCAATAATAAGCCACTGGAGTCGGCATCAGTACAACTCTCCCAACAAAAAATGGATACCGTTACCAAAAAAAGAAAGGCAACGATTCTTGCTTCAATTATTTCAGATAAAAAAGGAGATTTTAGCATTGACCAACTTCCGGTTATGGGAGAATTCCAATTACTTATTACAGCAGTCGGATATACACCGGTGATAGAAGCCGTTTCCTTTGGAATACAAAAAGGTGGCGATATGAAAGATATCATGAATAAAATTGACAAAGATTTGGGGAACTTCAAAATGGTACAGGATGCACAACAATTGGCTGGTGTAGTTGTACAGGGTAATAAACCGATGTTGCAAATGGCTATTGATCGTAAAGTTTTTAATGTCGATAAAAGTTTGACAAGCATTGGAGGGACTGCAGCAGATGTAATGAAAAATGTACCTTCTGTAAATGTGGATATTGATGGAAATGTAACTTTGAGAAATGCTCCTCCTCAAATTTTTGTAGATGGAAGACCAAGTACTTTATCTCTTGACCAAATTCCAGCCGAAGAAATCGAAAGCGTAGAAATCATTACAAATCCCTCAGCTAAATTTGATGCTTCCGGTGGTGGTTCGGGTATATTAAATATTGTTTTGCGGAAAAACAGGAAAGCCGGTTATAATGGTAGCGTGAGAGCAAATGTTGATTCCAGACTTAGCCATGGATTTGGTGGTAATCTGAATGTTAAACAAGGAAAAGTAAATTTCTTTGCCAATGGAATGTATAACCGTCGCAAAGGAGAAAGTACTCAAAGTACCCAAAGGATCGATGTAATAGATGGAATGAAAGCCACATTATCTCAGGCGGGAAACCCCGATAACACGGGCAATTTTGCTTTTGGCCGGGCGGGTATTGATTTCCTTGTAGACAACAGGAACACAATCTCCGTAGCAGGCTCATTGGTTGGAGGAACCTTCAATAATAAGAGTATGTTGGACATTATCAGGGATTCAACCATTGGCACCTACTCCTCTCATGAAACAGGGATCAGTAGTTCTAACGGCACATCTAAATTCCAAAATACAGGTGGAACAGCGAGCTATAAACATCTTTTTGCAAAACCAGGAAAAGAGATCACTGCAGATGTTAATTACAATCTGAGTAATAATAGCAGCAATTTTATTGTAGGTACACAATATTACAATCCGGATAAATCTCCAAAAGGCCAGGGTGGATTACAAAAAAGTACTTCTGAAGGAAAAACTGAATATTACACCTTGCAAACTGATTTCGTTAATCCGATCAATGAAAATATGAAATTGGAAACAGGATTACGTGGTGCAATAAGAAATTACAACAGTACTAATTTGAATTATATTTTCAATAAGATCAGCAATGATTATATGCCTATCCCGGCATTCAATAGCGAATACAAATTCAAGGATGAAGTATATGCAGGATATGTTACGTTCTCTCAAAAAATAAACAATTTTACTTACCAGGCGGGTGGACGAATTGAAAGTTCAAAATATACAGGCGAATTAATTGGAAGTAGCCAGATCTTTGAAAATTCATTTCCATTTAGTTTCTTCCCTAGTTTGTTCCTGACCCAAAAAATTAATGAGAACCAGGATCTTCAATTAAACTATTCCAGAAAGGTTAACAGGCCAAACTTTTTCCAGTTAATTCCTTATCTTGATTACAGTGATTCTCTAAATATCAGCCGTGGTAATCCCGGTTTAAAACCAGAGTTTACTAATTTAATTGAGTTGTCTTATCAGGTAAATCTAAAAAAAGGTAATAATATACTTACGACTGCTTATTATAGAAACACCACAGATCTGATCACAAGGTATCAATACAGGGATAAGAACCCGATTCCTGCAAAACTTGATTCAATATTTATTTCTTCTTATGAAAATGCAAATAGTTCTGTTGCTTACGGTCTGGAAGTGACTTCTACTAATAAACTTTCACGTTGGTGGAATTTAACCACAAACGTAAACGTTTATAATTCTACAATTGATGGTGGAAATATCGAAAGTAATCTGAACAATCAGCAGGTAAGCTGGTTTGGTAAGATCAATAATACATTTACCTTACCCAAAGCATTCAGTATTCAACTTACCGGAGATTATACCAGTAAAACAATTCTACCTCCGGGCAGAGGCGGTGGCGGAGGCGGAAGAATGTATGGTGGTGGAAATTTATCAACAGCTAATGGATATACAGAACCCGTCTATGGAATTGATCTGGCTATTAAAAAAGATTTTTTGAAAGATAAATCAGCTTCGATTTCTCTAAGTATGAATGATCTATTAAGAACAAAAGTCTACAGAACACATTCCCGTTCTGATTTTTCAAAAACGGTCTATTCTATTCAGGATAACGAGAGAAGAAGGGATGCACAATTGGTTCGTCTGAATCTAAGTTGGCGTTTTGGTAAGTTTGATACTTCTTTATTCAAACGTAAAAACATGAAGGCAGACCAGGAAGGAATGCAAAGCGGTATGGAAGGTATGCAGCAATAAACCGTATAAATTTTAAAGATTAAGCCCCGCAAATTGCGGGACTTTTTTGTCGTTCTTCTAAATGGCACATTAATTGAATTGTTGAAAATAACTAAATTAAATTTATATGAAACGCATTCTTAATTCCCGGAACATAAAACAATGGTATTTTTTAATCTTATTATCATTTATTCAACTGGCTGTTTTTGCACAGGATGGTGGAGGAACTTCTACCAAAACAGTAACAACTACTTCCAAAACAGAAGTAATTGTTCAACCCTGGATGTGGGTTGTTGGTGGAGTAGTTCTGTTGATAATTCTTATAGCATTATTGAAAGGAGGAAACTCCAGAACTTCTACCAGTGAAAAAATAATTGTTACAAAAACGGATGATTAAGAGAAATAATATACTTCCTGGATTAATGGCTGACAATGTTCAGCCATTTTTTTTGGGTTCAGGATAATTTTGGCTCAAATATGTTTAGGTATACATAGAATTTAACCCATATTTCTGTTTTAACCAGGGAAATTCGTGCTATATTTGCGCGCTTTCAACAAATTATTTGTTGAAATATTAACTAAACCAGCTGCGCAATCAGAAATAAAATATAGTATAAATATGGCTTTAAGAGCAGGAATTGTGGGACTTCCCAACGTAGGAAAATCAACCTTATTTAATGCGGTAAGTAATAGCGCAAAAGCGCAGGCGAGTAATTACCGTTTTTGTACAATTGAACCGAATGTGGGTTTAGTAAATGTACCGGATAATAGATTGGATCAATTAGCAGAATTGGTGAAACCGGATAGAACCGTTCCGACACAAATCGAAATTGTAGATATTGCCGGTCTTGTAAAAGGCGCAAGCAAAGGTGAAGGGTTAGGAAATAAATTTTTGGCGAACATCCGTGAGGTAGATGCCATCATACATGTTATCCGTTGTTTTGAAGATGAAAATATTTTACGCGAAGAGGGTGCTATTAATCCCATCAGCGATAAGGAGATCATTGAAACAGAATTGCAATTGAAAGACATGGAAGGTATTGAGAAAAAACTTTCCAAGGCTGAAAAAATGTTGAAAACTGGCGATGCGAAAGTGAAGGAAGAGTACGAAGTTCTTTCCAAGTGCATGAAGCACCTTGAAATGGGAAAAAACATCCTTTCACTTGACCTGACCAAAGAAGAAAAAGCAATCATAGCTGAAAGTTATTTCCTGACGGGTAAACCTGTTCTTTATGTTGCAAACGTAGATGAAGCCTCTATGCACACAGGGAATAAATATTCTGATATACTTACTAAAGTTGCTGAAGCAGAAGGTGCACAGGTAATTGTGATGACGAATGCTATTGAAGCCCAAATTGCGGAATTTGATAATCCCGAGGACAAAGAAATGTTTATGGAAGAGTATAAAATGAGAGAACCCGCTCTTGATCGTTTAATCAATTCAGCGTATAAATTATTAAACCTTTCCACTTATTTCACAGCAGGTGTGCAGGAGGTAAGAGCCTGGACGATAGGACAGGGTTGGAAAGCTCCGGCCGCTGCCAGTGTTATTCATACCGATTTTGAAAAAGGATTTATTAAGGCCGAAGTGATCGCTTTCAAAGATTTCATTCAATATAAATCAGAAGCTGCCTGCCGGGAAAATGGAAAACTTAGGATTGAGGGAAAGGAATATATCGTGCAGGATGGGGATGTAATGCATTTCAGGTTTAATGTTTAAAAGAAATATTCATTCAATGTTTCTTGAATTCTTTTTACTCTAATTTAGGTACAGGAAAGAATAGACATCCTTTTATTTTAGGCTGAATTAAAATAAAACCTGTTCTATGTAGCAAATTATCTAACCATTAAAAAATACACTGCGGCAACAACCATCAGAACCACAGCGATAACAATAACGCGACGCCATCTTTTCCATTTAATGGTTGTAAACTTTTGAAAAGAATAGTCCCAGGGAAGTTTATTTGATTTGGGCAAAGGAGTAAGTTGGAAATAAGATTCCATGGATTCGAGCGTTGGGGGAATTGCCTGGGCAATAAATTTCTCCTGGGAAGAAAGATAGCCAGCCAGGCCGCTTGAAGAATATTTGTTTCTCATAATGTGTTTTCCCAAAAGCCCTAAGATTGATGGAACAGCTAAGGAAATTAAGCCAGAAACGGAAGAGTTTTTAATGCCGGAATACCGGGCAATTTCTTTTTCAACCTCTACATGTTTTTTGTCGAATAACCTGTCTTCGTTGTTATTTGTTTTCCGATGAAGTAAATCAAAATCATAATTCACCGAAAAAACTCTTTCAGCATCCCTGCAGTCATTAAAAAAAGATTCACAACTCTCTTTATCAGCCGTAGCCTTATGAAGCATGGCCCCCAATATTAAAGGAATGATGGCTGATAACGCCTTCTCTGTTTCATATTTTCTTTCATCCAAAGCCTCTGCTGCTTTTTTATAAAAATCAGATGTGAAATAGGTTCTAACAAGTTGTACAATTGTTGGATCAGCCATAAATAAACATTATAATCTGGTAAGCCTTCCCTGGTTTTAAAATAAACAGCTAAACTACGTTGGCCTTACCGTCCGGAATTTTAAGTATCTCCTATAATTTAGCAAAGGTAAATCCAAATAAAGGAAGTAAAAAAGATTTTAGCTGAGAGCATTGAGCAAGAGAGAAGAGAGCTGTCAGCGGTGAGTAAACTGAACGCTATTATCACTTTATCCTTTAAAATTTCCTGAGTCCCTTTACGCCAAATCCCGAAGGGGTTGAACATTCGTAACCATGTGCGCTAGCGAATGGAGTAAAAAGAGAATTAGTGAGGGTGACTGCTATGAGCAATGAGATATGAGCTGTAAATAAGTTCTGAAAATAAAAAAAGGAGCGACATTTTTGATGTGCTCCTTTTTTTCAAAATCTAAAAATTTATTGTGGTAATAAAACCTTGTCAATTATATGAAAAATTCCATTTACTGCCAGGTTATCTTTTAAAGTAGCTGTAGCAGCCGCACCGGAAAACGGAGCTCCTCCCGGAGGAAAAGTTCCCATACCGGTAAACTTCAGGGTGGAAACAAAAGGACCTGTAAAAGTAGCTTGTGCCATTATGCCGGGATGTACTGCAACAGAACTGTTTACCAATGTTTTATAAAATGAAGGAGTTGTTTCAAAATTATTGGAAAATACTCTGATGTTGGGCTGAAAACCGGAGCCTGCATTAGTAGCAAGGAAATGATAGGCAAGAATACCTTTTACCGTTGCTGCCGTCAGAACACCAAACAAAGCCGGGTTTTGAAACACATCAGGAGTGGCACTTAATGCTGTCGCCTGCGCCTGTGCATTAGCTGGAGGCGTTCCTACTCCTACAAGATAACTATAAACAGAACCAAATATGAGTGCTTTAAATGCATCGTCGTTGGGTGCAAGGATGGTCATATTTGTTACAGGGTAGGCTAATAAATAATTCAAACTGGCAGTAGTGGTTAAATTCTGTCCACTATCTGCTCTTACTACAGCTGCCCTAAAATATGAAAGGTCTGGTTTAGTCGCTATTACATCTTTCAATACAGCAGATGGAGGAGCTACTAATCCACCTACCAAATGAATGGTACCGTTTCTAAACTTCATGTCAGCAGCAGTTACGGGCATTGTATTTACCCATACACTACTTCCCCTTTTAGAAGGAAAGACTGACATTTGAATTGGAACAGTTGTACCTGGTAATAAGCCTATAGTTAAAAAAGTTGGTAGCTGAACATTCGGAAAAGCTGTTGGAATTTGTGCTGCGGTATATTGTTGACCGGGTATGAAACTGTATTGAACAATTCCACCTACAGATGCAATCGGCAGCGCTCCAATTGCGGCAACAGAAGGGATTCCTGAGGCTATGAACGCAGCATTATTAGGAAGAAAAACGGTAAATACCTTTGAGGAATCTGATAATAGCGGAAGAATCCCTACTCTTGTTGCTGCAGCTTTGTAGAAGCTGTAATCCGGGTTAGTGTTAATTTCCGCACCAATGGTCGTAGCCACCGGATTGGCATCCGGAGCTGGAATGGGAATGGCCTCAGGAAGATCTTTATTACAGGATACAGCCAAAATTGCGGTTGCACAAAACAGGGCAATTTTTGAAGCGGTATGTTTTTTTATTTGATTGAGTTGCATATTATATCTTTAAAAATAATCTAATTAAATGTGGATTAAAACAGGTTATAACCAATGCTTACATAATATAGTCCCCCAATTGTAGCATTACCAAATCCATTACGATAGTACTGATTTAATAAATTGGTACCACCAACTTTCAACAATACTTTTTCAGCAGGGAATCTGTAGCTAAATTGACCATCAAGGGTGTGGAAAGCAGGAACAAGACCAGTCGCAAAATCACTTTGGAAAATAACATCATCCTGCCAGCGATAGGAAATATCAAAGCCCAATCTATTCTGATACCCAAAACCTGTGTTTGTGAAAGATGCACCTACTCTGTATTTTGGAGCATTAAAGCTAGCAGTAAATCCCTCCGGAACACCATCTAAATTATCAGATGAAGTATTGGCAGAAATTGCAAAATTAGAAGGTAAAGCATATGTAAGACTGATTCCATATCCGTAAGTGGATACATCACCGTTTACGTTGGTAGGAACAGAATACGTTGTTACAAGTGCAGCATTACTCAGATTTGCTCTTACAGTAGCCGGGTTCGTTAATACATTTATATTTCCGTTTACAGATTGTGCTATCAATGTACGGGTAATAAAATCCTTGTAAATTCCATAGTACCCATACATATCTATTAGTAATTTTTTGTCTGCGAGTAATCCTTTATATCCTGCTTCAAAAGAATTTACCGTTTCAGCTTTGAACTTTGGAAGGTTAAATACCTTTGGAGTTCCTGCGAAAAGATCCTGGTTAATGCCGTAAATAGGATTGCTGTTAAATTTATAGAAAGTTGAGAAATCTGTTACGCCGCCGATAAGTGCAACACCACCACCTACACGTAGATTGATCCATTGCTGTTGTGTAGATCCAAAGCGATAAGCCTGCTGATAAGATAAACGGATATTATTATCTTCTGCAACCTTTATAACCGCAGAAAAGCGAGGAGTAAATCTTCCATCAAAATTGTCATTTTTATCGTAGCGCGCAGAAGCAATCAGGGTTAGCCTGTCGTTTGCTAATTTTCTTGTAGCTTGTATATAGGCTCCATACTCATTGATAGGAATAGTGCCTGAAGAATCCGCGAACAAAGTTCCTTCAGAATTTAATACATATCTTTTCCAGTTTGCACCAACTAAGATATCAGCAAAGGCTCCTGTAGTTTCAGAAAGATTATATTGTCCTTCTAAATCATACAAATTTGTTTTATCTACGAACAACCCACCACCTTTTGAAATAGGAATGCTCCGTACTTTATCAAACAGTTTTTTGAATTCAGGAGAACTGGCTTCCGGCCTTCCTTTGTCTGCAAATGCTCTTGCGGCATTATGTGCACTGATATCAGTTGCTCCACCTACTTTGGCACCTAAGAATGCAGTAGCATATTGATAGTACCAACCAGTGGCCCCGCCACTTGGTTTCCAGGCTTCATTCGTTAAACGTGTAGTCACTGTAGCATTATACGAATCTCCTGCATTTTCCTGGGTGGTCCAGCCACGCAGGAACCATTTAGGATTTACCAGTTCAATTTTATATTGTCCGATTGCAAGATTTAATAAAGAATAACGATCACTTCCCGTGTAAACTGTATTTCCGGTACCCCAATAAGCTGCTGCATTCAGTGCCGTTCTTGAAGTGAGTTTATAACTCAACATTCCGGTTAATTTTGCATTGACTGTATTTGGATTCAAAAGATCTTTTTCAGCATAACCAGTTCTGGATACGGGCATTGAGGCAGGTAATGCATCCACGTAAGGTTTGTAAAATGGTGCGGCTGCAGCTAATGGATTCAATACATTTGCACGGATATCTGCTGTAGTTTCGTCCCCATAAGTATTTATACCATCATAGTTCGGATCTGTTTTACGTGTTCCATCTTTGGTGGCACCGGTTGTTCCCAGGCGATCATAATTACGGTAATCGTCAGCAACCCAATCTTTCGCCTGAACCAATTCACCTGTCACTTTAAAGGCAAATTTTTCACCTATTTTCTTGGCCCAACGAAGGTTCCAGTTATAATAAGGAGAAGCTTTGCGGCTTTGATTATCAATATTCATCACACCGGTTTTTACCTGGAAGGAAAGTCCCTGGTATTTGAATGGATCTTTACTATTAATAATTAACGCTCCGTTCATACCACCCGGACCGTAAAGAGCGGAAGATGCGCCAGGTAGTAATTCAATACTTTCCACATCCAGCTCAGTGATCCCAATCACACTTCCCACCGAGAAATTCAAACCAGGTGCCTGGTTATCCATCCCATCTACTATCTGGTTCAGACGAAGGTTACCACTACCATTAAAACCTCTTGTACTTGGAGAAGCAAATGTGAGAGAAGCGTTTACAACATCCACACCTTTTAATTTGCCCACCATATCATAGTAGGAAACCGCTGAAGTATTGCGGATATTAGCTGCGCTGATTCGTTCAATCGTCACCGGGGATTCCATAATTTTGGAAGCAGAACGTGTTGCAGATACAACCACTTCCTGCCCAAGTACACTGGCAGGCGTTAAAATAATTGAAAGTGAAGTGGCAGCATTTTTTACCGTTATTTCCTGCGGTTCAAATCCAATAGAGGAAATATTTAAAGTAAGGGGAAAGGGATCATTGACAGTTAGAGAAAAATTCCCTTTATCATCGGTATATGTACCGGCTCCATATCCTTTGACCGTTATTGAAACAGCCGGTACAGTTTCACCGGTGCTGGCATTTTTTACATTTCCCTTAATGGTACTACTTTGGGCCAGGGCAGAAATCGAAAAAAGAATTCCGATTAATCCGAAAGTAAAACCTCTGAAAGCTTTTCTCATACTTAATATTTTGGTTTTTTAATTTAAAGCAATATAGTGTTGTTCTATTTGTTAAAAAAAATAATTTTTTTATTTAAAAACATTTTTACTATCCAATTTATTTTAACGCACTTTTGCAGAAAAAATTATACCTGATGACTCCCTTTAATTTCTCTCTTCAGACTAACTTCTATAAAGGAAAGGTAAGAGATGTTTATACGATCAAGAATGAAATATTAGTTATGATCGCAAGTAATCGAATTTCCGCTTTTGATGTTATTTTACCTCGTCCTATACCCTATAAAGGACAAGTTTTAAATCAAATAGCTGCTTACATGCTGGTAAAAACGACCGATATATGTCCAAACTGGCTTTTGCAAACACCCGCACCAAACATTTCAATTGGGAAATTGTGCGTTCCTTTTAAAATTGAAATGGTCGTAAGGGGCAACCTGACGGGACATGCATGGCGTACATATTCATCAGGACAGAAAATACTTTGTGGTGTTACCATGCCCGAAGGGTTGAAAGAAAATGATTATTTTCCCCAGCCTATTATTACTCCTTCTACCAAAGCAGATGAAGGCCATGATGAAGATATCAGCAAAGAAGAGATTATTCAGAAAAATATCGTTTCTAAGGAAGATTACGAACAACTGGAAAATTACGCGCTCCAGCTTTTTGCACGGGGAAAAGAAATTGCCGCTAAACGTGGATTGATCCTGGTGGATACAAAATATGAATTTGGTAAACTTGGCAATGAGATTATTCTAATGGATGAGATCCATACGCCGGATAGTTCCCGCTATTTTTACGCGGATGGATTTGAGGAAAGACAATCAAAAGGTGAAAAACAAAAACAACTTAGTAAAGAATTTGTACGAGAATGGCTTATCGAAAATAATTTCATGGGAAAAGATGGCCAACAGGTTCCCGAAATGAGTGATGAATGGATCGCAGTTATTCGTGACTGTTATATAGAATTATATGAAAAGTTGATTGGTGAAAAATTTGTACCGCAGGAATTAAGTGAGGAAGAAACAAAGGTTAGAATTGAGAAGGCGTTGAGCAGTGAGCTTTTGAGCAGTGAGCTTTAAGCAATGAGCAGGACGTATCGTCATACGCAATTATAGATTTTTAAATCCCTTTACAGCAAATGCTGAAAGGGTTGAATATAATAGCCATGCGCGAAAGCGCATGGTTTTTGTAAGTCATTCACCCTTACAAATAAGTTTACAATGACACATTTTCATACAGGCTGTTCCGGTTTTTATTACAAGGATTGGAACGATATTTTTTACCCCGAAAAATTACCTCAAACTAAATGGTTTGAATTTTATTGTCAACAATTTAATACCCTTGAAATAAATTCCTCCTTCTATAAATTTCCTTCTGAAAAATCTCTGATAAAATGGTATCAGACAAGTCCTGCGGATTTTAAATTTTCTCTCAAAGTTCCCAGATTGATTACCCATTATAAGAAGTTTGAGGATTGTGAGAGCTTATTAAGTGATTTCTATACCAGTATTCGAAATGGATTGCAGGATAAATTAGGTTGCATATTATTTCAATTGCCACCTCAAACAATATATTCCTCTGAAAAATTGGATTTAATTGTAAGAAGTGTAGATACCACCTTTAAAAATGTATTTGAATTTAGGCATATTAGCTGGTGGAATGAAGAAGTTTTTACCCAGTTTAAAAAGCACAACCTTATTTTCTGTGGCGTGAGTTTTCCCAAACTTGCGGATGAAGCCGTTATGACCAGTGTGGATCTTTATTACCGCTTTCATGGAGTTCCGGTATTGTATAAATCACTTTACGATATTGAATTTCTGCAAAAAATTTATCATCAAATTAAAATTGCTGCTCCCCGGGAGGCGTGGATTTATTTTAATAATACCTGGGGAACAGCAGCGATTAAGAATGCGCGTTATCTTCAATCAGTAATCAGCGATCAACCGTAAGCTATCAACGATCAACTCTGAGCAATCTGCATATAACCATGCATCAATTTAACTATTCAGCCATTTAACCATTTAATCATTTATTTCTACATCGCTAAATGCATCACCGCATATAACGCTACTACCGAAATTACAGCCCATAGAATGACACCTTGCAATAGGGGCTTCACGCCGACAGACTTTATAACTGACGCCGACAATCCCGCACCTATTAAAAACAGTGTTACAGTCAAACCTATCTTCGCAATATCCACCAGGTATCCTGAAATTGGATGAATGATGGGTAGATATGTGTTGATAATCATTGCTAATATAAACAGGCCGATAAAGTAAGGAATCTTAATTTTTTGTTTGCCTGTTTTGAAGAACAGGGTGGTTAACAATGCGACAGGGATGATCCATAAAGCCCGTGCTAATTTGACTGTTGTTGCTATTTGAAGAGCTTCTGCACCGTATTTATTTGCCGCACCTACCACAGAACTTGTATCATGAATTGCAATGGCACTCCATAAACCAAATTGTGTCTGGGAAAGATGTAGCATGTGTCCTATCCATGGAAACAAGAACAAGGCGACAGAGTTTAAAATAAAGATCGTTCCAAGTGCTATGGAAATTTGTTTTTCATCTGCATTGATCACCGGGCTGATGGCTGCAATGGCGCTTCCTCCGCATATAGCTGTTCCACACGAAATTAAGTGAGAGGTCTTCTTTTCTATTTTAAAGAATCTTCCCAGTAATAATCCAAGCCCCAGAGTACCTACTATGGATGCTATTGTAAAAAGTAATCCTTGTTTTCCTGCGCTGATAGAGCTGTGTACATTCATTCCAAAACCAAGTCCGACCACCGAAAATTTTAATAAAAAGGACGTGGCTTTGTGATTAAGGTGTAAAAATGGATGTCCAACAAACTGTGCGATCGCGATCCCGATTAGCAGGGCAATTGGTGGAGATACCAGTGGCGTCAGACATAAGATCAGTGCAATGATAAAAATTAATTTCTGGATACTGATATTCTTATTTTTCGTACCAACTCTAGTATTCATTATATTTTTTAAGGTTGAAGGAGTGTCAATTGAGAACGTTTTTTGCATAATTATTTCTTTTTTTACAATGCAAATTTCCTTCACTTTTCAGTCAAACAGAAATGGTTATAAGTGATTTGCCATTACCTGAAGTTATACCTTCCGGAAAATTTCATAAATAGATCCGGGAGAGAAGCCGTCTGTCCCTGAAGATGAATAAAATAGAAATACCGTTCTATATCCATTCCTTTAATGTCTATAATCCTGAATTGTTTGCTTTGAAGTTCATTTAAAATGGAATGAATCGGCAAAAAGGCCATGCTGGAGGAGTGCATCAAATAAGATTTCATACTTTCTGTGCCCGAAAGTTGCATTTCAACGTTCAGATCACTCAATTTTATGCCCAGGTCTTTTAGTTTTTTTGCAATGACCTCCAGGGTGCCGGAACCCTGCTCACGTAGTAATAAGGGAATCTTAAGTAATTCCTTCGGTTGAATAATATCTTTAATGCCAAGAGGATTTTTATTGGATGCAACCAGCACGATCTCATCTTTTATGAATTTCGTGTATTTAATAGAAGCGTTTTTTGAACTGCCTTCTATCAACCCAAGATCGATCCGTTTATTTTTAAGGGCTTCTTCAATGTATTCCGTATTTTGAGTGGTAAGCGTAATTTTTATATCGGGGAACTTTTTATGAAAAGCGGCTAATACCGGGGGCAAAACATATTGCGCGATAGTAGTACTTGCTCCTAACCGAAGCCTCCCGCTGTGCTCCATGCTAAGACTATTCATTTCAAACTCAAGATTGCGGTACAATGAAAACAACTGCTCTGTGTGTTGCAATAAAACTTCTCCGGCATGTGTCAGTTTTATCCGGGAACCGTTTCTGTCAAAAAGTTTTGTTTTAAATTGACGTTCCAGTTCATGAATATGTTTGGTGACTGCCGGTTGTGTTATGTATAATTCAGCCGCAGCTTTTGTGAAGTTGAGCCTCTTGGCCACTGCCTCAAATACCTGTAAACGGAAGTCGAACATGGTTTTTGTTTATAAATTTGAGAACAAATGAATCTCCATATCGAAGGCATTTAAAGATAGTAAGATGTTATTCAATGATCTTCGGTTAAATGGTCAATTCCAAAATTAAATCACTGTAAGAAAGAGCAATGTAATCGGCTTCTTCTATTTCAAATAAAGTCGCGTAACGCGAACACTGTTCTTTCAGATAATTAATATCCAAATCACCTGCTTTGTCAATTGCTTCTACCTCCACAAATGTGCCTAAACCCTCTACCCTATCAAAATGGAACTTCACATTGTCAATAAAATAAATCCTGCGGATTTTGTCTACCACTACCTTCACACCATGTACTTTTATTAAAAGTTCTTTTAAAGACTTTTCAGCCGGGTGTTGATACAATAAAACATCTGATTGTTTTGCATCTGCGGAATCAGAGCGTTCGTAATAAATAAGGGAATTTTCAATATTTCCTTCACGAAGTTTTAGCCTGCCTTCTTTTACATTGAAATACGTATCTGTCTGATGATCTTCTCCGATGAATTTTGGATTCAATTCCAGTAATTTTTTTTCTAAAGAATTAATGTTGGAAGCTGTGGCTTTAAATTCAAAATTGACGTGCGACATTATTACAGAAGTTTTTGTATATATTGACTGATGGCTCAATTGTTTAATTGCTCTATTGTTGAAATATCAAAATGTTAAAAGCTATTTACCCATTTAACATTGAAATATTAACCCATTCAGCAATTCAACAATGAAACAATTTAATTTATCCTTCCCTCAACCCCTGCATTCTCTCCCGGGATTTGTTAAATATCATGATGCCATTCTTTTGTCCTTTTCTTTTTTCTTTTCTTTCTGCCTCCGGCAAATTAAAATCCTCATGGCATTTTATGGAACAGCACCCTTCATATTTCTTTGCACATTCAGAGCATTGTATAAAGAGTAAATGACAAGCTTCGTTTGCACAGTTTGTATGTGTATCGCAGGTATCGCCGCATTGATGGCAATGGCTGATGATCTCCTCCCCTACTTTTTCTCCAAGTCTTCCATCAAAGACAAAGTTTTTCCCCAGGAATTTATTGGGAAGTTCTTCTTCTTTTATTTTATTGGCATATTGAATAATGCCGCCTTCCAGGTGATACACATTTTTAAACCCGTTCAAATGCATAAATGCGCTGGCTTTTTCGCATCGGATGCCGCCTGTGCAGTACATAATAATATTCTTCTCTTTTTTGTCTTCCAGCATTTCCACAGCCATCGGCAGTTGCGCACGAAAGGTATCTGAAGGAACCTCAATTGCATTTTCAAAATGGCCTATTTCATATTCATAATGATTGCGCATATCCACTACAATGGTTTCCGGGTCTGCGGTGAGCTGATTAAAGGATTTTGCATCTACATATTTCCCCTTTTTTGTCATGTCAAATTGCGGATCGGAAATTCCGTCTGCCACAATTTTTTTTCGCACTTTTATTTTTAGTACCCAAAAACTTTTCCCATCATCATCCACGGCTATGTTTAACCGGATATCTTTTAATAGGGGAAAGGTATTTAACTGCTCTACGAATGTTGCAAAGTTTATTTCAGGAACGCTTACCTGGGCATTAATTCCCTCATGCGCTACATAGATTCTTCCGAAGACTTTTAAGTCTTGAAACACCTGGTATAACTCATCTCTGAATACTTGTGGGTCTTCAATTAGACCATAATTATAAAAGGAAATAGTGATCCGGGGTTCCGTTTCTTCCAATAACTTTTGTTTGAGTTCTTTTTGGGAAACCCTGTTGTGTAATAAAGCCATATCGTACTAAATATTCTTTTTTCAGGAGACATTTACAGGATGAATCAGGGCCGTTTCCGGCGAATATTTATGTGCGCAAAGCTACGTTTTTTTTACCTTTCTAAAAAGTTGGTACGCGAGTTGCTTAAGCGATTATCAATAGAAAAAATGGATCATAAAATTTGAGGATCCAACATTCTAAATTTAAAACGTACAATTATGAAAAAGACAATTATTTTAGCTGCAACGGTTTTATTCGCCTTTGGAGCAAATGCACAAATGAAAGCACACTTTGGTGTTAAAGCAGGTATGAATGCATCTGAATTACATCAAAAAGATGCTGCTATAAAATCTGATACTAAAATTGGATTTAATGCGGGAGTTTTAGCACACATTCATTCTCATGGAAGCAAGTTCGCTTTTCAACCAGAAGTAATGTATTCACTGGAAGGTGCAAAGTATGATGTTGCCGGTGTAAAATCACACACAGACTTACATTTCATCAATGTTCCATTATTAGCCCAATACATGTTCGATAATGGATTCAGAATTGAGGCAGGTCCACAATTTGGTTTTTTAATGGCAGCGAAAAACAAATCAGGTAGCAATACTGCAGATGTTAAGGCAAACTACAAAACCACCGCTATTTCTCTTCCTGTGGGCATCTCTTACCTGACTACTTCAGGACTTGGATTTGACGCACGTTATGCTTTTGGTTTAACAGATTTACGCGAAACTAAGACGGGAAATAAATTGACAGGAAATAATTTCCAATTTGGAATTTTCTATCAGTTTAGTGATCCTAAAATAAAATAAGGAAATTAATTTAAACATCTGTAAATAGCCGGTTATTATCTTTTTTATAGAGATAATAACCGGTTGTTTTATTATACAAACTCTTTACATTTGTTGTTTAAATTTTTATCCATTCCTAAAAAAGCACATGGCACAGAATAATAAGAGTTTACCCCTTATTGACAGGCTTTCAGGTTTTCAGAAATTATTTATTTGCCTCATCTTTGGTATTACTGCATTTGTAATAACACCCCCCGGCGTACAATCATTGATTCGTCTCATGATTGGCTGGGATACATTTAGCATTTTTATGGTTGTTTTTGGATGGATAACTTTTTTTAAGACCTCGGCCAAACAAATCCGTGAGCAGGCTAAAGTGCAGGATGAGAACAGAATTGTTATTTTTAGTATAGTGTTAATCGCTACCCTGGCTGGCTTAATTGCAGTGATCATTTTAATTATTACTAAAACTGAAAACAGCAATCAGTCTGAATTGAAAATTCCTCTGGCCGTCGCCGGAATGTTTTTATCGTGGTTGCTTATTCATACCACATTTACTCTCCGATATGCACATATTTTTTACGGAAATCATCGGGAGAAACCGGAAATAAATGCGGGAGGTCTTGAATTTCCAAAGGAAGACAAACCGGATTATTTGGATTTTGCATATTTCTCTTTTAATGTGGGAATGACTTTCCAGGTTTCGGACGTTGAAGTTACCTCCAAACGATTGAGAAAACTGGTGTTATTACATAGCCTGATTTCCTTTATATATGCTACTATTATGATCGCTCTTACTATAAATGTAATTAGTTAGAAGTATTTCAAAAAGCCGCGGCTTGTATTTTTGGGAATAATTACTTTGATTTATTTACAGTATGCAGTTCCGCTGCTGTTGTACATTGTAAAAAATACTAAAAAAGATTTTGACCACAAAGGCTCGAAGAACTCAAAGGGAAAATACTGCGGTTTTTTTTAAAACCGGCCTAAATTCGTATCTCACGAATTTCCTTTGCTAAATTAGCAGTGAGCTTATTTTTTTCAGTTTATGAATCAGATCCTGGTTAAAAATTAGAACCATCTAAACAACTCAAGGCAATGCGATTCGTGAGACACGATCCGGGGCATCGAAACCCGCCTAAATTCGTATCTCACGAATTTCCTTTGCTAAATTGGGAGAGCTGATTTTTCCCAGTTCATAAATCAAATCCTGTTAAAAATTAGAACCATCCGAACAACTCAAAGCAATGCGATTCGTGAGACACGAATCGGGGCATCGAAGCCCGCCTATATTCGTATCTAATAACTTTCCTTTACTAAATTGGGAGAGCTGATTTTTTGCAGTTTATAAATCAAATCCTGTTAAAAATTAGAACCATCTAAACTCAAAGCAATCCGATTCGTGAGACACGAATCGGGGCATCGAAATCCGCCTAAATTCGTATCTCACGAATTTCCTTTGGCTAAATTGGGGAGCTGATTTTTTCCAGTTTATAAATCAAATCCTGTTAAAAATTAGAA
>JBBSUB010000004.1:0-49408 GCA_038235345.1 Chitinophagales bacterium
CTATTTATTCAAAGGAAATTCGTGAGACACGAATTTAGGCGCCGCGGCGGAACCGGTATAAATATATTCAGGTTCTAAAAAGACGCAATATTTTCCCTTTGTGTCCTTCGAGGCTTCGTGGTTAAAATCTTTTTAGTATTTTTTCGACATTCTCACTGGAACAGAATTGCTTCCTCCAAATACAAATTATTATCCTCAAAACACAGGCAGCAGCTTGTCGGGATACTACAAACTAAAACAAACTACAAACTACAAACTACAAACTACAAACTAGACTCCTGACATAAAAAAAAGCCGGCAAACGAAATCGTCTGCCGGCTTTTTTTATAATTAAGTCAGAATTATAATTGCAATGCAGCATTCATATTTCTGACAGCTTCTGCACTCTTGTTAAAGGCCGCCTGTTCTTCTTCATTCAATTTAAAGTCGACTATTTTTTCCCAACCATTTTTTCCTACTATTACCGGAACGCCCATACAAATATCACTTTGTCCATATTCACCGTCCAGCATAACGCAGCAAGGCATTAATCTCTTTTCGTCGCGTACAATGGCTTCTACCAAAGCAGCTCCTGCAGCCCCTGGTGCATACCACGCGCTTGTGCCTAATAATTTTGTAAGAGTAGCACCGCCAACCATTGTGTCGGCTGCAACTTGTTTCAATGTAGCTTCATCCAATATGTTAGAAACCGGTGTGCCATTAAAAGTAGCAAGCCGCGTTAATGGAATCATTGTTGTATCTCCATGTCCGCCAATCACAACTCCGTGCAGGTCCTGGGCAGAACAATGCATTGCCTGGGATAAAAAGTATTTAAAACGGGCGCTATCCAGTAAACCACCCATTCCGATGATCTGATTTTTTGGTACACCACTGGATTTCAATGCCAGGTAAGTCATGGTATCCATCGGATTGCTGATAACTATAATGATTGCTTTTGGTGACTCTTCAAGAATCTTCGTGGTAACATCTTTTACAATGCCGGCGTTTATCCCAATCAATTCCTCACGGGTCATTCCCGGTTTACGTGGAATTCCCGATGTGATAACTACCACATCACTTCCCGCAGTTAATTTATAATCATTATTACTACCAATTATTTTGGTATCGCTTCCTAAAAGAGTTGCACTCTGAAGGAAATCCATTGCTTTGCCCTGGGTAATTCCTTCTTTAATATCCAACATGACCAATTCTTCGCAAAGCTCTTTTCTGGCGATATTATCGGCGCAAGTTGCGCCCACAGCGCCTGCACCTACTACGGTTACTTTCATTGTATTTTACTGTTTAATATAAAAAAATGGTTGTCCGTCAAAGGTAATGATTATGATTATTGCATTTAGAAGAAATAGGTTTTAGCTGGTAGCTGTTAGCTGTTAGCTCATAGCTCCTTCAGAATATCTTCAATCTTTACAGCACCGTCAAAGGCTTTTTTGAAGTTCCCTTTCTTATCATAGATGAACGTTGAAGGGAAGTTTCTTACCTTAAAAAAAGTGGGAAAAAAGTAGTTGTTATCCCTTGCCATAGTAATTTGCGGATAGTTACCAATCTTATAATGATTGTAAAAAGGCATCATTTGATCCCATGGGAAATAGGTGATCATGACGATTTGCGCGTCCTTGAATTTTTTGATGTTCTTGATAATTTCTCCTGTTTCGTATTGGCAATGATTACAATCGGGGCTGAATATAAAAAATAAGGTATTGACTTTTTTCTTTAAATTATCTCTTGTATAAGAAATACTGTCAGGAGCTTTTGCCAGGGTAAATTGTGGAATCGTGGGAAATCTCAAATAAACAGGTATTTCTTCTGCCGGTGTTTCCTGTGCAAAACTATTGAAACCGGAGAAAGCTAAAAAAGATAAAAGAAGCAGGAATTTATACATGGCATTTTTTTAAAGTCTAAAGTACCTTATTTTCAATTGAACTACTTAATGTTTATTATATTTTAACAGGATAATAGGCATAATGACGGGTCCAAAATTACTCTTAATAAAATATGCACGAATGCCATAAACAGTAAAACAAATAATTTACCTTTGCTGCCACAAAAAAAAATATTTTATGGCATCTACATCAGATATCAGAACTGGACTGATTTTAAAGATAGACGGAAATCTATACACTGTAATTGAATTTGGAGAGAATAAAACTGCCCGTGCAGCCGCGAAAGTTTGGGCTAAAATGAAAGGCGTAGATAATAATCGCACGATTGAGAAAACCTGGAATAGTGGTGAAACGATTCATCCGGTTAGAGTAGAAAAACACGCTTACCAATTTTTATATAAAGATGATACCGGCTATACTTTCATGGACACAGAAACCTATGAGCAAATATCTGTAAGTTCTGAAATGGTGGATGCGCCCCAGTTCTTAAAAGATGGCCAGGAAGTATCTGTGTTAATCAATACCGAAACTGATCAGCCCATGGGAGTAGAATTGCCAGACAAAATTGTTATGAGAGTTACTTATAGCGAACCTGGTGTAAAGGGTGATACAGCTACCCGGACATTAAAGCCTGCCACTGTGGAAACAGGTGCCACCGTAAACGTTCCTTTATTTGTAAATGAAGGTGAATTGATCAGGATAAATACAAAAAATGGAGAGTACGTAGAAAGAGTAAAAGAATAATCATCTTCTTATTTCTTATTTCTGTATTATCTTTAGCTATCGTTTTTTACAATTAATTAAAATATATTAATCCATTATGGACATAAAACAAATCCAGGAGTTGGTGAAGCTTGTGAATAAAAGCAATATTGGTGAACTAAGTATTGAACAGAATGATTTTAAAATCACCATAAAACAAAAGGAAGAAGTTGCTTCGTATGTTCAAGCTCCTGCTAATTATTTTCAACAAGCTCCTTCTTCTCCATCCTCTGCTTCTGGCCAAATCCCTGCATCATCAGATGATAAAAAGACCGCGGAATCTGCTCCAAAGGCAGACAATCTGATAACCGTAAAAAGCCCGATGATCGGAACTTTTTATCGCCAGGCCGGCCCGGATAAGCCATTGTTCGCTAGTGTGGGTGACAGTATTGAACCAGGAAAAGTTCTTTGCATCATTGAAGCAATGAAATTATTTAATGAAATTGAAAGTGAGGTTACCGGAACAATTGTAAAAATATTGGTTGAAGATGCATCGCCGGTGGAATTTGACCAACCTCTGTTTTTAGTTGAACCGTAAGGATTATCTAAACGATCGGAACTATTTCTAAGTTTCTGAATCCGGAAAGTTTTTAAAAGAAAAGGAAATAAGAGAGAGTATACTTATATACTGCTTGCAAGATGACTTTTTCAATTGAACAGAATGATTCGAATTCAGTTTTTAGAATGCGTAGAATTTAAATTGATCGTTTTTTATCCTTATGATATTTTCGGTTGTTCTTATTTTATCCAGGAGTTTTCAGGAAATATTTTTCCTTCGGAAAGGGTACTCAAAAATAACAGTCTATTTTTATCCATTACAAATTAAGAAACCAAATGCCCATTGATGCAGTATTAATAGGGTAGCTAGTACACGAATTATGTTTAAAAAAATACTTATTGCAAATAGGGGAGAGATCGCCCTTCGAATTATTAGAACCTGTAAAGAAATGAATATCAAAACCGTAGCAGTATATTCTACGGCTGATAAGGATAGTTTGCATGTAAAATTTGCAGATGAAGCTGTTTGTATCGGTAAGCCTTCCAGTGCAGATAGTTATTTAAATATCCCACATATAATGGCTGCGGTAGAAATTACCAATGCTGATGCAATACACCCTGGTTATGGTTTCCTGGCAGAAAATGCAAAATTTGCACAGATATGTATAGATCATGGTATTAAGTTTATCGGACCCACTCCACAGATGATTAATTCCATGGGGGATAAGGTTCACGCTAAAGAAACAATGATCAAAGCCGGTGTACCCGTTGTACCTGGTGTAGATGGATTATTGGCAGATGTAAAACATGCAAAAGAATCCGCCAAAATAGTTGGTTACCCGGTTATTTTAAAAGCCACTGCCGGTGGTGGAGGAAAAGGCATGCGCGTAGTTTGGGAGGAAAAAGATATTGAAAAGGCATTTGAAAATGCTAAATCTGAAGCGGCAGCATCTTTCAAGAATGATGGTATCTACATGGAGAAATTTGTGGAAGAACCTCGTCATATTGAAATTCAGATCGCTGGTGATCAGTTTGGAAATGTATGTCATTTGAGTGAAAGGGACTGTTCAATTCAGCGTCGACATCAGAAGCTCGTAGAAGAATCACCTTCTCCTTTTATGACACCCGAATTGAGGGAGCGTATGGGTAATGCAGCCATCAAAGCAGCATCTGCTATCAATTACGAAAGTGTTGGTACGATTGAGTTCCTGGTAGATAAAAACCGTGATTTTTATTTCATGGAAATGAATACCCGGATCCAGGTTGAACATTGCGTTACAGAGGAGGTTGTGAATTATGACCTCATTAAAGAGCAAATTAAAATTGCTGCCGGTGATAAAATTTCCGGTCGTAATTACTATCCTGAAATGCATGCGATAGAATGCCGTATTAATGCAGAAGATCCTTACAATGATTTTCGTCCTTCACCGGGTGTAATTACTACTTTACATACTCCGGGCGGACACGGAGTACGGGTTGATAGTCACGTTTACGCAGGATATACCATTCCTCCTTATTACGATAGTTTGATCGCCAAGTTGATTGCTGTAGCTCAAACGAGGGAAGAAGCAATTGATACTATGAGCAGAGCTCTAAGCGAATATGTAATTGAAGGAATTAAAACGACCATTCCGTTTCATGTGCAATTAATGCAGAACGAAGATTTTAGGAAAGGGAATTTTACCACGAAGTTTATGGAAAGTTTCAAAATGAAATAGAATTTATCCCAAAATATTTTATACATGAATGGCCGGAGTTTTCCGGCCATTTTTGTTTTATAAATCATGTCTGTTCCAGCTTTTGAAATGAAGTATAAGTTAACTGATATGAGGGTACCCCAGAGCTGGCTAAAAAAAATCTGGTTACAGATGACCGCCTAAACTACCCTGGAATTTCCTCACAAAATATAAAAGCCATAAAAGAGAAGCTATGTAGGATTGACATTTTAGTAGTAGCAAGAAAATTAAAAGTCATAAAAGACAAGCTCCATAGGAGCGATATGTTGAAATGTTGAAGGGGGATATGAAACCTAATTAGTAATCTTTGTCATGTGAGGCCGGAATTTAATGTAGTATTTACATTGAACTATAGTTATTTTAGATTTAATCGTTCAATCTTTTCATGGATATCCACTCCCTGCATCTCCTTTTCAATTAGGTGGAAATTCTGTTTTTCCGCATTCATATACCATTCTCCGTTTTTAAGAAGATGAATAGAGTCACATACAGCACTAAGTGTCGAAAAAATATGACTGGACAAAAGAACGGTTTTATTTAGTCTTTTTAATTCTAAAATGATTTCGGTAATAAGAACATTACTTTGAATATCTACGCCATTAAAAGGTTCATCTAAAATGAATACATCGTTTTGCTGTAATAATATTCCTGTTATGGCTAACTTTTTCTTCATTCCGGTAGAATAGGTTTCAGCAAATTGTGCCAGGGGTAAATTGAAAATATTCTTTTCTTTAAAATCATTTACCTCAATTTTGCGGGCATTGCATAATAATTGAAGATATTCCTGTCCTGTAATTTTAGAAAAGAAAAAAGGGTCTGTGTGCAAAAAACCCATGGTGTTTTTTAAAATGCCTTTATCATAGATTACTTCTCCTTCAAATGGCTCAAACCCCCCGATGCATTTGAATAAAGTTGTTTTGCCAGCGCCATTTTCCCCCGCAATTCCATAAATTCCCCCGGGCTTAAAAACCATATTGATATTAGTCAATATTTTTTTATTCCCATAGGATTTCGAAATATTTTTTAGGGTGATCATTTTAAAATTGGATTTAGTTTTTTAAGAGAGAGCCAATAAAAAAGAGGCAAGATTAACACGATCAATGGTGGAAACAAAATTGAAAAAGCAATACCGAATGCCTGGGGTAAATTAAATTCAGATGGATAGGCCGCATACTTTCCTAGAATGGAAACGCATATAACCAGGAAACCAATTAGTTGAATTGTGAGAACTATCCACCATTTTTCAGGATAAAAAATCACAAGCGTTATTAATACCGGGGCAATTAAAAGGAGTGAATACCAAAAGGCTATCTTGATTTTTTGGAACAGAAATCTTTTGGTGGTAGCAGCGTGAACCCATACAAAGAAATCTTTTTCAGGATTGATATAGAATGATAAACAACATAAAATAAGCAGGATCAAACCAGATATGGTCAGATTGAAATTAGCTGCCAGGATTCCCATTGTTGTCAGGAAATAAGCAAGAATAATTCCTGGGAGCAAGCTTCTGAAGCCTGCAATAAATTCGAAAGGCTTTTTATAAAAAGGTGTTGGGATAACTAAACTCGTCCGGAGTTTAACCTCGAAGAAAGAGAAAATATTTGCGGCAATAAATAAAAGTAATGGTATTAAATAATACTGCTTTAAAATTAGAAATAATAAAAATGGAAGAGTGATTAAGCTGTTTTCTATAATCCTTAACCTCCGGTATTCTTTCTTTGAAAAAGTGGTTTTCAAAAAGGCATTTCTTTTTGAGGAACTTAACCATGCCCAGAATATTACCGGGATAAGGGGATAAAGATAAGCTGCATATTCCGTTGAATTGAAGAAATAGATAGAAACGGCAACGAAGAGGATCAGTAAAATAAACCAGGCAACCACCGGGTTGATGTCATTAGCTTTTATATGCCTGTTGAATAATTTAATTTGGAGGTTGAAATAAAATCTCATTTTATAAATCTCTTCAATTAAAATAAACTGACTCAATTAATTTCCGGGCAGATCGGTAAGGATGGATACTTATTACCTGAGGCGATTTGGAAGATATTATCCCGCAATATCAGGGTAATCCGGGATAATATTAAAAGCTTTCTATTTCAGTATCTCCCTCAGTTTTTCTACAACAACATCTACTTCTTCTTTTGTATTTTCTTTACTAAAAGAGAATCGAACAGTAATGAAGTTTGGATCGTGGGTGATTGCCCTGATTACATGGCTGCCATTTTCTGAACCGGAAGTACAGGCACTTCCACCGCTCGCACAAATATTATTGATATCGAGGTTAAAAAGAAGCATTTCTGAATTTTCCGATTTTGGAAACGCTACACTCAAAACTGTATAAAGGCATTGACCACTAATATCTCCGTTGAATTTTACGTGAGGAATATTTTTAGAAAGTTGTTGTTTCATATAATCCCTTACTTCACGAATGTGTTTTGAATCTTTCTCAACATTTGCTATGCTCAATTCAAGAGCTTTTGCCAGGCCTACAATTCCATATAAATTTTCCGTTCCTCCACGCATATTCCTTTCCTGGCTGCCGCCTTGCATAAACGGATGAATTTTAATATTTTCATTTATATACAAAATCCCCACACCTTTTGGCCCATGAAATTTATGCCCGGCACCTGAAATGAAGTGAACAGGTAGTTTTCTCAGATCTAAGGGAAAGTGTGCAAGTGTTTGAACGGTATCCGAATGAAAAATTGCATTGAATTTTTTACATAAATTACCAACAAATTCGATATCTGTAATATTCCCTATTTCATTATTTGCGTGCATTAATGTTACTAAACATTTCTCTTCACTTTTGCTGAGAATTTCTTCAAAATCCTTCAGATCAATATGTCCATCGGGCAATATTTTCACATAGGAAACTTTCGCAGCGCCTATATCGGACAGATGTTCCACACAATGAAGTGTAGCGTGGTGCTCAATAGGGGAGGTGATGATGTGTTTGCAACCCAGGTCGTACACGGCAGCGTTAATGGCTGTGTTCGTACTCTCCGTTCCTCCACTGGTGAAGAATATTTCCGCCGGATGTGCATTTAATATTTTCGCAACTGATTTTCTGGCCATTTCTATTGCCATCCTTGTTTCTCTTCCATAAGAGTAAATGGAGGATGGATTACCAAACTTTTCAGTAAAATACGGTTTCATCGCTTCGAATACCTCCGGGTCAAGAGGGGTAGTGGCGGCATTGTCAAAATAGATTCTTTCCATAATGGTAAATTAGTACAGGATTTAGTCAGGACTTTAGAACAAAAGAGGTGGACTGTTTAAGCTAATCCATTTTGCATAACCTCATTGATATCTTTCATGATCTTTTTTGCAATATTTTCAGCAGTAGTTTCAAAATTACTTTCTGAATATATCCGTATAATTGGTTCTGTATTGCTGGTTCTGAGGTGAACCCAATCGTTGTCAAATTCAATTTTTAATCCGTCTTCTGTATTCATCGGATTGTTCTTATATTTATCCTTGATTTTTTCAAAAATATCCTTCACATCCATATTTGGATCTACGTTTATTTTATTTTTCGAAATGAAATAATCCGGATACTTTCCTCTTAATTTTTTAATGCTCTTTTTTGAATGCGCCAAATGGGATAAAAATAAACCGATTCCTATTAAAGCATCGCGGCCATAATGAAAATCAGGAACAATAATACCGCCGTTCCCTTCACCACCAATTACTGCATTCACCTCTTTCATCTTATTTACCACGTTCACTTCTCCTACAGCGGAAGGATGATATTCACCGCCATGTTTTAAAGTGATTTCTTTCAGTGACTTGGTTGAGGACATATTGCTCACCGTATTTCCTTTGCGGTGTGTAAGAATATAATCCGCTACAGCTACCAGAGTATATTCTTCTCCGAACATGCTTCCGTCTTCACATACAAAACAAAGCCTGTCCACATCAGGATCTACAGCAATACCAAGAGAAGCTTTCCGGCTTTTGACCTCATTACTGAGGTCAGTTAAATTTTGAGGAAGAGGCTCAGGATTGTGATCGAACCTTCCTGTTATCTCTCCGTTAATAACTGTAATTTCTTCCACACCCAACGCTTTTAACAGTGCAGGAACATAAATAGCACCTGAACTGTTAATCGGATCAACAACGATGCTAAAGCGGGCATTTTTAATTGCCTCTACATCTACTAAGTCGTAATTTAAAACCGCGTCAATGTGTTTTTGCAACCAGGAGGAATCTTCTGAATATTGCCCTAATTTATCAACAAAGGCATAGACAAAATCTTCTTTTTCTGCCATCTCTAAAACCTTTTGGCCAGCTTCAGCATTTATAAATTCACCCTCATTGTTCAGTAATTTTAGGGCATTCCACTCTTTTGGATTATGACTTGCAGTAAGGATAATTCCTCCCGCAGCTCCTTCCTCTTTTACGGCTAACTCTACTGTTGGTGTAGTAGTTAAACCAAGATCTATCACATCATAACCGCAGGCAATGATCGTGTTTGCACAAAGATCGCTGACCATTTTACCGCTGATTCTGCCATCACGTCCAATAACGATTCTTTTAGGATCATTCTCATTTAAAGAGAAAATAAATGCAGTTGTAAACTTTACAATGTCTAAAGGAGTAAGGTTTTCACCCGGTTTTCCGCCTATCGTACCCCGAATACCAGAAATGCTTTTTATCAGTGCCACTATATAATTTTAAGGTTGCAAAATTATGATATTAATTCTTTATTTCCATGAAGAGCCGGTTTAGGCCGGGCTATTTTGTTGGAATAAATTTTATTCTATTGAAATAAGGATGTTTTTTTATGATTTATTTATTACTACCAAGATGATTATTAATGCTTTTCCTGGTTTAAGTCTTTTTCTAAATGCCTCTTTATCCGAAGATTAAAATTCAATGAATTATATATATTTCCATTTTTTTTTTTAAATAGGTCAAAGACCATTTTATGAATCTTGTAGGGTATTATACCGATTTAAAATTTGTCGGACCATTTATAATTTATATTCGGTTTAATCTAAGAAAAACCAGTAATCCAATCACCATATAGGGCTGAATATCGAAAATCTTCACTATTTAAAGGCTTTTGTCACATTTTTTTAAATATTTTTTTAACGTAGACAATACGGATGAGCATCAAATTCTACTTCAAAGATCGCACGCTATTCTTTCTTCCATCCTCCACCCAACGCTCTGTATAAATTTACTTCTGATTGCAGTTGTTGTAATTTGTCATTCACTTTCCCTAATTCTGCCTGCAAAAGACTTTGCCTGGCAGTAATGATTTCAATGTATGTGGCAAATCCATTTTGTAAAAGTTCCTGTGAATATTCTACAGATTTCTCCAGGGCATTCAGTTGGTTTTTACGAATAGACACTTTCTGGCCGGCAAATTCAATGGATGAAATAGCATCAGAAACTTCTCTTCCAGCATTTAACAGCGTACTTTTAAAATCGTACAATGCTGACCGTTGTTGTGACTCTGCTACAGTAAGCCTGGTTTTATTTACTCTTTGATTTAAAATTGGTTGTAATAATCCCGCACCTATACTACCTGCAAAGGCGCCACCGCTAAATAAATTATCTATGGAAAGCGCGGATAATCCCGCGGAACCTGTAATATTCAAGGATGGATAAAAATAAGTTCTTGCAACATTCGTCATTTCAAAATTGTATCTGAAATTATATTCAGCTTGTTGCACATCTGGTCTGAAACCTAATAATTGCGCGGGTATTCCGGCATGTAAATCATTCGTTACGTTTTGATCTTCCAAAGTACTTCTGACGATTTTCGCCGGAGGCAAACCTAATAAGATACTCAAAGCATTCTCCGTTTCCTTGATCCGTTGTTTCAAATCAGGAATTGTTACCTCTGCGGCGTAACGCTGAGCCTGACTTTGAACGACGGCAGCCTCAGTTACCTTTGCAGCTTCTTTTAAAGCTTTTAGCGTTTCCACCGTGATATCCCAATTCCGAACGGTTTCTTCTGTAATAGACAATTGTTGGTCCAGGGCTATCAATAAGTAATAATAATTAGCCACACCAGCTACGATACTGGTTTGCACAGCACGGGAAGCCGCTTCCGTTTGTAATAAATTTGCGAATGACGCTCTTTTGCTGCTTTTCAGTTTCCCCCAAATATCCAGTTCCCAACCGGAAGCAAGCCCTAACTGGTATTGCATAACATTTCTTACCGGAGGATTTTGAACATCAGATAAATGGTTAGCGCTTACGCCCGCGTTCGCATTCAGTGTTGGCAGAAAAGCAGCTCCACTCTGATCAAAATAAGCATTCGCCTGGGTAATACGCTCCATGGCAACTTTTAGATCCAGACTATTGGAAATGCCCTTTTCAATTAAATCCTTGAGATAAGCATCTGAAAAGAAATCATTCCATTTCAGTTGCGCGATTGTATTTGTATCTGCCGAAACAACATCCCGGTACAAACTATCTACAACTACCACCGGTGCTTCATACGGTTTTGTTACCGTACAGGATGAAAAAAATAATCCCACCAATGTGATAAAGAGAAAATAGTTAAAAAACTTTTTGTGCATATTTTATTTTTATAAAACTCATTTATGATAACCAGGATCTTCTGCATGGATTCGTCCACTAATTTTTTCCTGCAGACTTTGAAATACAATAAACAAAACGGGAATAATAAATACTCCTAAAATAGTTCCGATCACCATCCCTCCAACTGCGCCGGTACCGATGGAACGGTTGCCATTCGCTCCCGCACCTACCGAGAACATCAACGGCATTACCCCAAAAATAAACGCGAAGGAAGTCATCAGAATCGGCCTGAAACGCGCTTCCGCACCTTCAATAGCCGCTTGTACAAGAGGCATTCCCATTCGCCTTCGATCAAGAGCAAACTCTACGATCAAAATAGCATTTTTTGCTAAAAGTCCGACCAGCATAATTAGGGTTATTTGCAAATAAATATTATCTGTTACCCCAAAAATATTGGCAAATATGAACGCGCCGGCAAGTCCGACGGGCAGAGAAAGTAAAATTGCGAATGGCAATAGATAACTTTCATACTGCGCACTTAATAGAAGATACACGAAGAGAATTACCAGCAGGAATATAAAAATGGTTTGTCCACCTGAAGCCAACTCTTCTCTTGTAAGACCGGAGTATTCATAACCGTATCCAACCGGAAGGGTTTGTGCAGCTACTTCCTGCACCGCTTTAATGGCATCACCGGAACTGTATCCCGGATTGGGTGCCCCGGTTACACTCATGGAAGTGAAAAGATTAAAACGGGAAATCGCCTGTGGACCATATACTTTTTCAAGCGTAATAAAACCTGTTACAGGAGCCATCATTCCTTTATTATTGCGGACATAAATATTATTCAAACTCTCGGGGTTTGCCCTGAATTCAGGGGCTGCCTGGTACATCACCCTGTATTGTTTTCCAAACTGATTAAAGTTCGAAGCATATACTCCACCATAATATCCCTGGATAGTATTCAAAATATCATTGACGGATAATCCGGCTTCTTTCACCTTAGCTACATTCACATCAATCTGATATTGAGGGAAATTTGGATTAAAAGATGTGGAAGCGTATTGTATTTCCGGTCGCTGATTCAACGCAGCCAGGAAGTCGTTTCCGACCTTTGAGAAAATGGCGATATCTTTTCCACTTTTATCCTGCAATTCAAATGAGAATCCACCCGAAATTCCAAATCCGGATATAACCGGAGGAGCAAAGAAGATAATTTTCGCTTCCCGGATTGAACTCACTGAACCAAACATTTTTCCAATGATGGATTTCACATCCTGTCCCTTACCTTTCCGCTGATCCCAGGGTTTCAGCTTCATAATAACCATGGCATAATTACTTCCCGATCCGCTGATCATTCCCCTGCCGACAACTTTTAAAATAGTTTGAACCTCCGGAATTTTCTCCGCCATTGCTTGTACCTGTTTGGCAACTTCTTCTGTACGCTCATGAGAAGCAGAAGGAGCCAGGGCTACATCAGCCATAATGACCCCCATATCTTCATCCGGTACAAAAGTGGACGGGGTCGTTTTTAATAAAAAAATAAACAAGCCACCAAATATTATTATGGCCGACCAGGCGATCCATTGTCTCCTGAATAAAAACCCGACAGCCTTTTTGTATCGGTAGGTCGTGGCTTCAAAAGCCGTATTAAATGAAATATAGAATCGTTTAAATAAAGATTTCTTTTTCCCCTTTTCATCTTTATGGGGTTTTAGGAAGATGGCGCACAAAGCAGGACTTAAGGTCAGAGCATTTATTGCTGATAGAATAATGGCTATAGCCAGGGTAATACCAAATTGTTTATAAAAAACCCCTGCGGATCCACCGATAAAAGTAACCGGAAGAAATACAGCGGCCATCACCAAAGTGATAGAAATAATAGCACCGGTAATCTCACTCATCGCATCCCGCGACGCTTTCAGAGCGCTGGTATATCCCTGATCGAGTTTAGCGTGCACAGCCTCCACGACTACGATTGCATCATCCACCACAATACCAATGGCAAGTAATAGAGCAAAGAGCGTTAAAAGGTTAATGGTAAAACCAAATAACCCCAAAAAGAAGAATGTACCTATAATAGCTACAGGAACGGCTATAGCCGGAATCAAAGTAGAACGAAAATCCTGGAGGAATAAGAACACAACCAGGAACACCAAAATAAACGCTTCGATCAAAGTAGACACTACTTTGTGAATACTTGCATCCAGGAAGTCGTTTGCATTAATCAAATTTGTGTAATTAACTCCGGGAGGGAAAGATTTCACTCCGTTTTCTAATACTTTCAGGCTTCCTTCAATGACTTCCTTTGCATTAGAACCGGCTGTCTGACTAATGGCTACACCTATAGAGGGCATTCCATTTGTGGTAGAAGAGGTTGAGTAATTCAATGCACCCAGTTCGATTCTTGCAATATCTTTTAACCGGAGTAATTGCCCGCTTCCAGTGGATTTAATGATAATATTTTCAAATTCAGTCGTGTTTTTTAAACGCCCCTTATACTTTATAGTGTATTGAAAAGATTGATTTGCCTGCTCACCAAATTGACCTGGCGCGGCTTCAATATTTTGCTCTGCAAGTGCTGTGCTAACGTCATTTGGCACTAAACCATACGAAGCCATTACATCTGGTTTCAACCAGATACGCATGGTATAATTCATACTTCCAAAAGCAGTTGCTTCTCCTACGCCGGGAACTCTTTTTATCTGAGGTATCAGATTGATTTCCGCATAGTTTTGAAGGAAAGTCTGATCGTAATTGGGATTGTTACTATAAAGTGTAAAAATAACCAGGTTACTACTCTGACTTTTAGCAGTGGTAACACCTGACCTTGTAACTTCCGCAGGCAATAACGGCGTAGCACGAGCTACTCTATTTTGAACATTCACCGCCGCTAAATCAGGATTTGTTCCTAATTTAAAGGTAATAGTGATCCGGGCACTTCCATCATTTCCGGAGGAAGACGTCATATAAGACATGTTTTCCACTCCATTGATTTGTTCCTCCAACGGCACAACCACACTATTCAAAACCACATCGGCATTGGCACCCTGGTAAGATGTAGAGACAACTACAGTGGGTGGTGCTATTTCCGGATATTGAGAAATCGGTAAGGATGTTAAACCCAGTATTCCAAGAATTACAATGATTATAGAAATAACCGTTGATAATACCGGCCTTTGTATAAAGCGATCAAACATAATTTTATATTAGAAATTTAAGAAGCATTTATAAATAACACAAATGCCTGGAAAAACAAACACCATCCGGCAAGCCGACAACAGTTTTAAATCCATTTTATACTATACCTTTTCAACTGTATCCTTTAAAAGGATCGTGTCGTCAATACTTCCTGGCTTCCGGGATAAAGAATATCATTATTTCTTTCCGCTGTAATAAATACCCTTGTTGGTTTAAAAGGACTCACAGCTTGTAAGGAAGCTTTCATTTTGCCGGAAAAAAGACCGGAAGATGATTTTATCTGGCCTATGTTTTTAACGCCACTTTCTTTCGTCATGATCCAGACGATATAGACATTCTGTGGTGGAGTAAGGCGGTCAGCATCAGCAAGATTTTGAACACTTAAATTGATCGAATAATTGTTATTTCCATCCTTCTTTATTTTCACCTTTCCTGTAGCGGCCGGAACGATTACCGAAGGCTGAAAAACAATTTTTTTAGCACACGAGCTAATTAAAAATGTCAGGAAAAGGATCGTTAATACAGATAGTATTTTCGTAGTGTATTCTTTATATTTCATAATTGTCATTTTATAAATTTTCATCCGTTGCCGGGTTGACTGTATCAGAAGGTAATTTTGAATTTAAATTATTAAACAGGGAATCCGCATTCGCTTTTACAGGTTTAATTGTTTGGCCTTCCAGAAGTGTCGCAACGCCTTCAAGAACAATTTCATCTCCGGCCTTTAAACCCTTTTCAACCACAAATAGTTGACCGTTGCTATTTTCCCTGATAGTAATTTGAGTGCTTTTTACTTTGCCTGAATCACCTACTACAAACACAAATTTTTTACCTTGAATTTCGTAAGTTGATCTTTGGGGTACCAGTAAGGCATCATCAAGAGTAGTAGGAATTCTTATTAATCCACTGCTCCCGCTGCGAATCAAATTACCCGGATTCGGAAATGTTGCCCGCACGCTTAACGATCCTGTTTCTGTATCAATCATTCCACTTGTGGCTTCTACTTTTCCTTTTTGAGAAAATACTGTACCATTTGCCAATACCAAAGATACAGGCGGCATGGTGGCCAATCTTGCCTGGCTTGTCGCGCCTTTAGTGTCCTTTGCGAATTCCAGCGCTACCTTTTCATTGATGGAGAAATAGGCGTAAATTTTATTTATATTTGAGACTGTTGTAAGAGGCATTGCTGTATTACTGTTAACAAGACTTCCTATTTTATATGGAAGAGAACCCACAACTCCATTTACCGGACTGGTTACAGATGTGTAGCCAATATTTGTGTTGGCATTTGCCAAAGTTGCTCTCGCCTGCGCAAGAGCGGCTTGTTTGGCTTGAAGATTGAATTCAGCCGTTTCGAGCTCATATTTACTAATAATATTTTTTTCGACTAACGGGCGTACTTTATTTACTTCCATTTCGGCAGCATTTACATTGGCCTGGGCAATTTGAATATTTGCTCTGGCAGTACGAACTTCCTGCTCATATTGTGGTGCGCTGATTTTAAAAAGTACTTGTCCTTTACGAACTGTGGCTCCTTCATCAACATATATTCTTTCAATATAGCCATCAATTTTAGGACGAATCTCTACATTTTGCTCACCTTGAATGGTAGCCGGGAAATCTGTGTAAGTAATAAATTTCTGCGGTTGTACTTCCAATACTTCGTATGGTTTTACAGAAGGAGGGGGCATACCGGCACCGGCCTTATCTGTTTTATTTCCGCAGGAAAAAAGCCCGGCAGATAAACAAATAAATAAACCGGAAAGTATTTGTGGAGTATTTTTTATTGTCATTTGTAATTTTTAATATAAGTAGCCTTCTCATTTTTATAACCGGCGAAATTAGCCCTATGCCACCTAATTTCTCTGATAAAATGGTATAAATGGCGTTAAAGGTTTCAGAAAACATTTTAAGAAAAGTGATTTGAAACAGAAAAATAAACATGCTCAAATTTCAAACCGCTTTTAAAAAAAATCGGATATTTATTTAAAAGAAAGAGATAGGAGGAAAAATGCAAAGGCCCATAATTTTTAATTGCATTAAAAGTGGATATAGAACCATAACTGTAAAATGAATAAAAAATTCGGAATACGAAAAATTCTATTTCTAAAGTAAGGTCTTTAAAAAGTAAGGTCTTTAATTTATACCAAAGAATTTAATCGAAGCCATTGAGACACTAAATATTTATAAACAAACTGGGATTCTTTTTCAAAATTGATATAAATCGTACAAGGATCTGATTTGGAAATAATAATCGAATTTGAGAATTTCTTTTTTAATTCCGGCAGTTCTTCATCGCCCAGATAAAGGCCTGTACAATAATTTAAGATCATGTAACGATTGGGATTCTGTAGAAGATCCTTCTTCAAATGGATGTATTCATGTTCTATTTCAACGATTACTTTTTCACATTCTTCCTGCACAGGAAATATCCCTTCATCAAATTTTTTTGTGAGTGCATGGCCGCCATAAACGATCAAATATAAATGATATGCCCGGGTATTAATTTCCATTTGAGATAAGCAGTTAAACAACCGTTTGATTTTCAGTTATTTATTGCAATAATAAAAAACATTTATTTAATTTGTTCAATATTTGTTTAAAATTTTATTATTTAGTAGGGGTTTTCTTTATCAACGGGAATTTTAGAGATAAAAAGTTTAAGATAGTTTGATAATCTAAATTCTCTTTTTAGTAAATTTGGTTTTATGAAGTTATGGCTTCTAAATAAGAATATTCAAAAAATGAAATGATTTTTTTGTATAAAAAAACAGCCCAAATAAACCTGGTATGGAAACCATTCCTATATGCAATCAGTCAATGACCATCCACATTCAGGATAAATTAAGACTAGAATTAATAGCAGAAAAACATGCGGAAGGTTTGTTTTATGCTGTAGATCATAACAGGGAACATCTTTCAGAATTTCTATCCTGGGTGGATAATATGCAGTCCGTGAATGATTTTAGAAATTACATAAAAAGTTGTGAACTCCACCATCTGGAGGGAGAGGAAGTGAGTTTCGTTATTATTCTGGATGAACAGGTTATTGGTAGAATAGGGTTACATCATCTTAATCTTCAAAATAAAAATGCTGCCATTGGATATTGGCTTAGCAAAAATGCAGAGGGAAAAGGGATTATCACTAAATCCTGTAAAGAGATTCTTACCTATGGATTTCAAGATTTAGGCTTAAGAAGAATTGAAATAAAAGCAGCGGTTGAAAACAAAAGAAGCCAGGCAATTCCGGAAAATTTAAATTTCGTAAAAGAAGGAATTTTGCGGCAGGCTGAATGGGTCAATAATAAATTTTTAGACATTTTCTTATATTCAAAATTGAATGAAGAATGGATGAATAATAAATGATGTCCATTCAAGATATCCTCGGGTTACTATATAATTGGTGGCGTTATTATATTTTCTATCAGATTCGCCATACCTAAAGAACTTATTTCACCATATATCACCAGGGCCCTTCTGGCAGCTTTTATTTTATTGACATCCTTCTCCAACCTTAAATTATAATAAGTTGCTGCAGCCGAGGAAGAATCCAAAATGATAATATCAGCCTTTATATTTTCAGTCTCCAAAACATCCAATGCATAAGAAGGTTCTTTCAATATTTCTTCGATCCTAAAATCTACATGGAAAGAAGCGGGTAATTCAATCACCCGCTTTTGTATAGAACTGATCGTTTTATCCAGATATTCAAATGGTTTTTTTAATTCCTGCAAATGATATTTTAAAAATGAATTATGATGCACGACAATGCTTCCTTTTTCTTCCAGGGTATCAATTAAAGATTCAATCAGCTCTTTTTGTTGGGTATTTATTCCTTCTTCAAGAAAATAAGAATGTTCTAATGGTGCTCCTGGAGCATCTTGTTTATGAACTGAAAATTGAAAACATATCTGCTTGTAAGGTGAGTGACCATCAAAGAGAGGAATAGCGGTACTCCATGTTTGCAAAAACAAAAAGAAAACGGGATATTCTAAATTATTCGCAAAAGAAACCAGCCGGTCTTTATCGTTCATTATTCCTATAACACTATTTTCAGAAGGGAAGATTCCATTATTGCAAAACTGTTTAAAGTCGCAAGGGTAGGGGATATTGCATTGATCTCCTACTCTAATATCGGGAGGTGTATTTTTTGATAAAACCTCTAACAGTTCCACAGATTTTGAAGATATAAATGGATTTAACTCCCGGACTTCTCCAAGTATAGAAACGGGTTGAAATAATTGATGAACATCTAAATCACCTTTTCTGATATAGTTTTTATTCAAATGAATAATGCTAAAATCTGCCAGTTCTATTCCGGCATTTGTGATTACAAAATACTGTAAAGCAGCATCATTAATATGGGCGTTTTTAACGCTATTGGTACTTTTAACTTCATATGCGTACCATTTGGAATCAATTTTTATTAATAAATCCAGCGCACATAAAATCCCTTCGTACTGAAAAGCTGCTTCATAAATGATTTGATGCCCGCTTCGGATATATCGAAGAGTATCCGCCACTGATTTCCGGAAGGAATAATAATTTTCCGGCTCTGCATTGATACCGCCAGGGAAAAGTTGTTGTGCCAATAATCCTACATCGGTTCCCTGTTGAAATATTCTTGTTTGATAGGCAGTTTGTACATCTTTTTCCTTTGGTAAATTTTTATTTAACCAAACTCTTTTAGTGCACTGTACCCCGTACATGAATGTTGATTTGGAGAGTTTGTGCTTTGGTATGGAGCTAAAATTCATACTTCAAAATTACTACAATTCTTAAACCCAAAATAAGTGAAAATGTTTCCGGAATGGAAGGTAATTGAAAGTGATTTTAAGTTGCTACCTTCATCAGAATTTTTTACAATTAGATTATAATTGGTATAATCCGTAACCCAAATTTACGTTTCAATAAATTCGCGTTTCACGATTTACCCTATTACTTAAATTAGGTCATTATGAAGAAGGCTTTATTAATAGTAGATGTTCAAAACGATTTTTGTCCGGGTGGAACTTTAGCTGCACCCGCAGGAAATGACATTATTCCTGTTATTAATAAAATCATGGACAAATTTGATCTTGTAATTGCTTCCAAGGACTGGCATCCGGAAAAAACAGTTCACTTTGACAAATGGCCGGTGCATTGCGTGAGAGCAACTCCTGGTGCTGCTTTTCATCCTGAACTGGACACCACAAAAATAGATGAGGTTGTCTTGAAAGGAACCACAAACAGCGATGATGGTTATAGTGCATTTGAGGCTACAAATAACGATTTAGCCTTTTTGATGAAGAAAAATAAAATTACCGAAGTTTTTGTTTGTGGATTAACAACCGAATATTGCGTAAAAGCTTCGGCCCGGGATGCTTTTAATGCTGGATTTAAAGTTTATGTGGTTAAAGATGCTACCGGCGCTGTAGCTGCTAATGTTGGAGATGAGGAAAAAGCTTTGATAGAAATTGAGAATATGGGCGTGCAGTTAATACAATCATCTGAAATTTCATAGATAAATAATAATCATATTGCTATTCTTTGCTACAAAAATAAAAAACTTCTATATAAATACTATAATTATATTAAGTGTATAAAAATATATAAACTCTTTACTTTCAAATACTTTTTATTATTTAATTCCCGTAGAAAAAAAAATTAATTTATGTGCATCATCCAAATAGGCAAACATAATTTTAAAAAATCTACTTAGTTTAAAAATTAGTTTTTATAAGTTGTTATTTTGATTCAAACAATATTAATTTCGGTTCTCAATATAAATCCAGTCTCTCACCTCCAAATGAAAAAAGAATATGCCAAAGAAGAATTAAATAATTATACTTTTTCAAATAATTACCAGCTTGGAATTTTATAAAATTCATTTTCCATCCCCTTGTTAAATATTTTATCTATTATTTAAAAACGTTTTCTTCTCCGGATTTTTCTGAGAAAATTCGTTCAGAGCAATTTCTTACAACCATTAAATTTTTTTATCCGAATTGAATTACAAAGAAGTTTTAGAAGATTCCGGCATTCCTTTTCTTTTAGTAGATGAAGGGTGTTTTATTTTGGAAGCCAGTAATGCCGCATGTGTATTACTTAATTATAGCCCGGATGAAATTAGAGGAATATTATCCTGCAAAATTATTACCGGTGAATCAGTTACAAGATCTCTCAATAGGGATAACAATTTAAGATTGGGTTTCGGTATCAAAAAATCCGGAGAGAAGTTTCCTGTTGAATATAAAACATACTTATTCGGGAATAAAGACTCAGAACCCAATCAAATCATTGCGATATTAAGTCATCCTGTTAATGGCTCCAAAATTAATTCTGCGGAAAAAGCATTCATTCAGAATGATTTTAAGTTTTCCAGGTTGTTTACGGAAAATCCTTCCGCAGGATGGATCGTTGATCAAAAAAGCCTGGCTTTTTTAGACGTAAATGAAGCTGCTATACAATATTATGGATATTCAAGAGAGGAGTTTTTGAGTAAAAATATTTATGCTATTCTGCCACTTTCTGAACAAAAGAGGTTGGAAACTGCTTTGAATGAACAAAAAAAATTTGCTAAAATTTATACCGGACACTGGAAAAATATCCTCAATGATGGAAATGTCATTGATGTAAATATCCCGGAAAGTATAATGGATGATTCTGACCGGATTATCCTTCTCGCAATGGATATTACAGCCCATTTGGAAATTGAAATGGAAAAGGAGAATGAAAGAATCAGTTTAGACCCACTCATAAACAGTACGCTTGATCAGATATGGAGTGTTAGTCTTGACTATAAATTAATAGCGGCGAATAAAAGTTTCATCAAACTTCTTGAAGTTGCTACAGGAATTACCTTTAAACCAGGCGATGATTTTTCTGAAAATCCCTTCACAAGAGATTTTGCTAAAATTTGGGATTCCTATTTTAAAAAAGCCATTACGGGCGAAAGAGTCAAAGAAATTGTCTACATCCCTGAATACAGTAATTTACCCGCACGGTGGATAGAGCTATTTATTAATGCCGTTTTTAAAGGAGATGAAATTGTTGGGGCTGTTTTTTATACCCGAAATATTACAGATAGCAAAATAGCCGAACAAAAAGTTATCGAGAGTGAGGCTAATCTGGCAGAAGCACAGCGTCTTGCCAATTTGGGTAACTGGTCAAAGGATCTGCGAACAGGAGAATTAAAATGGTCTGAGCAATTATTTGAAATATTTGGTCTTGAAAAAGGTCACTATGCAAAAACTATTCGTTCTTTTTTAAACCTCGTAGATCATTCAAATAAACAAGCCCACCTGGCCGCCATGCATCGTACAAGGAAAACAGGAGAACCTTATTCTTTGATCTATCACATAACCACACCACGAGGTGAAAAGAAAATTATTGAGGAAAAAGGATATGGTAAAAAGAATAGAAAAGGGGAGGTGATCCGCACCTTTGGTACAGCTCAGGATATCACACAAAAAATGCTGACAGAAGAGGCGCTACGATTTAGTAATGAAAGCTATAATCTGGTTTCTAAAGCTACCAACGATTCTATATGGGATTGGAATATGGAAACCGGAATGGTGACAAGATCTGGAAATGGTTTCAAACTTCTTTTCGGGTATGAAAACAATTTTGGGAATGAAAAGAATCAAATTTATGATGACTTGATTCATCCGGAAGATAAAGAATACGTGAAAGAGTCCCAATATACAGTCTTTGAAAATCCAAATGAAAATTACTGGGAAGCTGAATTCAGATTTTTAAAAGCCAATGGAAAATATGCATATGTATATGATCGCGGGTATATCATTCGGGACGAAAACGGAAAACCCAAAAGAATGATCGGGGCTTCGCAGAATATAACCTTACAAAAGGAACATCTAAATGAAATAAAAAGAATTCAAAGAAATTTGCAGGTAGTTATAAACACAACAGAAGACCTTATTTGGTCGTTGGACCGGGAATTAAAGGTCATTACCGCCAACAAAGCGTTTTCTGAATTCATGAATCATCTATTTCCCAATCGAATACGCGAAGGAGATAATGTGCTTTCTCCACTTCTTGAGAAAAAGATTACAGACCGGTGGGTAAAACTATATCATAGAGTTCTTGCAGGTGAAAAATTTAGTCTGGAATATGAAGCGCGTCATAGGAAATTTAATCAATTGAAATTTTACATTATCTCATTATCACCAATTTTAAACAAGGAAGGTATTATAAAAGGCGTTGCTTGTTTTGCCAGGGATATCACTGAACTTAAAAATTCAGCCGAAGAACTAAAACATTCACAAAAAAGATTCAAAGATCTGTTTCATTTAAGTCCTCAACCCATGTGGCTTTATGAAAAGGAAACCTTCAAAATAGTAGAGATAAATAAATCCGCGGTTAACCATTACGGTTATTCGGAGAAGGAATTTCTGAATATGACCATTATGGATATCCGGCCAACTGACGATGTCTTTAAAACCCAAAACGTCATAGATGAAAGAAGGAAAGGAAGTGCACCTGATTATAACCAGGTTTTCAGGCATTTAAAAAAGAATGGGGAAATTATTGAAGTGCAGATTTACAGTACTCCGCTGGAGATTGATGATAAAAATTATATCATGATTGTTGCCATCGATGTCACAGAAAAAAGAAGGCATGAGCATAATATAAATAAGGCGATCATTAAGGCGCAGGAAAATGAGCGGTTTGAAATTGGGAGTGAATTACATGATAATATTTGCCAGCTACTTGCAAGCAGTAAAATGAGGATCAGTATTTTAAAAGAACATATTCCACAGGAAAGAATGGTCATCTTTGAAGAAAGTAAAGATTTTATTGTAACTGCCCTGGAGGAAATCCGAAATCTCTCTCACCGGTTAGCTCCTTCCTTTTTCAATGACAAAACACTGGAAGAAGCTTTTATTAAATTATTCAATTCCTTCAATTTTTTAAAGGAATATTCAATCAAAATGAATTTTTGCGATAGCGTTCTCAAAGAAAATCTTAGTCTGGATCTGAAATTAAATTTATACCGCATTCTGCAGGAGCAATTGAAAAACATTATGAAATATGCAAAAGCTTCAGAAATAGTCGTAGAAGTTACCCTTTGCAAAAACCATATTCTTAAAATGCGTATTGCTGATAATGGAATTGGATTCAATATGAAGGAAGTAAAACATGGTATTGGCATCAGCAATATGAAACGACGGGCAGAATTATCCGCGGGAGAACTTTGCCTGCAAACTTCTCCCGGAAATGGCACAGAGATTATTATAATAGTACCATTGGAAGGGTAGTGCGTAGTTCTTTTTGACTAAATTATTGGGAATATTTGCTACGCTGATCGGTGAACTATTAAAAAACTTTAAAGTAAGAAATTCAATTATTTAAATCTCTTCCTTATTGCTCTAAATTTTCTCCTTTACATTTGCGGAAAATAACAAGAGAATGATAAAAGTAGAACCGTGGTTTAAGGATTGGTTTAATTCACCTTATTATCACCAATTATATTTTAAAAGAGATGAACGGGAAGCAGCAGAATTTATCGATCATTTGGTAGAGCGTTTGCAGCCACAGCCAGGTGCTACAATGATTGATATTGCCTGTGGGAAAGGAAGGCATTCCGTTCAGTTGGCCTCGAAAGGTTTTGACGTAACCGGCATAGACCTTTCAGAGGGTAGCATTCGCGAGGCAAAGGATTGGGAAAATGATAATCTTCATTTTTTTGTACATGATATGCGCCTTCCATTCAGGATTAACTATTTTAATTTCGCTTTTAACTTCTTTACAAGTTTTGGGTACTTTGATACAAGGCGCGAGCACGATAATGCCATTCGTACCGTTGCTCAATCCTTAAAGCCTAATGGAGAATTTGTTATAGATTTCTTGAATGTTCAATATGCTGAGGAGCATACCATTCATCAATCTGATATTGAAATTGGCGATGTCAATTTTCATATCACTAAATGGTTTGATGATGTCCATTTCTTTAAAAGGATTATTGTTGAAGACAAGGCCTTAGATGCACCGTTAGAGCACCTGGAAAAAGTTGTTAAATTCACTTTGGAAGATTTTAAATCAATGCTTGGATCTCATCAATTAAAGGTGCAGGAGGTTTTTGGAGATTATGATTTTTCAGATTACGATGTAAAGAAATCCCCAAGGTTAATCATCCGCGCAACGAAAATTATGCAATAATAAAGGCTTAGTGGCACAAATTATCCTTTCCTATATCAGAATCAAAGTATGCCTAAGTTTCTTTATTAGATTTTCAGGATTCCGTTTGATTTTCAAATGAGTAATAGTGAAAAAGATATCAGAAAACCTGGGTTAGATGATAAATATAATTGTAAGGATGATAACGTAGATTATGCTTTACTGTATTTAGATTGACAGATAAAATTGTTGCATAAGGAATTCTATTTCCCCGGAGTAAATATGACACTCCCGCTCTTCTTCAAATCGGATTCCATTCGTACCTCGTACCTGCGGTTACCATCGGTTACAATCATCACAGCGGTATTAGGTGGAATTGTTCCAAGGTTTTCAGCATACATCGTCACCACATTTTCGGTTACATTCGGGTCTAATGAAAGTGTCAGTGAAATGGGTTTATCTGTAAGCATGCGGTTTAATAAAACAACTTTGCCATTGTAAAATACGGAAATGGAATCTCCATCTATTTCTCCATTATCATAAAAGTCTAACCGGAAAGTCGGGTTTTCAATCCCGATGGTTTTTACTATATCAGCCCTTCTGGATGTCAATTTTGGATGTTTGACTACAACAGTTTCTGCCTTTATGATTGGTTCTGGAATTTGCTCATTCTTTATTTGAGGGAAAGCGATCTGTGGTTTAGGTTCTTCTTTTTTTGGAGCTTTTGCCAGCGGTGGTTGTACTTTTTTTGGAGCTGCATGAACTGTTTTACCCGGCGTGGGTTTGGTGGGAGTCATACCAACAATTCCTTCGCGGCTTTTGTTTATTGCGAGAGGAGTCCTGGTCACAATTCTTCTGCTTAAAACAGTAATCCCGTTACCACAACCCGGACCCTGATTTGGCGCAGGCTCCCATGTTCCTCTTAAGATTTCAGTATTATCCGGCTCTTTTTCGTAGTGCAGGCGATGTGTCTGAAAACAGTTAAGAAAAGTGGGTGGGGTATTAAATTTTGTTCTTTCAATTTCTGTAACGACAATCTCTTTTGTTTCCGGGTCGAGCGATCCGGTTAACCTGCAAATCGTGTAATAGCTGTTTCCATTTTCCTTGAAATAACTGTAGGAGTATCCTGAAACGCGGGTTCCTTCTGTGGTTAATTCCAGTACATATCCTATATTTTCATCCGTACCCCGGCTTATCTCATCAAATTCACCCTTCCATTGACCGTTAAAATTAATTTTTTTATTATTGTTTTTGGTGGAACGCTGGTGGGTATTTGTTTGAGCAAGACGACTTTGTGCTTCTAAATTTTGGAAACCGAATAGTAAAATTAATGCTGTAAAAATCACTTTCATTTATCCACTGATTTAATTCTTTCAAAATTAATTGTTATTAAATGCATATCCTCTCAAAGGAATAGCATCTTTGTCTAATACTTCGTTAAATTTGCAACTCAATTATATAAAAAATAATTTTTTTTAAGTTTGCATAATGATAAATATAACATTCCCGGATGGTGCTGTAAGGCAATATGAACAAGGAGTTTCTGCAATGGATATCGCAAAATCGATCAGCGAAGGCCTCGCCAGAAAAATTTTGGCGGCTGAAGTAAATGACGAAGTATGGGATCTTACGCGCCCGATAAAAGAAGATGCTTCTGTGAAATTTCTTAGCTGGGATGATGAAAAAGCAAAATCAACTTTTTGGCATTCTTCCGCGCATCTGATGGCAGAAGCTGTGGAAGATACTTTTCCCGGTGTGAAATTTTGGGTAGGCCCGCCAATTGAAAAAGGATTCTATTATGATATCGATCTTGGCGATAACGTGATCACCGAATCAGACCTGGAGAAACTTGAAAAGAAAATGAAGGAGCTGACAAAATTAAACAGCCCTTTTACCAGGAAAGAAATTTCCAAGGCGGATGCCGTTAAATATTTTGAAGAAAAAGGAGATGAATATAAATTAGACCTGCTTTCCGGTCTGGAGGATGGCAATATTACTTTTTATACACAAGGCGATTTCACAGACTTGTGCCGTGGTCCGCATATTCCTTCTACCGGAGTTATTAAAGGAATAAAATTAACGTCCATTGCCGGTGCATATTGGAAAGGGGATGAAAAGAACAAAATGCTTACGCGTATTTATGGGGTAACTTTTCCAAATCAAAAAGAATTGGATGAATACATGGTTTTCCTGGAGGAAGCCAAAAAACGCGATCATAGAAAATTGGGGAAAGAACTGGAGTTGTTTGCCTTTTCAGAAAAAGTAGGAGCAGGATTGCCTTTATGGTTGCCCAAAGGAGCGATGCTTCGTCAAAGACTTCAGGATTTTATGCAGAAGGCACAAATTGAATCAGGATATCTTCCGGTAATAACTCCACATATCGGTTCTAAGAATTTATATATTACCAGCGGACACTATGATAAATATGGTGCAGATAGTTTTCAGCCTATAAAAACACCCGTAGAAGGGGAGGAGTTTTTCCTGAAACCGATGAATTGCCCGCATCATTGCGAAATTTATAAAACCTCACCAAGAAGCTATAAAGACCTGCCACTAAGACTTGCGGAGTTTGGAACGGTTTATCGTTATGAGCAATCGGGCGAATTGCACGGGCTTACAAGAGTACGTGGATTCACACAGGATGACGCGCATTTATTTTGCATGCCAAACCAGGTTAAAGACGAATTTAAAAAAGTAATCGATCTTGTTTTATACACGTTTAAGTCTCTGGGATTTACGGATTTCACAGCTCAAATTTCTTTAAGAGATCAAAATGATCATTCAAAATACATTGGTAGTGATGAAAATTGGGAACGCGCTGAAAAGGACATTATTGAAGCGGTTGAAGAAAAAGGATTGGAGAACGTCGTAATTGAATATGGTGAAGCGGCTTTTTATGGTCCTAAACTGGATTTTATGGTTCGCGATGCTATTGGAAGAAAATGGCAATTAGGAACGATCCAGGTGGATTATAATTTGCCTGAAAGGTTTGATCTGACTTATATTGGAGAAGATAATGCGAAACACCGGCCGGTAATGATTCACCGGGCGCCATTCGGAAGTTTGGAAAGATTTGTAGCTGTATTGACAGAGCATTGCGCGGGAAAATTTCCAATGTGGCTGGTACCGGTGCAGGTAAAAGTTTTGCCAATCAGCGATAAATTTATGCCTTACGCAGAAATTGTTTTAAGTCAATTGAAAAATAATGATATTCGTGCTGAAATTGATGACCGAAGTGAAAAGATTGGCAAAAAAATAAGAGACACAGAATTGGCAAAAATTCCATTAATGCTTATAATAGGGGAAAAAGAAGTGAATGATGGAATGGTTTCTGTAAGAAGACAGGGCAAAGGAGACGAAGGAACTAAAACAGTAGACGAACTTATTCATGCGATCAAAGAGGAAGTAAATAATAAAATTCAAATAAATTAATTAGTTTACATTTCCGATAGAAGAGATTATACTAAATGGTCTCATAAAAGTTTTAATCATTTAATAATTATTAATAAAAAAATTTATAACCTAAAATCAATTAATGGCATTTCCACCCAGACCGCCCAGAGGGGCATTTAATCCAAGGTTCAGAAAAGAACAACAACAGGAACATCGTACAAACCACATGATAAAAGTACCTATGGTACGTCTTGTGGGAGAGAATATAGAAATAGGAGTTTACCCAATAGCAGAAGCACAAAAAATAGCCAATGATCTTGAATTAGACCTGGTTGAAATTTCCCCACAGGCAGATCCACCGGTATGTAAAGTAATCGATTATAATAAATTCCTTTACGAAAAAAAGAAGCGTGAAAAGGATATGAAGGCAAAGAGTAAGGTTTCTGAAATAAAAGAGATCCGCTTTACACCAAATACAGATGATCATGATTTTGAATTCAAAACCAAGCATGCCGAAAACTTTTTAAAAGATGGCAATAAAGTAAAAGCATATGTACAATTTAAAGGAAGAGCGATCATGTTTAAAGAGCGTGGAGAGTTGCTTTTGCTGAAATTTGCAGAACGTCTTGTAGATGTTGGTACATTAGAAAGCATGCCTAAGCTGGAAGGTAGAAGAATGTTTGCCATTTTTGCTCCGAAAAGTCAGAAGAAAAAATAATCACTTTTTTAATATCAAACCGGGTATCTGTATAACAGGTACCTTGGTTTATATGTTAAAAATACTTCACTCCCATAAATACTTTGTTGAAAATTAAATGAAACGAATTTTTCGTGATTATTTCTTTATGAGGGAAATAATACGACGTATATTTACGATGCAGAAAACGAAGTAGTTCCACTGTAAGAAAGTTCAGAACTAATGTAGACTTTTACAGGGTTATAAAATCAATATTAAAAAATTCTATGAAAAAAGATAGTGATGCAGTGGTTAATGTAATGATTGTGGATGATCATGTGCTTTACAGAGCCGGAGTTAAAACAGCTCTTTCCTCAAGAAAAGATATAAAAATAATAGCTGAAGCGGATAATGGACAACATTTATTAAATATGCTTAAAGGCATACAACCGGATGTGATTCTCTTAGATATTCAAATGCCCATTATGGATGGGATTGCTACTTTACCGGAAATAAAAAAATTATATCCAAATATAAAAGTGATTATGCTGACGCTTTTGGATGACCAAAGTGTGATCACAAAATTGATGGAACTTGGTGCAAACAGCTACCTGGTAAAAACTTCAGATGCTGAGTTGATCTATGAAGCAATCATTACTTGTCATGAACAAGAGTTTTTCTTTAATTCTCTTACCAATAAGGCTTTACTGAATAATCTCAGGCAGAAAAATATTGGGTCACCTTTTAAGCTTGCACAGGATGATGCTTCTCTAACCGATAAAGAGGTGACCATTCTCCGGCTGATGTGTGAAGAAAAGACAACACGTGAAATAGCGGAAGCCGTTGAACTTAGTCCGAGAACAATTGAATCTATCCGCGATAAATTGAAAACCAAAACCGGAACAAAAAGTACTGCAGGTTTAATTATGTTCGCAGTAAAAAATAATCTGCTGACACAGGAAGATTAATTTTATTTTCCACCGCCGATACCTTATTTTGCTCAGTCATACTTTAATATGGGTGAGCATTTTTTTATTTACAATAATAATTTTTGCAAGGAAGATACTCCTGTTATGGGTATGGGCAATCGTGCCCTCATGTATGGGGATGGCTTATTTGAAACAATGAGAATTCATCAAACGATTATCGTGAATAGATCGCTTCATTTTGATCGTTTTTTCGCGGGAATCCGCCTGCTGAAATTTCCTCTTTCAGAAAATTTCACGAAAGATTTTTTCAGTCAAAAGATCCGGGAACTTCTCATAAAAAATACAATTGAGCATACTGCTAGAGTGCGCCTGATGGCATTTCGGAAGGAAGAGGATTCAATAAATCACTATAAAGGATCATTTAATTATATCATTGAAGCCTGGCCAATGGAAGAAGCAGTTATATTAAATGAATCCGGATTGGAAGTGGATATCTTCAAAGATGTAAAAAGAAGTTGTGACCTGTTTTCAAATATTAAATCAAATAATTACCTGGCGGGTGTAATGGCGCAGCTTTTTGCAAAAGAGAATAAACTGGATGAGTGCCTCTTATTAAATTCATTTGGCAGAATATGTGAATCTGCTATAGCCAATGTTTTTATTGTAAAGGAAAATGTGATTTTTACCCCACCTTTATCAGAAGGTTGTGTGGCTGGAGTAGTAAGGAGATGGCTGATCGAAAATTTGCCCTTTCCGGAATATCAAATCCTGCAAAAGGAACTAACTCCCGAAGAGGTACAAGGCGCAGATGAGATTTTTCTAACAAATTCCATTAAACCAGTTCGATGGGTTCACACTTTTCAAGGCAGGATGTTTGGAAATACAATGAGCCTAAAGATAGCCAGATACGTCCATAAATATATGCACGGGGGTGATTAGTTTGAGTAAGAATTGTTTTAAGTAAGTTTTGACAGGCAGGGTTTTACAATCATTTAAGGGTTTATTTTGACCAGACACTTTACCTTTGCAAAAAATATAAATTCACGAATGGTTTATTTAACACGTGTTGAGCACTTTAATGCAGCTCATAAATTGTTTAATCCGGCATGGGATATAGAAAAAAACGAAGCAGTATTTGGTAAGTGTGCGAATGAGAACTGGCATGGACATAATTATGAATTGCATGTAACGCTTAAGGGAGAGGTGAATCCGGATACCGGATTTCTATTTGATGTGAAGCGACTGAGTCAATTAATCAACGAACATGTGATCGAAAAAGTGGATCATAAAAACCTCAATGTGGATGTTGACTTTTTGGAAGGCAAAATGTGCTCTACTGAAAATTTGGCCATTGGTATTTGGGAACAATTACAACCTCATTTGCCGGCTACTGTACATTTACATTGTATTAAATTGTATGAAACACCCCGCATTTTTGTAGAGTATTTTGGAGGATAATCAATTAAAGACTTTATATTATTTATTATGAGTAGAAGAGTATCTGTTTATCGAAAAGAACATTTTAATGCTGCCCACCGCCTGAATAATCCGTCCTGGGATGAAGAAAAAAACAGACGGGTTTTTGGCAAATGCAATAATCCGAACTTTCATGGCCATAATTATGAAATGGAGGTGAAGATAACTGGTGAACCTAAAGCTGATACAGGTTTTGTAATAGATCTAAAAGTTTTAAGCGATATCATTCAGGCAGAAGTGATTGAAAAATTGGACCATAAAAATTTGAATCTGGATGTACCTGAATTCAAGAACTTAAATCCCACGGCAGAAAACATTGTGGTGGTTATTTATGATATTTTAAGGCAGAAGATACATTCAGATCTGGATCTCCTGGTAAGACTATATGAAACACCCAGAAACTTTGTTGAGTTTCCGGCATAAATTTAAAAAACAGAAAAATTAATTATGGGATATAAGAAGATTGAACAATATGATGATGAAATCACACAAGGCCTAACCAAAACCTACCGCGAAACAATCAGGTTGATTGGGGAAGATCCTGACAGGGAAGGGTTGTTAAAAACGCCGGAAAGAATAGCGAAAGCTCTTCAGTATTGCACACAGGGATACCAGGTAGATGCGAAAGCAATTCTTAATTCCGCGAAATTCCATGAAGATGTCAGTGAAATGATCATAGTTAAAGACATAGAATTATATAGCATGTGCGAACATCACATGCTGCCATTTTTCGGGAAGGCGCATGTTGCATACATCCCGAATGGATGGATAACCGGTCTGAGTAAAATAGCCAGAGTGGTGGATGTGTTTGCAAGAAGATTGCAGGTACAGGAAAGACTCACCCACCAGATATTAAATGCAATTGATGAATCGCTGAATCCACTTGGAGTTGCTGTGGTGATAGAAGCAGAACATCTTTGTATGATGATGCGTGGTGTTCAAAAACAAAATTCTGTTACAACCACCTCTGCATTCAAGGGAGAATTTGAAAAACAATCAACCCGCAATGAATTTATTAATCTTATTTCTGCGGATTTAATTAAAAGAAGATAAAAATAAAAACAATTTATGGCGCACGCATTTGTATTTCCCGGACAAGGTTCTCAATTTCCGGGAATGGGAAAAGATTTATACGATCAAAACCCGGAAGCGAAAGTTCTGTTTGAGCGGGCAAACGAAATATTGGGCTTTAATATTTCAGAGATCCTTTTTAATGGTACGGCTGAACAATTAACGCAAACCAAAGTAACTCAACCGGCGGTATTCCTGCATTCTATCATTGCCTATCAAACCCTTGCGAAAGAAAAACCGCAAATGGTAGCCGGGCATTCATTAGGTGAGTTTTCAGCCTTAGTGGCCAACGGTTGTCTGTCTTTTGAAGAGGCATTAATTCTTGTTTCAATAAGAGCCCGTGCTATGCAACGTGCCTGTGAAATTAATCCATCAACTATGGCCGCAATCCTGGCTTTGGATGATAAAAAAGTAGAAGAGATTTGTTCATCCATCGGGCCTGAAATCGTCGTTCCCGCAAATTATAATTGTCCGGGACAAATTGTAATTTCCGGTTCAAAAAGAGGAATTGAAGAAGCTTGTATTTTATTAAAAGAGGCAGGTGCCAAACGTGCGATTATTCTTCCGGTAGGTGGAGCTTTCCACTCTCCTTTGATGCAACCTGCAAAAGAAGAACTTTCTGAAGCGATCAATAAAACAACTTTTTATAAACCATTTTGCCCTGTTTATCAGAATGTAGTGGCAAAGGCGGTTATTGATCCTGAGCAAATTAAAGCAAATCTAAACGCCCAGCTTACCGGCCCGGTTAGATGGACTCATACAATTACACAAATGATTGCTGATGGCGCAACTGAATTTACAGAATGCGGACCAGGAAAGGTTTTGCAGGGGATGATCGGTAAAATTAATCGTGAAGTAGCTACAAATCATCTTGGGTGATTTTGTTGATTGGTTCGGGGTAATTTTTTGGATGACAGTTTTTTAATAATCTGACTAAAAATGACTTTTATGAAATCATTCTTTTCAATTTTATTCTTGTTTATGACCATGCTAAGTACCGCACAGATTAAGTATCCTCCTACTGAAAAAAGCAATCAGCAGGATGATTATTTCGGTACCATCATTAAAGATCCATACCGGTGGCTGGAAGATGATAATAGTAAAGAGACGAAAGAATGGGTAGCGGCACAGAATAAAGTAACGGATCAATATCTTTCAACGATTCCCTTCCGGAATAAAGTAACCGAAAAGCTTTCGGAATTATGGAATTATCCGAAATACGGAGTACCTTTTAAAAAGGGTGATTATCTCTATTTCTATAAAAATGACGGCCTTCAGAATCAGAGTGTTTTATACTGCCAAAAAGAATTGAACGGAAAGCCGGAGGAATTTATTGATCCGAATAAATTGAGTAAAGATGGAACGGTATTTCTTGAAGTGCCTGTTTTTAGTGAGAACAATGAATTTGCAGCATATTTTGAGGCACAGGCGGGCAGCGACTGGCAGGTAGCCCGGGTGATGGACGTCCGCACCGGAAGCTTATTGAAAGATGATTTGCAGTATATTAAATTTAGTGGAATTTCGTGGAAGGGCGATGAAGGATTTTATTACAGCAGGTATCCTGTTGCAAATGAGGAGACAAAACTTACCGGACAAAATCGCTTTCATTCCATTTTTTTTCATAAAATAGGCACACCACAAACAGAAGATCTACTGGTATTTGAGGATAAGGAGCATCCTTTGAGAATTTTGTCGGGAGAAATTACCCATGACAAGCGCTTCGTAGTTGTAATAAAAAGTGAAGGGACAAGTGGAAACGAACTTTGGGTAAAAGACCTTCAGAAAAAAGAGCCGGATTTCAAACTGGTTATAAAAGGATTTGACCATCAGATTGAGGTCATTGACAATTCAGGAGACAGGCTTTTAATAAAAACAAATGCAGGTGCTCCAAATTATAAATTGGTTTCCATAGATCCCTCTAATCCTTCTCCGGAAAACTGGAAAACGGTTCTTGGCGAAAAGAAAGAATTACTACAGTCAGTTGGAAAGGCCGGTGGAAAATTATTTCCGGTTTATTTAAAAGATGCTTCGAGTAAAATTTATCAAACAGATTATACAGGAAAGATAGAAAGGGAAATAAAATTGCCAGGAATAGGCACTGTTACAGGTTTTGACGGAAACAAAAGTGATAAAGAATTATTTTATTCCTTCTCTTCCTTTAATTATCCACCTTCAATTTTCCGGCATGTTATCTCTTCCGGTAAAACGGAACTCTATAAAAAAAGTGATGCAAAATTTGATGCAGATAAATATGAAGTAAATCAGGTTTTCTTTAAGAGCAAAGATGGTACGAAGGTTCCTATGTTTATAACGCATAGAAAAGGAATGGTTTTAAATGGCAAAAACCCTTTGCTGCTTTATGGATATGGCGGCTTTAATATTCCTATGACACCTGCATTTTCTATTTCAAATGCATTCTTTCTGGAACAGGGTGGGGTGTATGTAGTAGTGAATCTGCGTGGCGGAAATGAATACGGAGAAGCCTGGCATAAAGGCGGAATGCTGCAAAACAAACAAAATGTATTTGATGATTTCATTGGCGCAGCCGAATATTTAATCGCCAATAAGTATACAAATCCGGAGAAGCTCGCAATTCGTGGAGGAAGTAATGGTGGTTTACTTGTAGGAGCTGCTATGACCCAACGGCCTGAATTATTTAAGGTAGCCATTCCACAGGTTGGAGTAATGGATATGCTCCGGTATCATCTGTTTACGATCGGTTGGGCCTGGGCAACAGAATACGGCCGAAGTGATAAGAAAGAAGATTTTGAGAACCTGGTGAAATATTCTCCTCTGCACAATTTGAAAAAAGGAGTGAAATTCCCTGCTACAATGATTACAACCGCTGATCATGATGATCGGGTAGTTCCTGCACATAGTTTTAAATTCGCGGCCCAATTACAAGCCATGAATGATGGCACAAATCCAACACTTATCCGTATAGAGACCCAGGCAGGCCATGGCGCGGGAAAACCCACTGCCAAGTTAATTGAAGAAGCCGCGGATATCTGGAGTTTTATTATATTTAATTTAGGGATGGTGGATTAGGTAGTAGGTAGTAGGTAGTAGGTTTTGGGTTTTAGGTAGTTGCTGTTAGCAATTAACCCTCATTATTTCGTACTAAAAGTTTCCCCGGGAAGTCTTTCCACAGGAAACCCTGAAAGGGTTGAATATTAGTAAATATGGGCGAAATCCCATGGGAGATACCACATGAAGCCACATAAAACCCTACAAACCCATTGAAAATCTGATTGCATACAGCATCTATCACCCATTCTATCCCATCAGCTAAACTCAAAACCTATTACCCAATACCTAACACCTGAAACCTGACACCTGAAACCTGATCCCTAAAAAAAAACCGCTCCAAAAACTGAAGCGGTTTAAACTGATTAAAGTCTTATAAATTCTAGTCTGTCTCCGGTCTTTTTTCCTTTACTATATGAACTGCATAGAGGATGATGTGGAATGCTGCAAATACTATTGATATAGTCAGTAGTATTTTATCTGCTTCCCATCCTTCAGCTAACTGGTGTAAAAAGCCAGCAATAACCAATAACAGACTCAAGCCAATTCCTGTCCAGCGGGCAGTTTTAGTTCCTTTTCGGTTATCTGATCCACTACCTAAATGACTGTATTTAGCTCCATATACCAGGTAAATATCCAGGCCGATAAGCATCCATACTAATAAACGGATCCAGGTGTCAGGTGCCAGAAATACCATCATGAACAAACAGGTTACAATTCCTAATATAGGAACAAGAGGAACTAAAGGTGTTTTGAATGATCTGGGAAGTTCCGGCATTTTTACCCGCATTACCCATATTCCGGCACATACAAGTATAAAAGCAAATAAGGTTCCGATGCTTGTCATTTCTCCCACCACCCGTGCAGGTACAAAAGCAGCGAAAAGACTCACAAAGATCATGAATAGCAAGTTGCTTTTGGCTGGTGTTTGTGTCTTAGGATTAACGGCAGAAAAAATACGTGGAATCAAACCATCCTTACTCATACTATAAAATACACGGCTTTGACCCATTAGCATCACTAAAATAACAGAGGAATATCCCCCTAAAATAGCAACGATAATTGCCCGGTTTAGCCATGGGTAATCCGGTATGATTTTGCCTGCTGCATCTAATGTATGCCCCATATGATCGATTGCCAAAGCTACCGGTGCGATTCCATCTACGCCTTTAAAATTCTGATAATTCGTCACGCCTGTTAATACGTGTGCAAAAAGGATATATAGTACGGTACATATTGCCAGTGATCCTAAAATACCAATCGGCATATCTTTTTTAGGATTCTTTGCTTCCTGGGCGGCTGTACTTACAGCATCAAAGCCAATATAGGCAAAGAATACGATCGCGGCTGCCCTCACAATTCCCCCGAAACCATGTTCAAAAAATCCTTCGTGGCCGGGAGTGTTTGCAGGGATGATATATGGATCAAGATTTTCCATTCTGATATATTGCCATCCTAATGCAATAAATATAATAACTACCCCGATTTTAAGCACAACAATGATGGAGTTTACAACGGCACTTTCTTTTGTTCCTTTCATTAAGAGCAAACTCATTAACACGATAATGAATACGCCGGGAACATTAATAATTCCTCCATCCCAAGGTCCCGCCGTCATACTTTGCGGCAAAACAATATCAAAACCTTCCAGGAATTTTACGAGGTACCGGCTCCAGCTAATACCAACAGTGGCAGCACCCACTGCATATTCCAGCACGAGATCCCAACCAATTATCCAGGCCAGAAACTCGCCCATCGTAGCGTATGAGTAAGTATAGGCGCTTCCTGCCACAGGAATCATGGAAGAAAATTCTGCATAACAAAGCCCTGCAAACAGACATCCGACTGCAGCGATGATAAAGGAAAGCGAAATGGCGGGTCCCGCATTATTAGCGGCTGCAAGTCCTGTAATGGAAAATAATCCTGCACCCACAATGGCACCGATTCCTAACGCTACAAGGGACATAGGGCCGAGGGTCCGTTTTAAGGTATGGCTTCCCGTTTCAGATGCTTCACTCATTAAGACATCCATTGGTTTTCTTACGAACAAACTCATAATTTGGTTGGTTTTTTTTAGATGGTTTTGTTAAAAGATTTGGAAAAGTAAGGAATTAATTAAAAAGGTGGGCAAAAGATTTTTTAATGGTCAGTAAATTAGAAAATATAATCTTGAAATTTTATTTACTTTCTGTAATGCATTGTTTATTTTTATAAACTTTTTTACCAATTCCGATTTATTATGAACAAAAGAAAGAGTGCAATTCTTGTCTTTATTGCTCTTACACTCGTAGCCATTTTTCATTTGCTGAGTATATATGAGTTGGTAATCATACCTGCTGTATTTCTCAAAACTCTGCGGTGGATCTTCATTGGAACATTGATAGTATTTGGATTTTATAAAAAATCCCTGACTACCTGGATTTTATCCAGTATGGTTATAGGTATTGAAATCGGGCTGGACTTTCCTGAGTTTGCCACTAATTTAAAAGTGCTCAGCAATGTATTTTTGCGCATGGTGAAAACTATTATAGCACCTATTCTTTTTTCCACCCTTGTGGTGGGTATAGCCGGACATTCTGATTTGAAGCAAGTAGGGAGAATGGGATGGAAATCGATTGTTTATTTTGAAGTAGTAACTACCATCGCTTTGATTATTGGATTGGTAGCCATAAATATTTCACAGGCTGGTGTAGGTATTGTTATTCCGGAAGGATTTCACGAGGATTTGCCTATAATACCGCCCCAGAAATGGCAGGATGTAATTTTGCACATCTTCCCCGAAAATATTATCAAATCCATGTATAATGGTGATGTACTTCCCATTGTGGTGTTCAGCGTGATATTTGGAATCGGTCTGGCAATGGTAAAAGAAAAAAAGCGCCAGCCGATGCTTTTGTTTTCTGAAAGCCTGGCAGAAACCATGTTTAAATTTACCAATATCGTGATGCACTTCGCTCCTTTTGGAGTAGGAGGAGCGATTGCCGTAACGGTAGGTCACCTGGGTATTGATATTCTTTTTTCGCTGGGGAAATTGTTGCTGACATTGTATGTAACGCTATTTGTATTCCTGGTATTGGTCTTAGGATCCATCGCTTACTTTTTGAAGATACCTATCAGGCAATTTATTAAGGCAGTCTCAGAACCAGTTTCGATTGCATTTGCAACCACCAGTTCTGAATCAGCACTTCCCATAGCGATGGAAAATATGGAAAAATTCGGGGTGCCAAGAAAAATTGTTTCATTTGTATTGCCCACCGGTTACACATTTAATTTAGATGGTACAACTCTATATCTTTCGCTGGCCAGTATTTTCGTGGCTCAGGCAGCAGGTATTCATATGCCGATAGGCACACAACTTATTATGGGCCTTACATTAATGCTCACCAGCAAGGGAGTGGCAGGTGTTCCCAGAGCTTCACTGGTGATTCTCCTGGGAACTGTATCCTCTTTTGGATTGCCTGTTTGGCCTGTGATGGCTATTTTAGGCATTGATGAATTAATGGATATGGCGCGAACTTCGGTAAATGTAATCGGAAATACCCTGGCCAGTTGTGTTATTGCAAGGTGGGAAGGGGAATTTGATGACGAAAAGGCTTTGGCTTTTGTCCCTGATTAATATTTTTATCTTTTTCTTTTCCTCATATTTGTACATATCTTTCTACCCTACTATTTTTAATAATACTTTTTTAAATGGAGCTTCTACATTTTTTAGGGATAAGTTTTTCTGATTTGCTTGATCCTCAATTTTATATTGATCATGGAGGTATGTGGATGATAATCTTTATTGTATTTGCCGAAACCGGCTTATTCGCTGGTTTCTTTTTACCGGGTGATGCCTTGCTTTTTGTAACCGGAATTTATAGTGATAAACTGATCACTGCCGCTTTATTTCCAAGCTATAATGAATGGGTAGATCTGGGTATTTTATTTGGATTTATCTCTATAGCAGGTATTTTAGGTAATTTTGTTGGTTATTGGTTTGGAAGAAAGAGTGGCCCTTATTTGTTTGAAAGAAAAGATACCTTTCTTTTTAAGAAAAAACACCTGTTGCAGGCGCATGATTTCTATGAAAAGAATGGGGGGAGCGCCATTATTATAGCACGCTTTGTACCTTTTGTACGGACTTTTGCACCTATTGTAGCGGGCATTGTGAAGATGGATAGAAGTAAATTTGCTTTTTATAATATAGTTGGCTGTGTGCTTTGGGTGAGCAGTATGCTATTAAGCGGTCATTTTTTGCAAAGATTTATTATGAACAAATGGAATTATGATCTAAAGGAGCATCTGGAGGTAATTGTTCTGATTATAATTGGTGTAACGACCATTCCTATTCTATGGAAATTATTTTCTAAAAAGAAAAAGCCCCATTCTACTTCAAAACAGCTGGAACCTTAAATTGAAATTATGGTAATAAAGTCAGCTTCAGATGGCAAAAGATTCCTGATGATTCGTTTTTCTTCTATTGGGGATATTGTACTAACTACTCCGGCTATTCGCTGTTTAAGAAATGAATATCCTGATGCTGTTATTCATTTTCTTACCAAACCGGATTTTATGGGGATTCTAAAAATCAATCCTTATTTGGATAAAATTCTTTTGTTAAAGGACGATCTCAATGAAACGATTGAGGAGATAAGATCTAATAATTATGATTGTATTATTGACTTACAACATAATCTGCGATCATTAAAAATTAAGCATGGATTAAAAATGAAACCATTTTATTCATTTAGAAAATTGAATGTTGAGAAGTGGATCTATACCAGTTTTAAGATAAACACCTTACCGGATATTCATATTGTGGACAGATACATCCAGGCAATGAAACCATTAGGGGTTAAAAATGATGGGAAAGGATTGGATTATTTTATTCCACCGGAGGTAGAAATTAAGGATAAAGATCTTCCTTTTTCCCACTCTCAGGGTTTTATTGCTATCGTAATTGGCGCTGCTCATAATACCAAAAAATTACCTGTCCATAAACTGATATCCCTTGTTGAAAAAATTCAGTTTCCCATTATTTTAGTAGGAGGAAAAGGAGATGTGGAGGAAGGCAATCAAATTGCTGAAACAGATCCGGTAAAAATATACAATGCCTGTGGAAAATTCTCTTTAGATGAATCTGCAGAAATTATCCGAAGGGCCAGGCTGGTTATTAGTCATGATACAGGCATGATGCATATAGCGGCCGCATTTAAAAAGTATATCTTATCTGTTTGGGGTAATACAGTTCCTTCTTTTGGAATGGTTCCTTACATGACAGAATTTGAGGTTTTCGAAGTAAATAAACTATGGTGCAGGCCATGTAGTAAAACAGGGTTTGAAAAATGTCCTCTCGGTCATTTTAAGTGTATGGAGAAACAAGATATAGATGCTATTGTTGCCAGCGTGAACATGAGGTTGGGGATTTCAATGTAAAGTCCATTCTCCCCTCAAATCCTTGTTAATAATAAAATCATTAACTCTTTTTTTAAAATTGATACGGCATGTTTGTAAAAGAAAAGATTTAAAACTAATCCGTTAAACATCATTCATCAATTTTTAAAATGCACAGACCTTTGTTCTTTTTGGTTCTTTTTAGTTTTATATTTTCACTTCCCTCTTTTTCACAGAAAGTTGTGGTGCGTGTGGGTATAGATAATAAGATTACTTTGCCCAAAAGCGATACGATTTATTACGATCAAAAGCGCAAGCTTACGTGGGATGATTTTAAAGGGAAACCGGATATAAATCATAAGGGATCGGCTGTAACCTCATCCGGCTTTGCTTATTCCTGGAATGGAAAGGAGGATGGAGAAACACTTTACCTTGATATTTCTGTTTATACTTTCTTTACAAAAAGTAACTCATGGAAGAAAATTGGGGTGGATAACGCATACCATCTCGGGCATGAGCAGCGTCATTTTGATATTACCATGTTGGGAGCAAAAAATTTTGTACATGAATTAAAGAAAGTTTCTTTTGATATTCAAAACTACAAGCAATTGATCAATCAGATTTTTAACAGGGTTTATGATGAAAATCTTTCTCTGCAATTTAAATATGATCGCGAGACAAAACACAGCCTGGATAAAGAAAAGCAGGAGGAATGGAATGAGCGGGTTGGGAAAGCTGTAAGAAGTGAACTTTGAACTATGATCTCTGAGTCGCTGTGATAAAACGCTTAACTCTTAACTCCGAATCCCTAACTCCTAACTTTTCAAACTCACCATAAATACAGGTATTTTTAATTTATGCCGTACGGAATTGGCTGTTTGACCAAATATTAAATCTTTGATGCCCCGGTGTCCATGCGATCCCATTACCAGAATATCGGCTTTTGATTCCTCTGTTAAACGCACGATTTCTTTTGCGCGATTCATAAAACCAAGTTTTCCTGAAACAGTGAAACCTTTATTGGTTAATTGTTCCACATAATTATCAAGCTGATCCTGGTCCTTTTGAGTTTCATAATCAAAACTTTGGTTACCCCACAAATTTGCGGAGGCACTTTCTACAATATGGACAATGAACAATTCCGTATCCTTATCTCCCTGTCCGATTGCATAGCTTATTAATTTTTCATCATTTTGCGTGAAATCCAGGGCGATGGCAATTTTATTATATCTGGGGATATCAATAACAAGCTTCTCAACTTCGGGATGCATCATGATGGATTTTTTTATTTTCCTTTTCGATAAGATCGGCTCAATAGTGATGTAAAACAATAGCCCTGAAAAGAATGACCCGCCAAGAATGATCCAGAATTTAGGCCAGAAAGAACCGTCTTCAAAAATAGGCGTTGATTCCGCTATCAACATTTTAAAGTTTAAATAGATCAAAACAAGCGCAATAAGCCATGCTAAAATTTTAGTAACAGGTTTAATGGCGAATTTTCCCATTTTTGATTTATCACTTACGAAATGGATCAGGGGAATGACGGCAAATCCAAGTTGCAAGCTGAGCACCACCTGGCTTAAAATAAGTAAAGCATTTACTTCTTCTTCTCCATAAATGAGAATAACAATGATCACAGGAACTATGGCAATAATCCGTGTAATGAGTCTCCTGGCGATTGGGTTTATCCGCAATCTTAAATATCCCTCCATAATAATTTGCCCGGCCAGCGTACCCGTAATGGTGGAGCTCTGGCCGGATGCGATCAGGGCAACTGCAAATAAAATGGGCGCCATATTTCCTAAAAAGCCGGGAAGTAATCGGTATGCTTCCTGAATTTCTGCAACCTGTGAATTTCCTGTTTTAAAGAAAACTGTCGCAGCCAGAATAAGAATCGCGGCATTTACTAAAAAGGCAATGTTCAAGGCAACTGTCGTGTCTATGCGGTTATATTTTATCGCTTGACGGATACCATCATCTGTTCTCTCTATTTTTCTGGATTGCACCAAAGCAGAGTGCAGATAAAGGTTATGGGGCATCACAGTAGCGCCTATAATTCCAATGGCTATGTAAAGAGATTGTGTGTCCGGTAGGGTAGGAATCAGTCCTTTTGCAATTTCTCCAATGTCAGGCGCTGCCATAAAAACCTGGATAAAAAAGGAACTTAATACAATGATGACAAGGACAACAATAAATGCTTCCATTTTTCTCATCCCAAGCTGTTGCAGATAAAGCAATAAAAAGGTATCCAGAACGGTGATACTCACGCCCCAGATCAGTGGAAGGCCCGTTAATAACTTGATACCAATTGCCATGCCCAGCACCTCTGCCAGATCAGTAGCGGCGATTGCTACCTCTGCCAATAAATAAAGTATAAAATTTAAAGATTTAGGATACTCTTCCCTGTTAGCTTGTGCAAGATCTCTACCGCGCACAATCCCTAAACGGGCAGAAAGACCCTGCAGGAGTAGGGCCATTAAATTACTCATGAGTAATACCCAAATAAGTGTATACCCATATTTACTCCCACCTTCCAAATCAGTAGCCCAGTTTCCAGGATCCATATAACCGACACTAATAAGGTATGCAGGCCCCAGAAATGAAAAGACTCTTCTCCAGCCCTTTCGCTTACTGGTATCCACAGTGTTGTGCACCTCGCTTAATGATTGATCCTGGTGGTCTTTATTAAAAATCATGAAAAAATTTTTTAAAAGCCGTTCAGCTAATAGAACACCTGCATTTAAACACTAAATATGAGGTTTTACACCCCAGATAATTTCAATAAAGCTAAAAAAAACTTTACCCGACTCTGATATTATTTTTGGGGTGTTGAAAAAATAGTTGCTTTTCCATTTTATTGACCAATCGTTTTCTTGTTAAATAATTAGAACACATCTATAATGCCTTGTCAATGAAATTGATTGCTGATTATTATAAATTTATGAATATTATAGAAATTAAATGAATATATAAAGCGTACATCGGTTTTGCCAAAACAATTGAATTGTAAATTTTTCCCTCTATATTGCGCCCTAAATTAAATGAATACCTATAATTATGAGTTTTGAAAATTATCGTATCCCCTATGAGATCAATGAACAATATCAAAAAAAAGTTGCTTATTTCTCGATGGAGTTTGCAATACATCAACCATTAAAAATATATAGTGGCGGACTTGGTTTTTTATCCGGATCTCATTTAAGGAGTGCTTATGAACTAAAGCAAAACTTAATTGGAATTGGAATATTATGGAAAGAAGGTTATTACGACCAGGCAAGAAACGCTGACCAGACATTGAAGGTGGTCTGGATGGAAAAAATATATAACTTTTTGGAAGATACCGGGATCAAATTTGAATTGACTATCCATAATCATCCTGTATGGGTAAAAGTTTTATACCTCAATCCAAAAACATTCAATACAGCACCATTGTTTTTATTGAGTACGGATTTACCTGAGAATGATTACGTATCTCAAACAATTTCGCATAGACTTTATGATGGAAATGCTGCTACCAAAATGGCCCAGTTTATTTTATTGGGTATCGGAGGAGCAAAACTTTTGGATATTTTAAATTACAATCCGGATCTGTATCATTTAAATGAAGCTCATGCCGTAAGTGCTGCATTTTATTTGTATAAAAAATTCGGAAATATAAAAGATGTGCGCAAGCGTCTTGTGTTTACGACACATACACCGGAAGAAGCCGGAAACGAAAAGCACGATATTTATTTGTGTGAGCAGATGAGTTATTTCTGTGGAATGCCCCTGGATAAAGTGCGGGAGTTAAGCGGCATGACAGATGACTTATTCAACCATTCTCTTGCAGCTCTTCGTTTTGCAAAATTGGCAAATGGAGTTTCCCAGTTACATGGAGAGGTGAGCAGGCAAATGTGGAAAAAGTATGACGGAATTTGTGAAATAAAAGCCATTACAAATGCGCAGAACTTTCGATACTGGTCCGATAAGCAATTGTACCGTTCAATGGAAGAAGGGAATAATCAATGGTTTGATGACAGGAAAAGACATTTAAAACACCGGGCTCTGGAAATTGTAGCAGATCAGACAGGAAAGGTTATGGATCCGAATGTTCTGACGATCGTTTGGGCAAGAAGATTTGCCGGATACAAAAGAGCTGAACTCATCACACGCGATCATAAACGTTTTGAGGCTTTATTGAATAATCCAAAATATCCGGTGCAAATTATCTGGGCAGGTAAACCTTATCCGTTGGATTACCCCGCCATCAATGATTTCAATCATCTGGTGAATTTGAGTAAGCAATACAAAAATGTAGCCGTTTGTACCGGATATGAACTAACGCTTAGCCGCAGACTAAAACAGGCTTCTGACGTGTGGTTGAACAATCCAAGAGTGCCAAGAGAAGCAAGTGGAACGAGTGGTATGTCTGCCGCTATGAATGGCTCAGTGAACGTAAGTACAAATGATGGATGGATCTGTGAATTTATTAATAACGGGAATAATGGTTTTGTGGTACCACCAGTTGATTATATGAATATGCAGGTAGAAGAACAGGATAATTATGATATGAATAAATTGTATGAAATATTGGAGAATGAAATACTTCCCATTTATTATGACGACTTCGACACATGGAGACAAATTGTGAAAAACGGAATGAGAGATGTGCAGATAGCATTCGACAGCAACAGAATGGCAGATGAATATTATAAGATCTTGTATAAATAAGATCAATAGATAAGGTTTTGAAAAACGGCGCAAATTAACTTTGCGCCGTTTTTTTTATCTTGTTGGAAAGGTTGGGTCAAATGGCAGACGGGTCAAAAAGCAATCTCTAAATTCTTTTAAAGGCAGAGGTTTATTATTTTGCCTTTTATTTTGGGTCGGATAAAAATGGAAAAAAGATACCTTTTGTTAGACGAATGGTTTTCCTCTTAAGTAATTTACATAGGAAAAACCGGTATTATAGTATTCGAAGACTGTTAAGTAAATATTTTTCTTTCGCCAACCTGTTGCCTCCACATGGCATAATAAAGTCCTTTTTTTTCTATCAAATCTTCATGCGTCCCTGTTTCTGAAATCTTTCCTTTCTCTAAAACATAAATTCTATCCGCATGTAAAATTGTAGAAAGCCTGTGGGCGATCGATATGGTAATTCGCTGCCGACTGTCCGGTAGTCCCCTGATGGTATCTGTAATAAATTCCTCCGTTAAAGAATCAAGCGCTGAGGTAGCCTCATCAAAAATCAGGAGCTGTGGATTACGGAGTAAAGCTCTTGCAATAGATAAGCGCTGCCTTTCTCCGCCGGAAAGTTTCATGCCTGCTTCTCCCAATAAAGTTTGGATACCTTTTCCAGTCCTTTCCATGACTTTGGTAAAGGAAGCTTTATCTAACGCATCTTCAATTTCCGCGTCGGTGGCATTTGGTTGAACAAATAATAAATTCTCTTTTACAGTTCCGGCAAACAATTGCGTATCCTGCGTTACAAAACCAATTTCTCTCCGGAAAGCATTGTAATGAATTTGCCTGTAACTGATATCATTAAAACATATCTCGCCTTGTGTTGGTTGGTATAAGCCGACAAGAAGTTTTACAAGCGTGGATTTCCCTGCGCCTGAAGGACCAACAAATGCAATGGTCTCTCCCTGTTTCACTTCAAAGGAAAGACCGTCCAATGAATTGACTGAGGCTGTTTTATGTTTAAAAATAATATTGTCAAATTGTAACTTTTTTAATGGTCCCACAGTGATGGCACCTTTCGGCTTTTGTTCTATCGGTTTTTGCATCAGCTCATCAAAATTTTGAAGCGAAGATTCCGTTTCACGGTAGAGCAAAATAATATTGCCTAACTCCTGTAGTGGCGCGAAGATGGCTGTAGAAATAAACTGCATGGCAATGAGTTCCCCGGTACTTAAAAGATTTCTGAAAATGAGCCATAATAATATAAAAAAGATAGATTGCTTTAAAAGATTCATTAAGGTTCCCTGAAAAAAGGATAGCGTACGTACTTTGCGGACCTTGTACATTTCGAGATCAAAGATCATTTTTGTCCGCTCTTTTAATCTTCTTATTTCAGGAAATGTAAGGCCAAGGCTTTTAACCAATTCTATATTTCTCAATGATTCTGTGATCAGACCTGCCTGCGTATTCGTTTCACGGTTAATACTTCGTTGAACTGATTTAATCTTACGTGTCAGCATCCCCGTAAGACCTCCCAGGAAAAGTACTCCAACCAGGAATACGGGTATCAACAGCCAGCTTTTGGTAAAAGAATACCAGAGTAGAAATGCAATGCCAACCAGGGAAGTAAATAAGATACTCACCAGCGAATTCATAAAACGTTGCGTATCTGTTCGTACTTTTTGTAAGATAGAGAGCGTTTCTCCGCTACGCTGTTCTTCAAATTCAGCGAAGGAAAGCCGTAATGTTTGTTTTAAGCCATCATCAAATACCTGTCTGCCTAATCGCTGGACCGAAAGCCCTGTAAAGTAATCCTGGAATGCTTTAGATAGTCTTGCCAACAGGGCTACGCCAATGGCAAGGGCCAGCCATTTCAATACACCGCTGGTTAGTTCAGTTTGAGTAAGCGGAATAGATGGATTTGCGTATTTGTCGATTATTTTTCCAAAAATGATTGGATCGATCATATTTAATATTTGGGAAACCGCTGCAAAAAGAAGTGCGACCAAAATTGTATAGCGCTGTGGATGCAGGTATTTCCATAATAATTTCATAGTTACTAAGATAGTTTTTTCAGGAAGAAGTCAGGCTGATTTATTCAGAATTACATTCTATAGAAAAAATGGTACCGTTCTATTTTACTGCAAAAATGAATGTGGGACTAAGTTTTCAAACACAGGAAAATGAGTACATTCATAAAAGCAAAAAAGAAGAATCGGCTATACGTTTTATAGAAAGTAGAAAAATAAATGATTAGGCCTATTATAAAATTTTGGATATCATTTTCAGCGAAGCTGAATCAGGGTATTTTTTTTTGGCAATTTGGAGATAGAGGCATCACGTTCCCTGATAAACTCAAAAATGAATCAGTAAGAAATTCCTGAAAAATTCCTTCTCAATAAGTATGTTTGTGCCTGATGAAAAAGTTTTCTCCTGAAATAAGAACCGTTAATGTTACCCGTTATGTAACGCCACTGCGTGAAGGCGGCTCTCTGCCTGCTATTACCGAGGCGGATGATGGATTCCAGTATGTGTTGAAGTTTCGTGGCGCTGGGCAAGGGGTTAAAGCACTTATTGCAGAACTGATTGGTGGCGAATTGGCAAAAGCACTTGAATTAAAAATACCTGAAATTGTTTTTTGCAACCTGGATGAAGCCTATGGCCGTACAGAACCGGATGAAGAAATTCAGGATCTGTTAAAAGCGAGTACAGGGTTAAATCTTGGCTTGCATTACCTGGCAGGTTCCGTCACCTTTGATCCGGTTGTGACTACGATTGATCCCGAACTGGCTTCCCGGATTGTGTGGCTGGATAGCCTGATAAAAAATGTGGATCGCACGATTAAAAACACCAATATGCTTTTGTGGCAAAAAGAATTATGGCTGATCGATCATGGAGCATCTTTATATTTTCATCATTCCTGGGATAACTGGCAGGAGCATGCAACGCAAATTTTTCCTTTAATTAAAAATCATGTTTTGTTGCCGGTAGCTTCTAAATTAGAATGGGCAGATGAGTTAAGCCATACGCTTATTTCAGAAGAAACCATTCACAATATTGTACAATTAGTACCGGATGAATGGCTTTTAATAGATTCTCCGTTTGATACTGCTGAAAGGCACAGAGAAGCTTACGCATATTATCTGACGAATCGGTTTATACATTCACCAAATTTTGTAAAAGAAGCCCAGGATGCACGGAAAACACTTATTTGAATATGCAGTGGTTCGGATAGTTCCGCGGGTGGAGCGTGAAGAATTTTTTAATGCAGGGGTGATCCTTTATTGTGCAGGGAAGAAATTTTTGGATGTCCAATATTTTATTGATCCCGATCATCTGGCTTCTTTTAAGGTGGATATAGAAAATATCAACCTTGAAAAATACCTTCATGGATTTAAACTGATCAGTAGGGGAGGAGCCGGTTCCGGCCCGATCGGACAATTGCCTCCTGCGGAACGTTTTCGCTGGCTCACGGCCACGAGAAGTACTGTTTTACAAACGTCCAAAGTTCATCCCGGATTTTGTGATGATCCTGCTCAAACACTTCAGGTTTTATTTGAGACATTGGTTCTGAATTATGAATAGGAGTTTGTTTATAGAATAATAATTAAAATAATAAGCATAAAAAAAAGGAAACCATTAAAATATTTAATGGCTTCCTAATTCTGTACTTTTTATCTTAATTCTTAATTCTTAATTCTTAATTCTTAATTCTCAATTTTTAATTTTTAATTTTTAATTCCTAATTCTAAATTCCTACTTCAACTCCTTCATCAATTTCTCATTCAACAACACATATGCGTCGTTTTTAGCATCTTTCGCTAATTGAAGAGCTTGTTTTGAGGTAGCAAGGGCAGCTTTTTTATCACCCATATCTTTTTGGATTACTGCCTTGTAATAAACCATGTAAAATGGAGGAGTTGGCGACTGCTTTAATGCGCCATCAATCATTTCCAAAGCCTTCGCCTTATTGTTATCCATGTCAGCATAAAACTGGGCGGCTTGCCAATAGGGTTTCTTATCAGATTTCATTGCTTCTTCCAGTTGCGCGCGCACTCTGTCTTTAATATTTGTTGTAATAGGAACTTTGATGGAAAA
>JBBSUB010000005.1:0-47640 GCA_038235345.1 Chitinophagales bacterium
CTGATAATTTGTAGTTTTTAGTTTAAAGTTCATAGTTCGGAGTTCGGAGTTCAATTCAACGCGAAGCACTCAACACAAAGTATTCAACGCGAAGCATTCAACCTGATAATTTGTAGTTTTTAGTTTAAAGTTCATAGTTCGTAGTTCGGAGTTCAATTCAACGCGAAGCACTCAACACAAAGTATTCAACGCGAAGCATTCAACCTGATACCTGATACCTGATACCTGAAACCTAACACCTAACACCTAACACCTAAAACCCATCCATCTGCCATTTTTTCATCTTTTTTCCATTGGCACAAACCTTGTCATTAGGTAGTTAACTATTAAAAAAAAGTATAAGTTATGGCAAAGATTATAGGAATTGACCTCGGAACTACCAATAGTTGCGTGGCAGTAATGGAAGGTAGCGAACCTGTAGTAATCGCAAATGATGAAGGCAGACGTACAACCCCATCAATTGTTGCGTTTTTGAAAAATGGGGAACGTAAAGTAGGTGACCCTGCAAAAAGACAGGCTATCACTAATCCTGTGAATACCATTATGAGTGTAAAAAGATTCATGGGGCATAAATGGGATGAAGTTACAACCGAAGCAGGTCACTGGAGTTACAAACTGGTAAAAGGTGAAAATGATACCATCCGTATAGATATAGATGGCAGACAATATACTCCACAGGAAATTTCAGCAATGATCCTGCAGAAAATGAAAAAAACCGCGGAAGATTATTTAGGCCAGGAAGTAACGGAAGCGGTTATTACCGTTCCTGCTTATTTTAATGATTCACAAAGACAAGCAACGAAAGAAGCTGGTGAGATTGCCGGTTTAAAAGTGCGTAGAATTATAAACGAACCTACTGCTGCAGCCTTGGCATACGGTCTTGATAAGAAAAATACAGATCAGAAAATCGCTGTGTTTGACCTTGGTGGTGGTACATTTGATATTTCTATTCTTGAATTAGGAGAAGGAGTATTTGAAGTAAAATCAACAAATGGTGATACACACCTTGGCGGTGATGATTTCGATAAAGTGATTATGGATTGGCTTGCCGGAGAATTCAAAAAAGAGGAAGCAATCGATTTGCATAAAGACCCTATGGCATGGCAGCGTTTGAAAGAAGCTTCTGAGAAAGCAAAAGTTGAATTATCTTCTGCCAGCGAAACAGAAATCAATCTTCCTTACATCACCGCAGTAGACGGAGTGCCTAAGCATCTTGTGAAAAAACTGACAAGAGCTCATTTTGAAAAATTAGCTGACGATCTTTTTGCACGTTGTTTGAAACCATGTGAAGCAGCAATAAAAGATGCAGGTCTTTCTAAAAATGAAATTAACGAAGTGATCCTGGTAGGTGGTTCAACACGTATCCCTAAAGTACAGGAAATCGTAGAAAGCTTTTTTGGCAAAAAACCACATAAAGGTGTAAACCCGGATGAAGTTGTAGCAATTGGTGCCGCAATTCAAGGTGGTGTACTGACCGGTGAAATTAAGGATGTGCTGTTACTTGATGTTACACCTCTTTCTTTAGGTATCGAAACTATGGGTGGCGTAATGACAAGATTGATAGAGAGTAATACAACTATTCCAACTAAGAAAACAGAGGTATTCTCTACAGCAAGCGACAATCAGCCTGGCGTACAAATACATGTATTACAGGGTGAGCGGCCAATGTCCAATCAGAATAAAAGCCTTGGAACATTTAACCTGGACGGAATTCCACCGGCTCCACGTGGTGTACCCCAGGTAGAAGTTACTTTTGATATAGATGCAAACGGTATTTTAAATGTATCTGCAAAAGATAAAGGAACCGGAAAAACGCATAATATCCGCATCGAAGCTGGAAGTGGTTTGAGCAAAGAGGAAATTGAAAAAATGAAGAATGAGGCGAAAGCAAATGAAGAATCAGATAAGATCGCCAAAGAGAAAGTAGAGAAAATTAACCAGGCAGATAGTTTGATATTCCAAAGCGAAAAGCAATTGAAAGAATATGGTGAGAAAATCTCCGCTGATAAAAAAGCGCCTATTGAAGCCGGACTTGCAAAATTGAAAGAAGCGCACAAAACGGAAGATGTGTCAGCTATTGATGCAGCAGTGACAGAGTTAAATAATGCATGGACCGCAGCAAGTGAGGAAATGTATAAATCTACTCAGGATGCTGGCGGACCGGAAGGACAGGGACAGCCAGGTGGTGAGCAACCACAAGGAGAAGGTGCACCTGCAGGTGGCGACGATGTTACAGACGCAGAATTTGAAGAAGTGAAATAAGAGAATAACATAGATTAGAATAAGAAAGGGGCAAGTAAAATTGCCCCTTATTTATTTGCTGGATTTAGGTATGAAAATCATACCGATTTAATATTTGTTGGACCATTTATAATTTATATTCTGTATAAATGCCTTTTCGGAAATTAGATTATCGGAACGAATGGAAGCAACTTGGATTAAGTATCTTTTCATTCTCATTGATGCAGGTATTTTTCAAATTAATTTTTCTTGTTACGATATATTTAATTGTGTAGGCTTTACATTGTAGTTCAAAGAGATTAAATTGCTCATCTTAATATATTAATTAATGACGATCCACTTCTTTATAAAGTACCATACTTCTTTTGGCGAAACACTTTTTATTACCGGTGATCATGCTTTGCTTGGAGGAGGTGAACTGCAAAAAGCATTACCCATGACTTATTACAATGATGCCTTCTGGCATGCTATTGTAGAATTTCCATCTCCAAAAAGGACAGGTAAAAAATATGCGGCAAGGAAAATTTCTTATCAATATTTCTTGAAGGATACTGCGGGTATTAATGTATTTGAAGGAGAAGCCGACCGTTACATAGAAACAGTTACAACCGGGAAAGAAAGTGTTTCTATCATTGATACCTGGAATGCAACCGGCGACATGGAGAATGTTTTTTTTACAGAAGCCTTCAATAAAATATTACTTCCGGATCAACATCCTGTGGAATTGAAAGAAGTTAAAAATTACACGCATGAATTCAGGATAAAAGCTCCTCTTCTTAAACACGGACAGACGGTTATTCTTTTAGGTTCTACGACCAATTTAAAAAGCTGGAATAAGGAAGATCCTCTTTTCTTAAACCTAAAAAATAATTGGTTCACAGCCCGTGTTCACCTCAAAGAAAATGAGTGGCCTGCTACATATAAATATGGTATTTATGATCAGGAAGAAAAGGAAATCGTTCAATTAGAGGATGGAGAAAACCGGATTCTGTATAAAAAGAAAGAAGGAGTCACAATTTTCCAGGACGGGTTTGTAAATTATTCCCCGCAATTATGGAAGGGTTGTGGTGTCTCCATTCCGGTTTTTAGTTTAAGATCAAATAAGGGTTTTGGTGTAGGAGAATTTTCAGATCTTAAATTATTGATTGATTGGGCCAAAAAAACAGGCATGCAATTAATCCAGATCCTGCCGGTAAATGATACCATTGCTCATAAGAACTGGTGTGATTCCTACCCTTATTCAGCTATTTCAGCTTTTGCCCTGCATCCAGTTTACATAAACCTGGATAAGATTGCGGGAAAAAAATTGGAAACAATCTTAAAGCCTTTTAGAAAAAAACAACGCCTGTTAAATCTATCGCCAACTGTAGATTATGACAAGGTGATGGATATTAAAATAACTGTTCTGAAAGATTTATTTAAGGAGAAGAAAGAGGCCTTTAAAAATGATAAGGATTTTAAAGAATTCTTTAATGAAAATAAAGATTGGCTTATTTCTTACGCCGCATTTTGTTATTTAAGAGATAAATATAAAACATCGGATTTCTCTAAATGGAAAACACATTCGGGGTATGATGAATCCTCCATTGATAAACTTGTATCACCTGCGCAGAAGCATTACGATGCCATACTATTTTTCTATTTTGTACAATTCCATCTTCATCTTCAGTTGAAAGAAGCAGCCGACTATGCATCTGAACAAAAGGTGGTTTTAAAGGGAGATATCCCGATTGGAATTTATAGAAATAGCTGTGATGCGTGGGTAAATCCTTCTTTATACAATATGGAGGAGCAGGCAGGAGCCCCACCGGATGATTTCGCTGTGAAGGGACAGAACTGGGGATTCCCAACCTATAACTGGGATAAAATGAAAGAGGATAATTTTGGATGGTGGCGTCGTCGTTTTGAACAAATGAATACCTATTTCGACGCTTTCAGAATTGATCATATTCTAGGTTTTTTCAGAATCTGGAGTATCCCAATCGAAGCGGTGGAAGGTATTCTGGGAAGATTTGTTCCGGCTATTCCAATAGATATTTCTGAATTTAAACAAAATCATATCTTCTTTGATTATGCGCGGTTTTGCCAGCCGTTCATAACCGATACTGTTCTTGCAGAAGTATTTCAAGAGAGGAAGGAGGAAATTAAAAAAAATTACCTGGAGATCATCGGGGAGCATCAATACCATCTTAAAGAATTCGTCAATACGCAAAGAAAAGTTGCTGATTATCTTTCCAAAAAAGATGACCCCGAATTAAAACAGGGATTATTTAATTTGATCAGTAATATTTTATTAATCGTAGAAGAAAATTCAGATGAGAAGAAGTTTCATTTCAGGTTTGATATGGAAGATACTTCTTCTTTTGCCTACCTGGATCCCGGCACACAACACAGGTTAAAAGAGCTTTACCTAAATTATTTTTACCAGCGCCAGAATGAATTTTGGAGAAAAGTTGGAATGGAGAAATTACCTGCTTTGAAGCGCAGTACTAATATGCTGATCTTTGGAGAGGATTTGGGCATGGTGCCGCAATGTGTGCCGGAAGTAATGAAAAATTTAGGAATTTTGGGTTTGGAAATTGAACGGATGCCTAAGAAGTCCGGGTCAGAGTTCTTTCATCCGAAGGACGCGCCATATATGTCTACCGTAACACCTGGTACACATGATATGAGTACTATCCGCGGATGGTGGGAAGAAGACCGGGATGTTACTCAGAAATTCTATAATCATATGCTAGGGCATTATGGAGAGGCCCCAATTGAATGTGCTCTCTGGATTAATAAGGAAATTTTATTACAACACTTTTACTCTCCTGCTATGTGGTGTATTATCCAGATACAAGATTTGTTTGGAATGGATGAAACTCTCCGTGTAGCAGATCCGAAGGATGAGAGAATAAATATTCCGGCAGATCCGAACCATCGCTGGAATTATCGCATGCATATACCCCTGGAAACGCTTCTGAAAGAAGATTCTTTTAATGAGCTAATAAAAAAATATATTATTGAATGCGGCAGGTCGGCCTAAAATTGTTTTTTGCCGCTTGACTAAATGCTTCGCTTAAAGCTGCATTTTTTTAAGAAATTGTCTGGAATTATTTCTAACGTTAAAATTTTAAAAAGATTTTTCTAAATGAAAATTAATTATAAAAAAATCAATCTTCCTTTTAAGCATCCGTTTACAATTTCTAAAGGAACAAAAACCCATCAGCCTGCCCTTTTGGTAGAGCTGGATCATTTTGGAATAAAAGGTTATGGTGAAGCGCCGGCTATTGTGTATTATAATATCACGGTGGAAAAAATGATCGAAGATATTGAACGCAAGAGGATTTTTTTGGAAAAATTCAATTTTACGGAACCCGATAGGTATTGGCATTATCTGCATCATTTGTATCCGGAAAATCCTTTTTTAGTTTGCGCTCTGGATATGGCAGGCTGGGATATTTATGGCAAAATAAAACGCAAACAATTACATGATTTGTGGAATCTGGATATATCCGCTAATCCAATGACGGATGTCACGATAGGAATTGACACCATTGAAAAAATGGTTCAAAAGATAAAAGAAAATCCATGGCCCCTGTATAAAATTAAATTAGGAACAGATAACGATATCGGCATTATACAGGAGCTAAGAAAACATACAGATTCTGTTTTTAGAATAGATGCGAATGCCGCCTGGAATGCAGAAGAGGCTTTGGAGAAAATAAATGCCTTTAAAGATTTGGATGTTGAATTTATAGAACAACCTCTCGCAAAAGATGATTGGGAAGGAATGAAATTTTTATTTGAAAGATCACCAATCCCCTTAATTGCGGATGAGAGTTGCGTGAGTGAACATGACGTAAAGAAATGTTACCAACATTTTCATGGGATAAATATCAAATTGACGAAGTGTAGTGGCATAACGCCTGCCTTAAGAATGATCGCAGAGGCACGTCATTTAGAAATGAAAGTAATGGTCGGTTGTATGAATGAGAGCACGATAGGCAGCTCCGCCATAGCCCAGCTTTTACCCCTTCTGGATTATGTGGATATGGACGGTCCTTTATTGCTTGCAGAAGACACAGCGACAGGAGTAACCTTTGATAATGGAAAAGTATCCTACGGTGAAGGGTACGGGTTGGGGATTAAGGTTAGTTTTTAGTTTTTAATTCAGAGTTCGGAGTTCGGAGTTCAGAGTTTGGAGTTTGGAGTTCGGAGTTCGGAGTTCAGAGTTTTTAGTTCGGAGTTTGGAGTTTGGAGTTCAGAGTTTGGAGATTGGAGTTCGGAGTTTAAGAATTCGTGTAATTCGCAATTAAAATTCGTGTTTACCCCCTAAATCCCCTAAAATTGAGTAAGGCATTTTATACAGTCTACGCCCACAGTCTCATCGTATTCAACACAAAGCATTCAACACAAAGTATTCAACACAAAGCATTCAACACAAAGTATTCAACACAAAGTATTCAACACAAAGTATTCAACACAAAGTATTCAACGCGAAGCTTTCAACACAAAGTATTCAACGCGAAGCTTTCAACACGAAGTATTCAACCTAACACCTAACACCTAAAACCTACAACCTACAACCTCATCCCTCACAACTCAATTCTCCTCAAATGCGCTTTTACAAAATCACTTACTAAATAGCTGATTAATTTCCCCGTAGACGGATCTGTGGCACCAGTGGAAAGTTTGGTAGCTCCCTCACATATATGCACATACGCAACCTTGGAATCCATCGCCGCAAAATTTAAATATTGTCTTGCATGTAAAGTTGAGATACCACTTGGTGTGGAAGCACTGCATAATACATTTTCAATTGAATCAAGATCAAGTTCTACCCCCGTGTAATTGTCTTCGGTAAAGCCTGTCGCATGGGATACAGCCTGGATAAAACTTCTTTTTTCATGAATAAAAATATCTTCAAAAGTGATGCAGTCCATAAAAGGATTGTTGACAATATCAATCCATACATTTTGCTGCAAATAGTTCTCATGTATACCCACCACACAATACTTATTTAAATACCCATCTTCGTCCGCGTAGCGAAACGGATTTCCGGAATGCCTTCCTTCGAGAGGACGATAGTCTGTATGTGCATCAAGATTGATACAATTAATTTGGGCAAGTGGAATAAGTTCCGTTTTGAATAATCCTTTAGCAGCACCTTTTATAGCCGGATATGCATTGTTGTGACCACCGCCAATAAGTATAGGTATTTTCTTGTTTACGATAATTAGTTTTACCAATTCTTCTACTTCATCATCTATCTTACTTACCATAGACCGGTATGCTTTTACTTTTTCCTCATCGGTAGCCGCATTTACGTTTATCAGGTTTTGTTCCTGGGTGAAATCAAAATGTCCTGCGATTAAAATATTTTCCCCACTTAAGAAATCGTTACTCTGGATGTTAAGAAAAGAATCGAGGAACGAAAACCAGGAAGAATCTGCTCCGCCCTTTCCCAGGTTGGCTTTTACTCCTATGTCCTCTGCTATTCCAAAAATGATATAGCGTGCGGTGGTGTTTTTTATCATGGTTTCTATGTCCTCCGATGCTGTGCTGCCACAAACCATTTCTCCCAATTTTGTTTCAAATAACCTGGTGTGTGTAAGTGCTAAAATATCTTTTTTATCGTATTGCCTGAAATGTGAAAGCATATAGTTTTTGGTTTTGATGGTTAAATATAAGATCCCTTGATCATCACTTTATCTACCAGGTTACTACCAAAGGAGTAGGGGAGATAGGCGAGAGAAGGTATCGGTTTTGTAAAGATTAAGTTGGCTTTTTTTCCTGTGGAAATACTTCCGTATTTTTTCTGAATTTCCATGGCACAGGCACCATTGATTGTAGCTGCATTGATTGCTTCTTCCGGAAGCATTTTCATTTGAATGCAGCTTAATGCTATTACAAAATTCATATTTCCGGAGGGAGAAGACCCGGGGTTGTAGTCAGAAGCAAGGGTAACCGCGGCATTTGCATTTATTAATTTTCTTGCCGGCTGCATATCCATACGTAAGAAAAATGCAGCAGATGGTAAAAGAGTTGCTGCTCCTTCATATTTCCCCAATAATTCAATGTCCCTATCTGTTAAGGTTTCCAAATGATCCATGGAAAGTGCATTCAGTTCAATGCCGGCTTCAATGCCCCCAATACTATTTAGTTGGTTCACATGTATTTTGGATTTTAATCCATATTCTTTTCCCGCTTCGCAAATAGTTATCATTTCCTCCGGGGAGAAAAATCCTTTTTCGCAAAATACATCGATATAATCTGCGAGTTTTTCCCGACCGATCACCGGCAACATTTCCTGAATAATCAGATCAATATATCCTTTATGATCCTCTTTGTATTTCGTCGGATACGTATGGGCAGCAAGAAAAGTCGCTTTTATTTTTAGATTGCTTTTTTCTTTGAGTCTTTTGATAACGCGAAGCATTTTTAATTCCCCTTCCACAGTTAATCCATAGCCGCTTTTTATTTCAATGGCGCCAGTTCCGGATTTACTCACTTCCGTTAACCGTTTCCATGCCTGGTTAAATAATTCATCTTCAGAAGTATTATTTAGTTTTTCTGCAGAATTCAAAATCCCTCCACCTTTTGCAGCAATTTCTGCATAGCTCAATCCATTTATTTTATCAATGAATTCACCTTCCCTGCTTCCGGCAAATACAAGATGAGAATGGCTATCGCACCATGCCGGAAGAATGATTGTGCCAGGTTCTACATCATTTTTTTCTCCTTTATAATGCTTCATTTCTCCAAAATCTGCTATCTCATCATTTTCAGTGACCAGGTAGGCATTTTCAATAACAGGTAGTTCAGCAAGGTTTTTGCCTCGAATAAATTCGCTTTTATTACCTGTGCCCGCGAGAAGAGATATATTGGTGAAAATTTTTGTTTCCATTTCAGCTAAATTATGAAAGTTGATTTGTTTAATAACTATATTGTTTTATTTCGAGGAAAAATAAAAGAGTTTCTCGGACAGGCTGGTTAAATAATTGCTCGATTACCAGGGTAATGCATTATTTTTTCAACCAGCATCAATATTAAAAATATAAATCGAATGTCCAATCTTTTAAAATACGAAACATCTCCCTACCTCCTTCAACACGCAGATAATCCCGTAAACTGGTGTGCCTGGAATGATAAAACACTAGCCAAAGCAGTTACTGAGGATAAAATGATACTTATCAGTATTGGTTATGCAGCCTGCCACTGGTGTCACGTAATGGCGCATGAAAGTTTTGAAGATGAAGCCGTGGCTGCCGTTATGAATGAACATTTTATCTGTGTGAAAGTGGACCGCGAAGAAAGGCCGGATGTAGACCAGGTATATATGGATGCAGCGTATCTTATAAACGGCAATGGCGGCTGGCCTTTAAATGCACTGGCTATGCCCGACGGGAAACCATTTTTTGCCGGCACATATTATCCTCCGGAAAATTGGGTAAGACTTCTTGAATATTTTGCAGATATCTATAAAAATGAAAGATCGAAATTAGAGGACCAGGCAGATAATCTTTCTCATGGGATTCGCGAAATGGAGAAAATACCCTTGAATGAAGATCCTGTTCTTTTTGATGAGAATGATTTGGATGAACTATGTAAGAATCTCCTAAAAAGAGTTGATTGGGTAGATGGAGGAACAAAGGGGAATATGAAATTTCCAATGCCTTCTGTTTGGGAATTCCTTTTGCAACATTATTATTTCTCCGGCAATATAGAAGTACTGAAAGCGGTTGAAGTAACCCTGGACAAAATGGCTTTTGGTGGAATTTATGACCAGGTTGGTGGTGGGTTTTCCAGGTATGCTACAGATACACAATGGCATGTGCCGCACTTTGAGAAAATGCTCTATGATAATGCGCAGCTTGTAAGCCTTTACAGTCATGCTTTCCAGGTATCACATAATCCTGTTTATAAAAGAATTGTTTATGAAACTCTTGAATTTGTATCCCGCGAATTGGCGCATTCTGAAGGTGGTTTTTATTCTTCGTTAGATGCAGATAGCGAAGGCGTGGAAGGAAAATTTTATGTGTGGAGTCAAAAGGAAATTCAGAATATCCTGGGAGAGGAGTCTGGGTTATATAATAGCTATTTTGGCATTACATCCAAGGGGAATTGGGAAGAACAAAAAAACATTCCGGATATAAATTATGGAGATAAAGATTTAGCGGGAAAGTATTCCTTTACGGAAGAAGAATTACAAAGCCGCATAAAAAAGATGAATGATATTTTATTATCAGAACGGGAAAAACGGATACGTCCCGGAACGGATGATAAGATACTTACTTCCTGGAATTGTTTGATGGCAATGGGTTTTATTGATGCGTATAAAGCATGGGGGGAACAATCATTCTTTCATGAGGCTAAAAGAACCCTCGATTTTTTATTGGAAAAGGTCTGTAATAAAGATAATTCTGTTTTTAGAAACTATAAAAACGGAAAAGCAGGTATCCCTGCTTTTTTAGATGACTATGCTTTTTTGATTGGAGCCTTGCTTGATTTTTACCAGGTGAGTTTTGAAGAGGAGTACTTATATAAAGCTCAAAAGATCATGGATTATGTCCGGGAGCATTTCTTCGATAAATCTTCCGGGATGTTTTTTTATACAGATGATCGTTTTAGCAATCTCATTGCACGTAAAACGGAAGCAACAGACAATGTGATTCCTTCATCCAACAGCCAAATGGCTAAAAATTTATTCATTTTGGGGATGTATTTTGAAGAAGAAACGTATAGCAAAGAAGCGCAGCAAATGTTACAAAATATTAAGTCAGATGCAGTAAAGAACCCGGGGTACTACAGTCATTGGGCACAGGTGATGTCCTTACTTATACATAAGCCATATGAAGTAGCCGTTGTTGGAAAGAATTGGAATCAAAAACGAATGGAATTGCAAAAAGAATTTATTCCGGAAGCAATTTTTCTCGGTGGGGAAAAAGCTACCCTACCATTGTTAGAGAATAAATTCATCGTGGATCAGACTATGATTTATGTATGCCGGAATAAAACGTGTGCATTACCGGTAGCGGAAACAGAAGATGCCTTGAAGCAGCTGAAAAGAGGAGGTAAAGAAAATCCCTAACAACTAAAATAATGTTCAATGTTGGATGTAAGCGTTTGCCTGTCTTCATTACCTTGATTTTAAGCGGAAGTTATGTTTGCAGATTAGGGTGGATTTTAAGTGAAGTTACACGCATGTAAAAATCTCGTGTCGACAATAAAAGAATTTAATACATCTTATTCTTCTTTAAATGGTAACTGATTCATTTATTTTTAAAATCTGATCTCTTCAAGGATTTTTTTTGACTAATTCTGTAAATATTTAATAGGCATGAAATATGTTTAATTCGGGATATTATAAAACTTAAAAACATAAATTATGAAAGCAGCTGGCTGGATTTTAATTGCAATTGGTATTGTTATGGTTGTTATACGCGGTTTCAATGTTCCTGTAGAGAAAAATATAATAGATGCAGGTCCAATTCAAATTAGCAAGACAGAAAATAAATGGATTGGGTGGCCAACCTATGCAGGCGGTATCCTAGCCATCGTTGGGGTTGTTATGATAGCAACGGATAAAAAGAGAGCATAGAAAAATGAACATAAAAAAAGGCCTGATTTTTTAATCAGGCCTTTTTTTATGTTCCACATTAAGCGATTACAAAAGCAAAATGAGCAATAAAATAATGATAATAATAGCGCCAATGGACAAATAAATACCTTGAGAGGAAGCTTTAGCTTTTAATTCTTTTACCTCTTTTCTTAATTCTTTCTGTTCAGCCTTGGACATATCAGTCTTGTCCATCGTTTTAATTTCTATCAACCGGGCATTGATTTGTTTTGCTAAAAGCTCCTTAGGCGTTTCGTTTGCAGGAACCGCAGCAGTGTTGTTTGCAAAGGCAGGAACCATTAATGCAAAAGTCATTGCAAAAAATAAAGCAGAAATAATTGTTTTTGAGCGCATAGTTAATTGTTTTTTAAATGAGTTAATAATATTAGGTTAAATCTACGATAATTCAGCAATCAAAAATCCAACCAAATAAAATATTTTTTTAAGAAATTAAATATCCCACAAAAAAAAGTCCCCCTGGGAACAGGAGGGCTATAACGATTGCTTGTATTAAAATTTAAGGATATTTTCCCCGCTTTTAATTAATGTTTCATTAATGAATCTTTTTTATCGAAAGCTTCATTTACTTGATTTTTCACTGAATCGCTGCTTTTTTCAAGTCTGGCTTTTGCTGAATCAGCATTTTCGTCAACCTTGCTTTGCAAAGAATCAGTTTTGTTTTCAATTTGGTCATTTATTGAATCTTTTGTTGCTTCTACGTCTGTTGAAGCTGAATTGCAAGCAACTAATGAACTTGCAATAATTGCAGTAAATAATAATTTTTTCAAAGTGTATTTTTTAGAACTATTTATACCATTTATTTCAAAAGGTAACCCGGTAACCCTGAAAATTTAAAAATAAAAAACCACCGGCTTTTTCCGGTGGTTCGACGCCGACTTAGCGTCCAGATTATTTTTAGGATAGCCTGCTAAATTATATTCCAGCAAGCACCCATGTTCTATCTGTAGATTGCATGAATACCTCCTTTTTTTTTGGTGAACTATAAAGTTAAGGGTAAAAGTCAGATTTTGAAATAAATAAGTTTGGCAGAATTTAAACCACACCAGAATTTTTTATTGTAAAAAAAATGGATATATTCACCCATTAATTGTTAATCTAACATTTAAATCATTGAAAGATATCTCTTAAATAAATCTTCAAGATGTTATCTTTCAAGCATCACGAACTCTTGTATCCTTTTTGAACTAACCCGGAAATATTGTCCTGAACACCTGCAAGTGGATTTGTATTTAAAATATTCTTTAAACAAAAATTTTATTATGAAAAAAGTGATTAAAAAACTGTTGGAATTAATTCAATCGAATTTCCCCGTTAATAAAAAACTGATACCGGCTTATGTAAAGCAATCAGGCAGTCGGCAAGTAAGAAATCTAAAAAAAATATCCTTGTTATTCGTATTTGTCTCTGCAAGTCTGTTCACCTCAGATAGTAATGCGCAAATACTAAAAAAAATCACTAAAAAGATAGAGCAGCAGGCCGAGCGCAGGGTTGATAGAAAAGTTGATAAAGCCATAGATAAAGGCCTTGATAAAGTAGAAGATGGTGTGGATAATTCTATAAAAGAGGGCACGAAAAAGGAAAATAAAAATTCAACAAATGAAGTAGGAATAAATGCTGACGTGGCAGAGGCCGATGTGCCGGGTAGAGTAAATTTTCTGGCCGATGACGAACCATATTCTTTGGAAGAGGCAAAAATGGTTAAAATGAAAGATGGCCTGGTGATGGTTTCGGGCAATTGTGATGAGTATATCTGGTTTAAGCCCGGAGCTACTATGTCCTTTAAAACAACTTCCGGAAGTGGGAAAAAACAAGAAGTGAACAATTCAATAATGGTTGTAAAAAAGGTTTATAACAAAAACGGGAAGAAAATTTCTGAAGTAAATGTTTCAGCAGATGAAGGAATTGACATGGATATCCGCTACCTGTGCTCCGGTAAAAATTTATATGTGGATATGGGAGCTGCTATGAAACAGGCAATGATGAAAGCTGGGCAGGATAACCCACAGGGTAATGCAGTATTAGAAGATATGGAGATGGGATTCGGGGAAGGATTCATGGATATCCCTAAAAATATGTATCCCGGACAGAAATTAAATGATGTGAATTTTACCATGAAAACTAAATCTTCCGGTATGGAAATGATCATCACAACAAATCTTACAGAAAGAAAAGTAGGTGCAAAAGAAAAAATTACGACTCCCGCTGGTACTTTTGAATGTATGCCTGTAACCGGTGTGCGTAAATCGGGTATGAGAGTAATGGGAATGAACAAAAATATGGGCAAACCAACGACGGAAACTATTTGGTATGCCCCGGGAATAGGTATGGTTAAGTCTGAAAGTTATGACGCGAAAGGGAAATTGGAAACATCCCAGGTATTAACAGAATTCAAAAGATAAAATCCGGTTTTAAATCACTGATCGGAGTAAAGTATAAAATCGTAAAAGTCTTCTTCGGAGCGCATTTTACGTTGAAGGATTTCTAAGTGAAAAAAATATATAATTTTGAAAACAGAGGATTTTTAAATCCTTTTTATATTTAAAAATCAGCGGGAACTTTCCTTATGAAACTCCAATTATTTATATGTGTGGAATTTAGAACCGCTCATTTATTTTACCAAAAATAATCACTTTCTTTTGTTGTAAATTTGTATCTTTTGCCAAACTCTCTGTGATAAATGACTGAAAATAATATGTTTGATTATAATGAAGATTCTATAAAAAGTCTCGATTGGAAAGAGCACATCAGGCTGCGCCCCGGTATGTATATAGGTAAGCTGGGTGATGGAAGCAGTCATGATGATGGAATATATGTATTGCTGAAAGAAGTGATGGATAACTGCATTGATGAACATACCATGGGCCATGGAAAGCGGGTAGAGATTTCCATTTCAAATAAAACCGTTACTGTACGTGATTATGGCCGGGGAATTCCCCTGGGGAAAGTAGTGGATGTAGTGAGTAAAATAAATACAGGCGCTAAGTATGACAGTAAGGCCTTTCAGAAAAGTGTGGGGCTTAATGGAGTAGGTACCAAAGCGGTGAATGCCTTGAGTGATTATTTTAAAGTAACCTCTATCAGAGAAGGGAAACAAAAAACAGCGGAATTTGAAAAGGGGGTTTTGGTAAATGATCATAAAGAAGCTAAAACAACGGAAGAAAACGGAACGGAGGTAACCTTTATTCCGGATGAGAAAATATTTAAAAATTATCATTATATCCAGGAATTTCTGGATAATCAATTTTGGAATTATTGCTTCTTAAATGCCGGACTGATCATTGTCTACAACGGCAAAAGATATCAAAGTAAGAATGGCCTTTTGGATTTGCTTCAGCGTAAAACGATTGAAGGTGAATTAAGGTATCCCATCATTCACCTTAAAGGAGAAGATATTGAAGTGGCTTTAACTCATAACAACCAATACGGTGAAGAATATTACAGTTTTGTAAACGGCCAGTTTACTACCCAGGGAGGAACGCACCTGTTAGGCTTCCGCGAAGGTTATGTAAAAACGATCCGTGATTATTATAAGAAAGATTATGATGCATCCGATATTCGTGGAAGTATTTGTGCCGCGGTCAGTATCCGCGTACAGGAACCTGTATTTGAAAGTCAGACAAAGACAAAATTAGGGTCCAGTATTATGTGGGAAAAAGGTCCTGCAGTTAAAACCTTTATTGCTGATTTCTTAGGGAAAGAATTAAATAATTTTCTGCATAAAAATCCGGAAGTATCCGATGCAATAAAAAGAAAGATTGAGCAGAATGAACGGGAACGGAAAGACATGGCCGGCATTAAAAAACTGGCGAATGAGCGTGCAAAGAAAGCCAATTTGCACAATAAGAAATTACGCGACTGCCGGTTCCATTTTAATGAAATGACTGAAGGGAAAAATAAGGAAGAGGCGAATGCAAAGCGACTGGAATCTACTCTCTTTATTACGGAAGGAGACAGTGCCAGTGGATCCATTACCAAATCAAGGAATGTGGAAACTCAAGCTGTGTTTAGTTTAAGAGGTAAACCGCTAAATAGTTATGGACTAACGAAAAAGGTGGTTTATGAAAATGAAGAATTCAATCTCCTGCAACATGCCTTGAATATTGAAACCGGATACGAAGATCTTCGTTACAACAATATAGTTATAGCGACGGATGCTGACGTGGATGGAATGCATATCCGTCTTTTACTGATGACTTTCTTTTTGCAATTTTTCCCGGACCTGGTGAAAAATGGCCACGTATATATCCTGGAAACACCTTTATTCAGGGTAAGAACAATGCCCGGAAAGAATAAAGAGAAACAGGAAACAATTTATTGTTACTCAGAAACTGAAAAACAGGCAGCCGTTGCAAAGTTAGGAGCCAAACCTGAAATAACCCGGTTTAAAGGATTAGGTGAAATTTCACCGGATGAGTTTGGCAAATTTATAGGAGAGGAAATCAAACTACAGCCCGTGATGCTTTTGCCTGAAATGGCCATTAAAGATCTGCTTGAATATTACATGGGAAAAAATACACCTGCCCGGCAGGAATTTATTATAGAAAACCTGGTAGTAGAAGTAGATTTAGTAACAGAGCCAGTAGCTTAAAAGAACCCTTTTTTTAACAATAGAATGGAACCTGGATATTAGGAGATCAATTCATTATCTTCCACATAAACAAAAAAAAAGCACTTCTCAAGAGATTATTTATTAATAAAAAATAGTATCAACGAAATATATGCATATAGTTTTTCAACAGGAAGATGTAAAAACACTTTCTAAAAGTTTTGAACTGGACGAATCATTGAAAAAAGATATTATAGAAATAAAAGATGATTTTGCTGTTGGCCCTTTAAGAGATATTTATACCCCGGAAGGCAAAGAAGAAAGAAAGGAATGGTGGCGAAAAGTATTGGCGAAGGGTGATGTAGATGGGTCAGTAGATGGTGGTTTGGTGAATGATGAGAAAGCGGTTGAAGCCATTAAAGCTCATTTGGATAAGGATGAGAATGAAGAAATTTGGATTTGGGTGGCTGCTAACAAACATGATGTGTGCGGTTATTATTGGCTGATGGCTCAATTAAAAGATTATGCCGGCAGAGTGTATGTTCTTCATCTAAATAATCTTCCTTTTATCAATGAAAAAGGAGCTATTTTTTATCCTGAAAATTTGCATGAGATTCTTCCGAAGGAGTTCCTTAAAGCTAAAAAATTAGCCAGGGTAATCACTCCTTCAGAATTTGAACTGGATCCCGATGAATGGGCTAAAATCTGCCAATCCGGTAAAGCAGTCCGTATTCTGGAAGGGGCTAAAAAATTATCTCTGCATGATGTTGATTTCTTTGATAAATATTTATTGGAATTTATAACCAATAGCTGGCAAAAAGCCAATCGGGTCATCAACATATTTCTGAGTAAATCAAAACAGGTGACGGGAGATGCATTTATTTTGTGGCGGTTAAAACAATTAATTGAAGCGGGAAAGATAGAGGCGCAGGGTGTAATTCAAAATATGAAAGATTTTGAAGTGAAGAAAATCGGTGAGGCCTCCTAAATGGCCGGAAATAAAAGTAAAAAAAAAGGGAGGTTTTTTATTCTATGGATTATTTATCCTGTCACAAAATAAGTCTCCAATAATATACGTTTAAATGTCAAAGTTTTTAATAGTAGGCCTGGGAAATCCCGGAAAGGAATATGAACATTCACGTCACAACATAGGATTCGACGTTTTGGACGCGTTTGTTGCGAAACATGATGTTTCTTTTCAACCGGCCCGTTTAGCAGATGTAGCTGAAGTGAGATGGAAAGGGAGAAAATATATCTGTATAAAACCGATGACATTTATGAACTTAAGTGGCAGGGCGATGAAGTATTGGCTTGATAAAGAAAAAATAAGTATTGAAAATTCTTTGACAATTGTGGATGACCTTGCTCTTCCCCTGGAAAAACTTAGATTGAGAAAGAGTGGAAGTGATGCCGGACATAATGGATTAAAGGATATTCAGGCTGTTTTGGGCACGGATGTTTATCCAAAATTGAGGTTTGGAATTGGCAACCAGTATCCGAAAGGGATGCAGGTAGAATTTGTTTTAAGTAAGTGGTTAGCTGATGAAAAACCTCTGGTGAAAATTAAAATAGAAAAGTCAATAGAAATAATAGAAAATTTTTCAGTTATTGGTATTGATAAAACAATGAATAGCATAAATAATCTTATATTTAGCGCTTAGAATTTATCGGACATAATAATTTAGAATGTCTTTTATTTTTTACAGAACTAAAATGAGTTATAAAAAATCTGCTTAAGTATGAAAATATTCTGTGTTGGACGAAATTACGTCAATCATGCAACTGAATTAGGAAATGAAATTCCTTCTGAACCTGTTATTTTTATGAAGCCCAAAAGTGCTTTGGTTCAGGGACATACTCCATTTTATTATCCTGAATTTACAAATGAATTGCATTATGAGGCTGAATTGGTGGTGCGTATTTCTAAAAATGGAAAATATATCCAGGAAAGATTTGCCTCCGGATATTATAATGCAATCACGGTGGGAATAGACTTTACAGCAAGGGATATTCAACAAATATTAAAAGAAAAAAGCCTTCCCTGGGAAAAGGCAAAAGCATTTGATAATTCAGCGGCTATCGGTAAATTAATAGACATTACTCCCGGATTGGATAAAAAGAATATTAATTTTCATTTTACAAAAAATGGAGAAATTGTTCAGAACGGCAATTCAAAAGAAATGATCTTTTCTTTTGATAATATTATAGCACATATTTCCACCTACTTTTCTTTAAACATCGGCGATCTGATCTTTACCGGAACACCAGCCGGAGTTGGAGAGTGTTTGGTAGGAGATGAACTGGAAGGCTTTTTTGAAAATCAATCAGTCCTTAAACTGGAAATAAAATAGTTTAAAAGTCAGATCAATTGCTTATTCCTTATCCGCTTTAACTGGCGGATCTTTTATTTTGTATAGAAAAAAGAAATCAGGCCGGAAGTTGTGTTTTTTATAGTTGGCAACCGCAAATTACATTGGATAAAAAAATCCTGCCGGAGCAGGATTTTCAATGAAGTATCTCTATAAAATTAAACTAATGCCAGCTCCAGAACCTGCTGCATTGTTTTTACATAGTTGAATTTAATGCCTTTAATATAATCCGGATTGATCTCTTCTACGTCCTTCTCATTTTGAGCGCACATAATAATTTCTTTTATGCCGGATCTTTTTGCGGCCAAAACTTTTTCTTTAATACCACCAACCGGTAATACCTGTCCACGCAAAGTAATCTCACCTGTCATGGCAAGAAATGGTTTTACTTTTTTGCCGGTAAGGGAAGAGGCCATAGCAGTCATAAGAGTAATGCCCGCACTTGGACCGTCTTTAGGTGTAGCACCTTCCGGTACATGTATATGCATATTATTTTTGTAAAAGAATTCGGGGTTAATACCGTATTTCTTTGCATTGGATTGTAAATAACTAAAGGCTGTAGAAGCACTTTCTTTCATTACATTACCCAGGTTCCCCGTAAGTTTTAAGTCTCCTTTTCCATTGTCACTCATAGCGGTTTCAATAAAAAGAATATCGCCACCCACATAAGTGTAAGCTAGGCCTACAGCTACTCCCGGCATATTTGCCGTTTTGTAGATTTCATTACTATAAATTGTTTTCCCTAAATATTTTTCAATGTCAGGAAGGCTTACTGTTGATTTTAATTTGCCCTTTTCAGCATATTGCCTGGCTAGTTTTCTCATGATGGATGCAAGTTGCCTGTCCAGTTCGCGCACACCACTTTCTCTTGTATAACTGGCTATCACCTTCTCCATCACCTGGTCACTTATTTTAAAGGATACATCCTTAAGACCGTGAGCTTCTTTTTGTTTTGGAAGCAGATGACGCTTGGCAATTTCTATTTTTTCCTCTATTGCGTAACCGCTCAGATGAATGATCTCCAGTCGATCGCGAAGAGCAGGCTGTATTTCCTGTAAACTATTTGCGGTAGCTATAAAAAGTACTTTGCTCAGATCGTATTCCAGCTCCAGGTAATTGTCGTAAAAATTATTATTTTGCTCCGGATCAAGAACTTCTAATAAAGCAGAGGATGGATCTCCCCGATGATCTTTTCCTACTTTGTCTATTTCATCAAGAATCATCACAGGATTGCTTGTTTTTACTTTCCGGATGGATTGTAAAATTCTTCCCGGCATAGCGCCTATGTATGTTTTACGATGTCCGCGGATCTCGCTTTCATCATGTAAACCACCCAGGCTCACACGGGTATATTTGCGTTTGATCGCGTTCGCAATACTTTTTCCTAAGGATGTTTTACCAATTCCCGGAGGCCCTACAAAACAAAGAATCGGGCTCTTCATATCTCCTTTTAGTTTTAAAACCGCCAGGTATTCAATAATCCTTTCTTTGATTTTATCCATTCCGTAATGATCATTATCCAACACCTTTTTCGCCTTCTTTAGATCGTAAGAATCTTTTGTATACTCTTCCCAGGGCAGATCAAGCATTAGATCAAGGTGATTATAAATCACAGAATAATCGGGCGTGCTGGGATGCATTCTTTCCAGTTTTTCAGCTCCTTTATTAAAAGCTTCTTTTGCAGCCAGAGGCCATTTTTTTGCCTCAGCTTTTTTCTGCATCTCTTTTACTTCCGCCACATTATCACTGCCTAATTCCTCTTTGATTGCTTTCATCTGCTGTTGCAGAAAATAATCTTTTTGCTGCTTATCTAATTCAGACCTTGTCTTATTGGTTACTTTATTCTTTAATTCAGCATATTGTAATTCAGTTTGCAACAAACTCATTAAAACTTCTGCTCTTTCTTTTACATTATCTATTTCCAGCAGCTTTTGTTTATCTACTATATTTGTATTCAGATTGCTGCTTACAAAATGTATTAAAAATGCGGGGTTCTCAATATTCCGTAAAAGGATATTTGCCTCCGAAGGCAGGTTAGGAGAGAGCTGAATGATCTGACCGGAGAGCTCTTTGATTGAACTTACCATCACATCAAAATCCTCATCATCCTTTATTCCCTCATCGATCAGTACAGTAATTTTGGCTTTGAAAAAAGGGTCTTCGCTGGTGATTTCATCTGTTCTAAATCTTTTTTTACCCTGGATGATTACTGTAGTGCCGCCATCCGGCATTTTTATCATCTTAATGATTTTAGCTATCGTGCCTACATCAACTAAATCAGCGATAGCAGGTTCTTCTACCTGGCTATCTTTTTGAGATACAACACCAATCAATTTATCCCCTTTATACGCTTCATTTACTGCTTTTATACTCTTATCACGTCCTACAGTAATTGGTATAACTACTCCAGGAAAAAGAACCGTATTTCTTAAGGGAAGCAGTGGAATTTCGGCAGGAATCTCCTGGTCATCATTTTGGTCGTTATCTTCATGTAAAGGAATGATAGGCATAAATTCCATCTCATCCTCGGGGCCACCCATAAAAAAGTTTTTACTCATATAGTTATTTCACTTGTCAATATGTCAATAATATTATTGACGAAAATTAATTTCTCATCATGGAGTGGATGTTCAACATCAATGCCATTCTAAAATCCGGTAAAAATAAAGCTTCTAATTGCCAAAACAACCGATTTAATGACCAGCATTGGCAGATTATTATGTTGTATTTAAATATAGTCCTATAAGTATTTTGATCGAATGCCAGCCTTTTCAAAGTGATTTATAAATTAAAAAAGACCGATTATTGATCGATCTGTAGAAGACATAACGAAAAAAAATACCTTTCCGTATTCTAATGAATAAAAAGAAGATAGAATAAAATGGCCATTCAATATGAAAACACATTGAATCAAAAAATATTTCCAAACGGAAGTATTTCAGCAAAGAATTAGTTAAAACAGAAATGATCTCCCACTTGAAAGCAGAAAATAAATCCTATCGTTTTATCTAAATATTCCAAATGAATCACCTCTTTAAGCTTGTAAAAAGATATTATTTTGTCTCGGAAGGAATTTCTTTGCCGGGTGTTTCTTTGGCATCCTTAAATTCTTTAACGCCGCGTCCGATACCACGCATCAGATCAGGTATTTTCTTACCTCCGAAAAACAATAGTATAACGACTAAAATAAGAACTAATTCAGTGCCGCCCGGCATTCCAAAAAGTAAAGTTGCTATGGAGAATGTACTTAACATGAGTGTAGGTTTAATTTTTTAAATGGTTTTACATAGTAAACTGATACCGTGTGGGCAGCAAATTTACGTGTTAATTTAGAGCCTTTATGTAATATACGTAAATTATTTACCAAATGGTCTTAATTCAGTATTTTGAGCATTAAAATATACTTATGAATTATTGGTTGGTTAAATCAGAACCTTCTGTATATAGTTGGGGCACTTTTGTAAAAGATAAAAAGACTTTTTGGAATGGTGTGCGAAATTATACTGCAAGAAATAATATGCGTGAAATGAAAAAAGGGGATGAAATTTTTTATTACCATAGTAACGAAGGACTGGAAATTGTCGGGATTGCGAAAGTGGTTAAAGAGTCGTACCAGGATCCCACAACGGACAATACTAATTGGGTGGTGGTAGACCTGAAGCCTGTAAGAAAATTAGAAAGTCCGGTTTCTTTGGCAACGATCAAAGGAATTCCACAACTATCTGAAATGGAATTAGTAAAGAATTCCAGGTTATCTGTTCAAAAAGTAACCCCTGAGGAATGGGAAATGATTTTGATGATCAGTGAGGGTAAATAGGACAATTGAGTTGCCTTTTTTGGGGGTTTATTTCATACCTTTCTAAGGTAAAACAAGAATTATGAAAAAACATTTAGTAGTGCTTACCGGCGCAGGATTAAGTGCGGAGAGCGGTTTGCAAACTTTTCGGGATAGCGACGGACTTTGGATGGGATACGATGTGTATGAAGTAGCTTCGCCGGAAGGCTGGAAAAAAAACCCTGAATTGGTACTTGATTTTTATAATATGCGCCGGAGAGATGTAGAAGGTGCTTCTCCAAATGCTGCACATATTGGAATCGCGGAACTGGAAAAGTATTATAAGGTTACGGTCATAACTCAAAATGTGGATGATCTTCATGAAAGAGCCGGCTCCGGAAATGTACTTCATCTCCATGGGGAGATATTTAAAATGCGCAGTGAAAAGACATTAAAGTTCCGGGGGCAAGAAATCGTATCCGAAATAAGGGGAGATATTCATTATGGCGATAAGGCTGCAGATGGCGGGCAGTTGAGGCCACATATTGTGTGGTTTGGCGAACAAGTACCGCATATAATGGATGCAGCGCAAATCATGGGCACTGCAGATTTATTCCTTCTGGCGGGCACGTCCATGCAGGTATATCCTGCCGCCGGATTAATTGATTATCTGCCAGATGGTATTCCCAAATATATTATTGATAAAAATCCACCGGTTTTACCGGCGCATCATAATTTTCATGTGCTAAAAAATACGGCTACGCGTGGGGTTCAAGAATTAATAAATATACTGGTAAATCAGGTTAAATAAAAGTTTTAAACACGAATTTTAAGCACGAATTACACGAATTCATAAACTTCAACTTCTGAATAAACTCAAAGCTATTATTTTCAGAACACAAGCCGCAGATTATAGGGATGCTCAAAGTTTTTTTCCTCCTGATACAGGCGGTTTGTTGGAATACTACAAATAAAAACACCCCGGAAAATCCGGGGTGTTTTTATTATAAATCTTTTTTTAAAGAAGGAAATTTTCTTTTCTTTTCATGTAATTTACTTCGGCTCTTTTGTAATAAAATTACCGGTTGTATCCAGGTGTTTTTTATATTTTGCACTAATTTCCGGCGTTTGCTTTTCTCCATCAATGAATAATACGTTATCCTGAACAGCTACTGAAAAAGAATGACTTGTCAGTAAATGATCCTTTTTCAAATCAGCCAATAATTCTTTTACTTCTACTTTCGCTTCTGTACTTAAACCGGCTGTTTCAAATGTCCAGTTATCAATATTCAGATTTTCACTGCTTGTCGCTTTATCCATTAAAATCAGGTTCTCCATTTTTAATTTACGGTGTTCAATGATAGAATCTTTATGAATACTCGCAAGCGTTGGAGCAATTACCAGTGAAATGATACACATTAATTTGATCAGGATGTTCATACTTGGTCCGGAGGTATCTTTAAACGGATCACCAACAGTGTCACCGGTAACAGATGCTTTATGAGGCTCAGAGCCTTTGAAATAGGTTTCACCATTTATGACGGCACCCTGCTCAAATGATTTCTTTGCATTGTCCCATGCGCCACCGGCGTTGTTTTGGAAAATACCCATTAATACTCCCGTTACGGTAGCACCTGCCAGGAATCCACCTAAAACTTCCGGTCCAAAAACAAATCCAACTAGTACCGGAGATATCAATGCAATAGCACCCGGTAACATCATTTTCTTAATGGAAGCATTTGTTGATATTTCAACACATTTTGCATAATCCGGTTTACCTGTTCCTTCCATAATTCCAGGAATCGTTCTAAACTGTCTGCGTACTTCTTCTACCATGGCCATGGCCGCTTCACCCACTGCACGTATAGCAAGAGAGGAGAAAATGAATGGAATCATTGCACCCACAAATAATCCTGCAAGTACATCTGCACGGTAAATATCAATGCCGTCAATTTTAGCGATACCCACAAAAGCTGCAAATAATGCCAAAGCGGTTAAAGCGGCAGAAGCAATAGCAAATCCTTTTCCTGAAGCGGCGGTTGTGTTACCAACTGCATCCAAAATATCTGTTTTTTCACGAACTTCTTTTGGTAATTCACTCATTTCGGCTATACCACCTGCATTATCTGCAATAGGTCCGAAAGCATCAATAGCTAATTGCATTGCTGTTGTCGCCATCATACCTGCCGCAGCGATTGCTACACCATAAAGACCTGCGCACATATAAGAAAAGAATATACCTGAAGCAAGAACCAGGATTGGTAGCATAGTACTTTCCATACCAACTGCAAGTCCGCCAATGATATTTGTAGCATGGCCGGTGGAAGATTGGCGGATAATTGATTGTACCGGGCGTTTACCCATAGCCGTGTAATATTCTGTAATAATACTCATTAAAGTACCTACAATAAGCCCTACTATAATAGCTCCGAAAACACCATATTTTGTGAAGGTGTAATTTCTTAAAGTCATATCTGTATCAGGCATAAGCCACATCACAAGGAAGTATGAAGCAATTGCTGTGAGTACAATAGAACCCCAGTTACCCAGGTTTAAGGCTTTTTGAACAACTGCTGTATGTAATCCTGCACTGTCAGAGATTTTAACCATGAAGGTTCCGATAATGGAAAATATAATTCCCATAGAGGCGATCAACATCGGTAAAAGAATCGGGGCAAATCCACCAAAGGCATCATTGGAAAAAGTTTCTCTTCCCAAAACCATCGTCGCCAAAACCGTTGCTACGTAAGAACCAAAGAGATCTGCTCCCATACCTGCTACGTCACCCACGTTATCACCTACGTTATCAGCAATGGTTGCCGGATTTCTTGGGTCATCTTCCGGAATTCCTGCTTCTACTTTACCTACAAGATCAGCACCTACGTCAGCGGCTTTTGTATAAATGCCACCACCTACACGGGCAAATAGAGCAATACTCTCCGCACCTAAACTGAAACCAATAAGAATTTCTATCGTGCGCTCCATCTCCAGGCTATCAACACCGGATTCGGGGGCAAAAATAGCTTTGATAATAATATATAAACCACCGAGGCCAAGAACAGCAAGACCCGCTACTCCTAATCCCATAACTGCTCCTCCGGTGAAGGAAACATTTAAGGCCTTTGAAAGACTGGTACGTGCGGCCTGGGCTGTACGTACATTCGCTTTGGTAGCTACTTTCATACCTATAAGACCTGCGAGGGCACTAAATAATGCACCAATAATAAATGCAATAGCAATACTCCAATGATTATTTTCACTGGTGGCACCTAAAACTCCTAATAATAAGGCAGCGATAACTACAAAATAGCCCATCACCTTATATTCTGCTTTCAAAAATGACATAGATCCTTCTGCAATATAATTGCTGATCTCTTTCATTTTTGCATTACCGGCATCTTGTTTACTAACCCATTTAAACTTAATCAGCGTGTAAAGCAAACCAACAATACCCATTGCTGGTATTACGTAAATCAAATTATTCATATCAGTTTATACTTAATTTTTTGGGTGGCAAAAATAGGGTAAAAAGGACGAATAAGGAATAGAGTAGAAAAAATATATTATTTGGACGGGGAATATAAAAAAAAGGGGTGCACAATCAGCTATGAGTAATGAGTTTTGAGTCCGGAAGTAAGGGCTAACAGCCAGCACCTAATGGTATTAGCTGATTAAAGTTTACTTTTTCATTATTTCTTTATACGCTTCCGGCAAATAATCAATGATGTCTCCGGCTTTCATCGCTTCCTGGGTTAGGCTTCGGGAAGCCAGATCGCCGGCAAGTCCATGTAAATAAACACCGAGCAAACAAGCTTGAAGCGAATGGTATTTTTGAGCCAGTAAACCGGCTATAATTCCGGTGAGTACATCTCCTGAACCACCGGAAGCCATTCCGGCGTTGCCGGTAGAATTAAAATATCCTTTTCCTGAAGGAGTAGCAATAAAAGTATGGTGACCTTTTAAAACAATGTAGATGCGGAATTCAGCAGCTTTTTTTAATGCAAGCTCTATTGTGTGAAAATCGGAGGGGGTTTTTCCAAACAATCGCTCAAATTCCTTCGGATGCGGCGTAAGAATACTTCCTTCCGGAATTTTTTTATAAAGAGATGGATTTTGGCTTAGAACATTCAACGCATCGGCATCGATTACCATGGGCTTTTTAAACTTTTTAAAAATACTTTTTAAAAGTTCCTTAAGTGAAGATGCCATACCGATACCGGGGCCTATCGCCAGCACATCGAAATTAAAGTCATCTTTTATTTTTTTAAGATGTTTTTTGCCAAATGTTTTGCACATGGCTTCCGGTATTGAAACCTGGAGAATATCATAACCTGTTTTTGGAATGAAGCAAGTCATTTTTCCAACACCGCTTCTGATGCATGCCGTTGCACCTAAAACGGCTGCTCCCATCATACCGTAACTTCCGGCGATCAGGCAGGCATGACCGTAATTTCCTTTGTGCGTGAACGCCTTTCTTGATTTATAAATTTTCTTCACAAAAGGGCCGTCGACTAACTCGTACAAAGATTTTTCATTCTCCTCATATTCTGCGGATAATTTAATATCCAACATTTTTATATATTCGTTATATCCTGCATTTTCCGGCATTAGGAAGGCTAGTTTTTCATTCTGAAAAGTTAAGGTAAAATTAGACTTTATAATTTTATTACCCAGCGATGTATTATCGATGTACATGCCACTTGGTACATCAATAGAAATGATTGTTTTTGCTTTTTCATTGATGTAATCTATGAGAAATGGGTAAATTCCCGCAGGTCTTTTATTTAAACCTGTCCCAAAAAGCGCATCAATTACAATTTCATTTTTAAGAGGGGGAAAAGCTTCTTCCTTATTAAGGAATACAATATTATTACTGATTTCTCTGAAGCGGCAAAGGTTTTTTTCGAAATCGTTTGACCCCCGACTTAAGCCTGCAACAAAAACCTCTACTTTATAATTATGCTCATGTAATAACCGGGCAATAGCAATTCCATCACCTCCATTATTTCCTCTTCCACAAAAAATTATAAAGGAAGAATCAAGCTCAAAATGTTGCGTAATCCAATTGAAACAGGTTATTGCCGCTCGTTCCATTAAATCGATCGAATGGATTTCTTCCTGTTGAATTGTGCAGGCATCCCATGCTTTTATTTGCGGAGCAGAAAATATCTTCACCTCTTTTTTTTGTTAAAGATACAAATATGATTTAGGGAATATTGATATCATGGTATCTTTCCCGGATAATATTCATATGATGTGACACATGGCCGGCTATTGTATATCCAATAGCCAATACAGACATTTGGTAATCGCTCACGTTTCCCGACCGTTGCAGGTTCTCGTTTGTGAAAGAGTTAAAGAGTAAGATAGAAGCTTGGCGGACCACTTTAAATTCTTCTGTTAAATCATTCCATGACCGTTGATTTGCAAAGGAATTTGCACCATATTTATGTTCATCGAAGGAGGGTAAAGTAGCTATTTCTTTCCGGGCAATCGCCAAAGCCCGATAGCAAAAGATCCTTTCCGTATCGATTACATGCTGCAAAATTTCTTTTACTGTCCACTTTCCATCAGCATATTTGTAGAAAGATTGTTCTTCAGAAATGCGATCAAAAAAAGTTTCAGCACGAAGGGTTTGATTTCTTAATGCTTTCATTACATCATTTTCTGGAATTAATTTTATATATGTATTAAAGTAAGGGGGGAAAGTTGCTGGTAAAGGCCTCATTTAGTTTCAATTAGGTAGCAAAACTAATTGCATTTTGATGACAAAAGGTGTTAAATGATTTTAACATTTATATAGGCTTTTTCCCACCATTAAAATTTATAGAAACGCAAATTAAAGGACCTGATACCGATTCTATTGTCGGAATAGACCAATTTCATTGAATTAGATGGCTGTTATATTACTGAAAAGATGATGCAGGTTGTCTACCAAAAAGCCCGGACTATAGGGAACATATATGCTATCAATTCCATTATGGAGATTGTCTTTTAATAATAAAAAAGTCCGGCTATTTTTCAGCCGGACTTTTTTTAAAATAATGATATATGAATCGTTTTGTTGTTTATTTTTTTTAACCTCTTTTTCGGGATTTTAATTTTGATTTAGGAAGAATTCCCTTTTCTGCGTTTCTTTCTCCTTTAAGAGTAGAAGCTAGTTTTACAGCATTATACGCGTTGATCTCTCCGCCCGTTCTTGAAATATCGCCAAGGCTCACTAGTTTACCATCACCTCCCGGTAAATTCACCTTTTCTATTTCAGGTGATACAGATTTTTCAATTACATATTTAACTTGTTCAGCACTTAGTGTAGGAAAGTATTCAAGAATTAAAGCAGCAAGACCTGAAACAACCGGAGCCGCCATGCTTGTGCCTGACATGCTGCCATATTTATCGCCACCGGGAAGTGTGCTGTAAATATTTACACCCGGAGCAAAAACATCCACATCATTTTTCCCGTAATTGGTAAAAGAAGCGGTAAATCCGCCATTGGTCGCATCGCCGCTCGCTCCTACAGTAATATAATTTTTTGCTTTAGCGCCATTCTGGAAAATCGCGTTCGGATAATTATCTTCTGTATCAATATCCTTTGCATCGTTTCCTGCTGCATGAACCAATAATACATCTTTAGTAGCTGCATATTTAACGGCATCATCTACCCATTTTTTTTCCGGAGAAAACCCTTTTCCGAAACTCATGCTAATTACCTTTGCTCCGTTATCCACAGCATACCGGATAGCGTTCGCGATATCTTTATCGTGCTCATCTCCATCGGGTACCGCACGTATTGCCATAATTCTCACATTGTTTGCAATTCCACGCATTCCATCGTCGCCTTTTTTAATCGCGCCGATAATTCCCGACACATGTGTTCCGTGTGACGGTGTTCCGGCCATTACATCCGGATTGCCATAATAACGGTCATTAATATCATCATAATTGTCTTGCACTATTTCCCCACGGAAATCTTTTGGAGGTGTGGAAGCAGAGGCTGATTTTCGAATATCTCCACGTAAATTATCCAGAATTTGCTGATTCGTGATGTCATTTGTATTATTCATCTGGTTAATATTCATATAAATTGCTACTGCATTTCTGGCTTCCGGCCGAACAGGTTTGTATCCTTTTAGGTCGTTTCCGTCAAATTCCGTTTTCCCCAGGTCCCTTGCAATGATTGAGTCTCCTTTTTCAAGATTTGGTAACAAACGTTCCAGCATCATTGTTTCGGCAGGATTTACATCATCTACTACTTTTTCTTTTGCTTTTAAATATTCAATGGCTTGTTCTTTTGCTTCCCCTGAAAGGGTATTGGTATCCGGCATATTGTCACCAAATTTATTTCTCAATTTCCAGTAAACGCGCGCGCCTTCGTATGAATCTTCCTTTACATTCCTTCCATCTTTACCACCCAGAAAATTCCACCCATACACGTCGTCTACGTATCCGTTTTTATCATCGTCAATACCATTTCCCGGTATCTCTCCCGGATTTTTCCAAAGTATCGGCTTAAGAGCATCGTGCAATGTATCCACTCCACTGTCAATTACAGCTACAACCACCTGCTGGCTTTTTCTTCCCTTTAAAAAGTCGTAGGCTTTATCAAGGCTGATACCAAAATATCCGGTTTCTGCTCTATCAAGCTGATGCCAATCATTTGGAGCAATTTTTTTTTCTGTAACAGGTTTTGATTTTATCAATTCTTGCTGCGCAAAAGTGGTTACAGGTGAAGTGGCTAGCAAAACAAAAGCACCAATGACCCATTTATTAATCTTTATCATTTTTATTTTTATTTGTAAGAAGACTACAAATATTTGTAATTAAATCAAAAAATCATGGTAAGGGAGCGATAATTATATGTTATATTCAGATTGCATAGAAATACCAATTATGTATAGCTCCATAAATATTTTTCATATAGATCTTTCCATTCCCTTTCTTTGCCGGGAGAATCTATTTTGAGAGTCCATTTCTTCCTGAGCTTAATTTTAACGATACTCCTCTATTAAATAAATAAAAATAAAAAAAATATGAAAAAATCAATTTTCACCGTGTGTGCTGTTTTTCTGATCAGCTCCTTTTCTATTGCTCAAAATGGAGCATTTAACTTTGAAGACAAATTATTGAATATTGGGATTGGGATAAATTCTTATTACGGTGGTGGTATCCCCTTGGGGGCATCTTTCGAATATGGATTAACAGATGATGTAAGTGTAGGAGCAAACATTGATTATTTATCGACTAAATACAATGGGTATAAATTCAGTGCTTTTTATTTTGGACTAAGAGCCAGTTATCATTTCAACGAACTTTTGGAGATTAATAAGGATAATGTTGATGTATATGGCGGTTTAACTATCGGGTATAGAAAATTCTCCTGGGTAAATAATGTTTACGAAGGTACTTTGGGTAAAAGCTATGAAAGTGGGGTATACTTAGGCGCATTAGTAGGAGGTAAATATTATTTTTCTGACAACATGGGCGCTTTTGCTGAGTTAGTGGCTGGCGGTGCAACGAATGCCCGCCTGGGGCTTGCTTTCAAGTTGTGATGATAGGTTTTCTCTAAGAAACCCCTTTGATAAAAATTGAGCTGTTTTTTTCTAATAAAAGAATAGAAACGACTGTATGCCCTGTTGCTCATTCGAATTTTAAGATAAAAAAAAGGCTGTCTCGTTAGAGGCAGTCTTTAAATAAATTAAATTCTCTTTGTAGATTTTGAATTTAATTTCAAGCCGATCATTTTGAACCATGATCACCTTGTTTTTTAGCATGGCTTTTTGCGGCTTCATCCGCGTGCTGAGAAGCATTTTTTCCATGTCCCTGTGCTGCATGTGCATGCTCAGCACTTTTAGCCTCATCGCCTGCTTTGTGAGCTTTGTCTGCCTCACGATGGCTGTTTGCTGCGGCATCATGATGTTTTGCTGCTTCTCCGTGATGATTGTGTTTGTCCATTGTGTTTTTTTTAGGTGTAAATAATATTGTAAATAATATGTGATAATTAATCATAAATGAAGCCAAACTGAAACACTGTACACAACTCATGTAATAGTTAAAAATGGCTCAGATTTGATGAAAAAAGTACACAAATCTTCATCCTGGAAAGAGTTTTAAGGGAAAGTTAAAAAGTTCTTGAGGGTATTTAACAGATAGGCATTCTATTGTAGTGAGAAAATGACTAAATGTGTAAGCTTCAAATGAAACCGGTTTTACCGGCGATTCTTTGGAAGATTATTTTCGATAGATAGAGGTATGAAAATCAGGAATCTTTTTAAAGAAGCGGAGCGGCATTTCAGGATTTTTTTAAGGGAAAATGCATAAAAAAACCAACCCGGTCTGGATTGGTTTTGAACAAGAGGCAAAGACCTATCTAACTTCTATTTTGGCAATAAAACTTTGTTTATGACATGAATGACGCCATTACTTTGATTTACATCCGCGATAGTGATCATGGCCATTCCACCATTTTCATCTGTTACCATTAAGCTTTTTCCTTTCATTGTGATGAAGATGTTTTCGCCTTCAACCGTTTTTAAAGTGGCTTTCCCCATATTCGCTTCAGCCATTTTCATCAGGTCTTTAGAAGATAATTTTCCTGCTACTACATGATAGGTAAGAATTGAGGCAAGCTTTGCTTTGTTCTCTGGTTTTAATAAAGTCTCCACTGTGCCTTTTGGTAATGCATCGAAAGCCTCATTGGTTGGTGCAAATACGGTGAAAGGTCCAGCGCTTTGAAGTGTGGCCACAAGACCTGCAGCTTTTACAGCGGCTACTAAAGTTGTATGGTCTTTAGAATTCATTGCATTTTCTACAATGTTTTTAGTAGGATACATTGCAGCTCCACCGACCATTTTGGTTTGTGCAAATGTGTTTGTTGATAAAACAACACTCAGGATAAATAATCCTGCAATTTTAATACGTTTCATTTTTAAAAATTTAGGGTTAATGATTTATACACTCATCTACGCACATTAAAGAAAGACGGTTTTGGTTTTTGAAAATAAAAATCAGCATTATAACAGAATGGGTTATTCGATAATTGAAGAAATTACTATTTTTGAGAACTAAATTTCAATAAAAAACCTGCCATCCTTTTCAGAATGGCAGGTCGTCATTTATCTTAAAATAATTTATACCGTAAATTTAATTCCTTGTGCCAGGGGCAATTTATCTGTATAATTAATCGTATTCGTTTGTCTGCGCATATAGGCTTTCCAGGCATCACTTCCGCTTTCTCTGCCACCACCGGTTTCTTTTTCACCCCCAAACGCACCGCCAATTTCGGCACCACTTGTTCCAATATTTACGTTGGCTATACCGCAATCACTTCCGGCTGCGGAAAGGAAGGTTTCTGCTTCGCGAAGATTAAGCGTAAAGATAGAACTGGATAATCCTTGCGGCACTCCGTTTTGAAGTGCAATCGCTTCCTCAAGTGTAGCGTATTTTATCAGGTATAAAATGGGAGCAAAGGTTTCATGTTGTACAATTTCCATGTCATTGGTTACTTCCGCAATACATGGCTTTACATAACAGCCGCTTTCAAATCCTTTGCCGCTAAGTACTCCGCCCTGCACAATAAATTTTCCACCTTGTTTCTTGCATTGTGCTATAGAATCCAAATACTTTTCTACCGCGTCTTTATCAATTAATGGCCCTACATGATTTTCTTGCTTTAACGGATCTCCGATCTTTAATTGTTTGTAGGCATTCACCAGTTTCTTTTTAAATTCATCATAAATAGTCTCATGAATAATGATGCGTCGGGTGGTTGTACAACGTTGCCCGGCAGTACCTGCCGCGCCAAATACAGAACCAATTAAAGCAATGTGCTGATCGGCATGTTGTGAAACAATAATGGCATTATTACCTCCTAATTCAAGAATGCTTTTGCCTAGTCTTGCACCTACTGTTGCACTTACTTCTTTCCCCATCCTTGTAGAACCGGTAGCCGAAACCATGGCCACTTTTGGATTTTCACAAAGCCATTCTCCCTGATCGCGTGCACCTACTATAAGGTTACACACTCCTTCAGGAACTTTGTTTTCTTTGAAAATTTTTGATATAATATGCTGACACGCCACAGCGCACAGAGGCGTTTTTTCAGAAGGTTTCCAGATGCAAACATCACCACATACCATGGCGATCATACTGTTCCAACTCCAAACCGCTACAGGGAAATTAAAAGAAGATATAATCCCCACAACTCCCAGTGGATGATATTGCTCATACATGCGATGCCCAGGTCGCTCACTGTGCATGGTTAATCCGTATAGCTGGCGGGAAAGCCCCAAAGCAAAATCACAAATATCAATCATTTCCTGTACTTCGCCCATTCCTTCCTGCAAACTTTTTCCCATTTCATAGCTTACAAGTTTGCCTAACGTTTCTTTGTTTTTACGCAATTCATTTCCAATTTGTCTTACGATTTCGCCACGTGCAGGTGCTGTCCAGCCGCGCCATTCCTGGAAAGCCTTTTCGGCGGTTTCCAAAACGATATCAAAACTTCTTTTGTCACAAGAGTTCACCGTGGCAATTTTCTTTCCATCTACAGGCGAGAAGGACGTATAGTTTTCTCCGGAAGTAGTCATCCATTTTGTTCCGGTAGATACTCCTTTATTGATTTCAGTAATCTTTAAATCCTTTAAAAATCCTTGCATTGTATTTTTATTTTATTAAGTGATTATTTATATAAATCCCAAATTTTAAACACTAATTTTAGGCACGAATTACACCCAAAGCTTTGAGCTTTGAGCAATGAGCTTACAGCCTAAAAAAACTCCTAACTACAAACTTTAAACTTTGAACTTTGAACTTTGAACTTTTGAACTCTGAACTCTGAACTCTGAACTCTGAACTTTGAACTCTGACCTATTACTCCGAACTAGTACTGCTCCTTCTCATTCGGAAAATCCCCACTTTTTACATCTCCAATATACGCTTGCACTGCTCCTGTGATCTGTTCATACATGTTAAGGTATTTTCTTAAAAACCTTGGTTTGAAATCAACATTTATTCCCAACATATCATGCATCACTAAAACTTGTCCGTCGCATCCATTTCCTGCACCAATTCCAATTGTAGGAATAGATAAGGATTGCGATACCTCCCGGGCAAACGTGGCGGGTATTTTCTCCAAAACAAGTCCAAAACAACCTGCTTCCTGCAAAAGTACTGAATCACTTTTAAGTTTGGCTGCTTCTTCCTCTTCTTTGGCCCGTACTGTGTACGTTCCGAATTTATAAATAGATTGAGGCGTTAAACCCAAATGCCCCATCACGGGTACACCTGCGCCTACAATTCTTTTTACTGATTCTATGACTTCCGCACCCCCTTCTAATTTGATTGAATGTGCGCCCGTTTCCTTCATAATACGTATGGTTGATTTCAATGCTTCCTTACTGTCTCCCTGGTATGTGCCGAAGGGGAGATCCACAACAATTAAAGATCGACGTACCCCGCGTACAACAGATGCCGCATGGTAAATCATCTGATCAAGCGTAATGGGAAGGGTAGTTTCATGACCGGCCATGACATTGCTTGCACTGTCGCCAACCAAAATAATTTCGATCCCTGCTTCATCAAAAATCCGCGCAAAAGAATAATCATACGCCGTAAGCATAGAGATCTTTTCACCGGCTTCCTTCATTTTCTGCAGAGTGTTGGTCGTTATTTTTTTAACTTCTTTATTTACTGACATTGTTTATATTATTTTAAAGCAGCGATAAGAAGGAAATGTCCTGCATTAGAATAAGCAAGTCCGCTAAGCAATCGCACGTACAAAAATAGAATTTTTAAAAGGAAAGATTATTATATTAGATGGATGGTTTTCTCCACAGGGGAAACCTAATAATGACCAATGGTAGGCGGAACAAACCACTTTATTCCGGGATGTGCTTCCCCCATTCAGCATGTCCTTATTTATTGATCTCTTTCCATAAATGTTGTACCAATCCGTCCACAAGACCAATCTTTGGAACATAAATTTCTTCTGCATCTGCCCATTTCATCACATTGATATAGATTTGAAGTGCCGGAATAATCACGTCTGCCCGGTCATCTTTTAAATTATATTCAGCCATTCGTTCTGCCAAAGACAGGCTACCGATATTTTTATAATAATTCCGCAAAAGTTCAATGGGTAATGCTTTGTTATCTTTTCTATTGCTTAAGGAATATACTTTATTGATATTACCTCCGGAGCCAATCGCCGTAACTTCTCCGTAATTTTGTGTCCTCTTTTTAATAAATTCTTTCATCTCATCCCAATGCTCTTCTTTCACTTTGTTTTTTAGAAGTCTGATGGTTCCAATCTCAAAAGAGTGCTTGAAGACCATTTTATTTTTACTGTAAAAAGTAAGTTCAGTACTTCCGCCGCCGACATCTATATATAAATAGGATTTGTTTTTATCTAAATTCTCCGCAATATGGTTTTCAAAAACATAGGATGCTTCCTGGCTGCCTGAAATGACATCGATCTTTATGCCGGTTTCTTTTTTTATGATCCGGGTTATTTCTTTAGCATTGATTGCTTCACGCATAGCAGAGGTAGCGCACGCTTTAAAATGGTTTACTTCAAAAGCATTGAGCAGGTGGTTAAAAGCTTTCATGGTTTCCAAAAAGAGGCCGATCTTTTTTGGTGAAATTTCACCCGTTTCGAATACATCAAAACCAAGCCTTAATGGAACTCTGACAAGTGTGACTTTATTAAAGGATACATTTTCTTTTTCGTCTTTTATGACTTCTGTAATGAGTAATCTTGCGGCGTTACTGCCTATATCAATTGCTGCCAGTTTCAATGGTTGTATATTTTTTATTTAAAAGATAATGATAGGTTTCCAACTGTGACCTGATAGCAGGATCGTTATTTGAAGGTACATATTCGTTGCTTTGTTTGTTATTTAAAATCCGTGCTTTTACATTATCCCTTAATTGAATGTTTAGGATTTCCATTAATTCCTGTTTAATTTCATTATCAAAAACAGGACAGGCTACCTCAATGCGGTGGTCAATATTACGCACCATCCAGTCTGCAGAGGAAATATACATGGTATCTTTTTCGTCACTATTAAAAACCATTATCCGTGCATGTTCCAGGTATTCATCGACGATACTGATTGCCTTCACTTTTTTCCGGTATTTATTATTTTGGGTAAGCATGCAACAAATCCCACGGATGATCATTTTTATTTTCACGCCGCTTTTTGCAGCGGTATATAATTTTAAAATAAGTTTTTGATCACTCAGCGAATTCATTTTCAGGATAATAGAACTTTGTTTTTTTGCTTTTGCATTTTTTATTTCTTTATTGATTAGCCCGGTTAATTGCTTACGCATGGACATTGGACTCACAAGAATTGATTTACACTGTCTGAGAATATGTTGATTTTTGGGATTTTCCAGATAAGCGAACACTTTATTTATATCATCCATTATTAACCTATTGCTGGTCAGAAGGCAATGATCCCCATAAACCGCACTTGTATTTTCATTCAGATTTCCTGTGCTGACAAATCCATAATGAATTGTCTGGTTTTTGATCTTTTTTGTAATGGAGCAAATTTTTGCATGCACTTTTATGTTATGCGTTCCCATAAATACTTTCACCCCGGCATCTTCCAGTATAGTTTTCCACTCCATATTTGCTTCTTCATCAAAACGTGCCCTTAGCTCCAGCACGACAGTTACCTCCTTTCCATTTCTGACCGCATTTATCAAGGCATTGATAATTTTTGAATCGGAGGCCAGTCTGTAACAGGTGATCTTTATGCTAAGTACATCTGGTACTATTGCTGCTTCTCGCAGGATGTCAATGACAGAGTCGAACGAATGATACGGGAAATTTAAAAGAATATCTCGTTGTAAAATTTGATCAGTGACACTTTTGGCCTCCTGGAGAAGAGGATGGATAAAAGGTTTTTTTCTGTCTTCGTTGAGATTAAAAACAGCTTCCGGGAATTCTGTAAAGTCTTTAAAATTATGGATCCGACCGCCAGCCAAAATATTATCCCTGTTTGTCAGTTCCAGTTTTTTAATCAGGTAATTCAATAGGCCGTTATCAATTTCCTTTTCAAAAGTAAAGCGAACAGGTTTTCCTTTTTTACGATTCTTTAATCCTTTTCTTAATTGCAGAATCACGGAATCATCCATCTCAATATCAATATCGATTTCTGCATCGCGGGTAACTTTTATGGTATGCGCGGAAAAAGTATCATAATCAAAATAGCTGAAGACGAGCGGTAGACAATACCGGATCACATCTTCCAGCAAAATAATATACTCCCCCGATGAAGTGGCTGGTAACACAAGAAATCTTGATAGCCGTGTTGGAATAGAAATAAGAGAATACCGGTGCGGAATTTTCCCTTCTGAATCAGATAACTTACATGCCAAATAAATGGATTGATCATTTAACGTGGGGAATACACCAATACTTTCAACCATTAAAGGCACGATATTACTTCTTACCGTATCATTAAAATATTGAAAAACAAATTTTTGCTGTTCAGGGTTTAATTCTTTTTCATTAACCAGGAAAATATGTTGCTCTTTCAGGCACTCAAGTATGTCCAGCCATGCTTTATGAAACTCACTTTGTTGCCTGGATACGATCTGGTTGATTTCATCCAATATCTTGCGGGGATCATTTTCAAGATGAAAATTTCCTTTACTGTCAATGACGGCCATACGTTTTAGAGTAGCAACGCGGACTCTGAAAAACTCATCCAGATTGCTGGAAGCGATGCCAAAAAAGCGAATTCGTTCATTGATAGGTACAGTTTTATCTTCCGCTTCCTGGAGTACTCTTTCATTAAATGAAAGCCAACTAATATCTCTTATGATGATTTTAGGAGTATTCAATGGTCACTGCTTTTTTGTAAATCGTTTTTATGAAAGTTTAAGCAATCAAAATTTCTACCAAAATTAATTGGTACCGAATATAAATTATAAATGGTCCGAACAACTTTAGTATCGGAATAATACCTTCTAAGATTTACAAAATGGCCTTTGGCCTATTTTATAAATCAAGATGGTATATCTTAAAAATGGATGATCTGATCAAACCTCTCCTGGTGAATTTCCACAAAAAAAAATGACTTGCCTTAACCTTTGATTATTTTTTCAATAAGCCCTGTGGTTGAAAATCCCTCTACGATCGGGATAATCTCTACTTTGCCCTTTCTTGCTATGGTTTCTTTCGCTCCTACGATGATGTCTATTGTGTAGTCACCGCCTTTGATTAATACGTCAGGTTCCAGTTTTAAGATCAATTCCAAGGGAGTATCTTCCTCAAAAATGATCACGGCATCCACCATAATTAATGAGGCAAGAAGTAGTGCTCTGGATGTTTGATTATTAACCGGCCTGCTTTTTCCCTTCAGTCTTTTTACGGAAGCGTCTGAATTTATACCTACTACCAGTATATCAGCAAAAGAGGCCGCTTGTGAAAGTATGGTCAGATGGCCTTCATGAAAAATATCAAATACGCCATTTGTAAAGGCTATCGTTTTACCCTTTAATCGCCACCGTTTCACTTGCTTCAGAACTTCCGGACCTTCTAAGATCCGCTCTTGGATGTTGCTTGTCTGTTTCATTTTTATTTTTGAAATGAAGTAATAAAAAACTTGTAATTCCCAACAGGATGATTATTCCTGTATTTGCTCCCCAAATCAGCCAGCCAAATGAGATGTTATCCACATGGTAAATTAATAAAACCTGCTGCACAGCTACGGGGAAAGCGCCGATGCCTCCGGGAGAAATGATCATGGCAAGCGTGGATAAAGTTAGCACACTGAATGCTGCGCCAATACCCAGACCTGAAGTGATGTTCAGAGCATTAAAACCTACATATACCTGTAAAACATACATTGTCCAGATAAAGAGGGTATGGAGTAGAAAAGCTTTTCTTTTTTTAAGATGGATGATGGTTAACAACCCTTCCTTTAAACCTTTCGTGATTTGGTTTATTTTTTTAACGATGCCAAGATGGGCAAACTTTTTATGTCCCCATTTGATTATGAAAAATGAAATTAAAATGACAGCGATGACTACTGCGGCAATCAACCAGAGTGAGATGAAGAATTTTTGCGGAACAATGGCGTCCATTTTTTCTTTAATAAAATCACTCACTGTTTGTATCTGGATCAGGAATGTAATAATAATGATACCTATATAACAAACAAAATCAAAAAGTCTTTCCACGATCACCGTACCAAAAGCTTTTGTAAAAGGAATTTTCTCATATTTTGCGAGCATGGTGCACCGCATGACCTCTCCTGCGCGTGGTACAAAATTATTTGCAAAATATCCGGTCATTGTTGCATAAAATGTGTTTGAAGTGAAAGGATGATATCCCATGTGCTCCAACATGATTTTCCATCGGATAGCTCTGCTCAAATGACTCAGAATGGCCATGATAAGAATTGGAAGCAAATAGATATAATGAGCATTTTTAAGAGATTCTACAAATTGAAGTTTTTGGAGCTCCGTCATTTTGCTTATCTGCCACCAGATCAAAAAAACGCCAATTCCAAGGAAGAGTGCGTATTTTAATATTGAAAAGATTTTTTTTCTCATTGTTGGCTGCAAGTTAATAAACAAGACATTCTTTGTTCAAAAGATAACGCCTATGACGTGTTATTAATCATCCTTTGATATAAAGTAAAATGGTTATTTTATAAATGATGGGTGCGAAGGTATGTTTTTTGGCAATATCCCATTTTTAATAGAGGGTTGTGAAATTAATCTGACGTTGATTTATCTGACGGGAAGGAGGTCATTTTTATTTTTTGAATCTATGCAGATCTGAGCCTTCCAAAAATGGTCCTGCCAGGCATAAATTCCGCAAAAAAGATTTTAAAGATTAGTCGGAACCTGCTGCGTTGCCAGGTAATTATAATCGGTAAGTAATTTTTGCAGAAAAATTTCCGCCGGCATATCGGTTGTAACATTTAAAACGTTTTGAACTTTTAAGGCTACGCGTTCACATAATTCATGCTGACGGCTTTTATAAAATACATCCAGCACATTTTTTATTGTATTGATATCTCTATCGGACAGGCGCAGGACCTCCGGGAATTTTACTTCGTAATTTTCTTCTGTTATGTTCATAAAAATCGTGTCATCTACACTGAAATCGGATTTAGTATCTACTACAACAGTGTTTGCAGCTATATCTCCCAGGCGCTGGTTCTTTTTTGTGGTTGCAATAATGATCGCGACACTTAATCCTAAAAAAAGAGTAATCAGGATATAGGCAGTGAAAGCTGTGCCACTAAACATAATATAACCAAAGAAAAATGGCCATTCAAAAACACGGAACATCCACCGGATCAGGTATTGGCTCAAAGAGGGTTCTCCTCCGGAAAGACTGATTACACGAATATTGAACAATTTTTTTCCGATTGTTTGGCCGTGCAACAGTACTTCACTCACGAATGAATAGAGAAGCATGGGAAGGGAAATAGTGAGTATATCAATACCCATCCGCTTGTTCATAGAATCTTCCGTAATAGTTACTCCATTGTAATAAAGGTATTTCATGCTGATGACGTATAGCAATAATACCGTAAAATCCACCAGGTAGGCAAAAATTCTATTATAAACCGGAGCTATTTCAAACTCAAGATCTATATTGAAGATGGTAGATATTTTTATCAATGGCATCAGGCAATTTATTGTTTTAAAATAAAAATGCACTTTTTTTGTTTAATACTCACTAAATTGTTTTATTTAGACATAATATAAAACGAAGGGATTTAATTATACGTATGCGTGAAGCCAGATTCATTAAAAAAAATGTTGATAAATGGAATAAATATCAGCAGGAAGAAACGACCTCCCCGGATGAAATGGCAGATCGTTTTATGACTCTTTTGGATGACCTTTCCTATGCAAAAACGTTTTACCCGAGAAGTAAAGTGACCAGGTGGATCAATGGAATCGCAGCCTCTATTTATCAAAGCATATATAAAAACAAAAAACAGAATTTTTCCCGCCTCTTTTTATTCTGGAAATATGAATTGCCTTTATTATTTAGGCAATATCAAAAATTATTGCTCTTTACATTTTTATTATTCCTGGCTATTATTGGTGTTGCATTAATATCTGTCCATGTTGATCCGGATTATGCCCGTGATTTTTTTAATAGCAATGTGCAACAGGGATATTACGATAAAACAATTTCCAATATTCGGAACGGAGATCCCTTTGGTGTGTATAAAGATGATAATCAATTTTCTATGTTTGTGCGGATTGCCTTTAATAATATAAGTGTTGCATTTAAATCCGTCGTTTTTGGATTGTTATTTGGCGTTGGCACCCTGGTGTTTATGTGGACTAATGGTTTGATGTTGGGTTGTTTTCAATATATCTTTTTTTCACAAGGGTTGGGTTGGGAGTCAGTATTAGTTATCTGGATCCATGGTACGATAGAAATTTCATCCATCGTGATAGCTTCCTGCGCGGGATTTGTACTGGGAACAGGTTGGCTATTTCCGGGGACATACAGTCGCAAAGAATCTTTTTTAAGAGGGGCGAAAGATGCCATGAAAATATGCGTGAGTTTAATACCCTTTTTTGTGATTGCTTCTTTTTTTGAAAGCTATGTCACTCATTTAATGAGCAATACTTTTCAGAAAAACTCGACAAATATTGGGTTGCCTGTCCCGGTGAGTATTCTTATCCTAACAGCTTCGTTTTTCCTGATTGTTTGGTATTTTATATTATACCCTATCCGCCTACATAAATCAGGTTTTAAAATGCAGGATGGCAAACTCTTAAAGAGCGGGGTAGAATATGAGAAATAGATTCCGGTTCCTTTTAGTCCTTGCATTTTTGTTTGCAAACTTTATTGTACCTGCACAGGATACAACATTGATCGAAAAGCAGAATGAATTGGATCTTCCTATTTATGATTCTGACACAACAACTCTGGATGATTGGAAGAACTCCCGTGATTTTAAGTACATCTACTATCTTGATTCGTTGTTGAGAAAACAACCTTTGAAAGCAGATACAGTCCGCGTTAATAAAGAAACAGGTCAAATACTTCCGGGCTCACCTGAAAAACAAAATACTTCCTTTATTTCGCGTTTATTAAATTTTGAAGGCGCAAGTGTTTTTTTCTGGTTGGTGGCTATATTTTTTATAGGAGTGATTTTTTATAAAGTGTTTATTCAAAGTGGCTTCTTTTTTACCGGTATGAAAAGAAAAAATATTCTACCGAATGAGGAACAGAATGAAGAATTGAAAACAGCTCATGCCTATGATCAGTTTATTTATAATGCGGAGCAAAAAGCAGATTTTAACCAGGCAATCCGCTATTGGTATTTAAAAACACTTAAAAATTTAAAGGACCTGGAAGTTATTCAATATGCTCCGGAAAAGACCAACCAGGAGTATATTTCCGAATTGAAGGAAAGCCCGAACCTGCATCATTTCAGGGAACTTACCCGCAATTATGAATATGTATGGTATGGAGAATTCCTTTTACAAAAAGACCTTTATCTTAAAATAAAAGATTCTTTTGTTGTATTTAATGAGCAATTAATTAATAGCCATTGAGAACAATTTATACATATTGCCTGATCATTTGCCTCGTAGCACTTTCTGCCTGCCGGGGATGTAATCAAAAAAAATTACCTTCCTTAAAGGAAACGTATCAGCAAAATGATAAAAAGCCCTTCGGAGGCTTCATCGCTTTTAAGGAGTTTGAAATTATTTTAAAACAAACGGATATCAATATTTTAACCGGCCCATTGATTGAATTATGGAATCTTATTAAAGATGAGGATGATGAAGAAAATAAAGGGAATCAAGATTATGTGCCTGAATATGCTCTTTACTTTTTAGTGACCAAAAACCTTCTTTTGGATGCTTACGACATAAATACAATACTTTCCTTCGCGGATAAAGGAAATGACTTGTTTATTTCCGCGGATTATATTCAACCTGAATTTTTGGAAAAAATCCATGTGGTAATTGATCGGACGAAAGAGATCATGACAGAAGCACAGGGAAAAATGGAGGATACTTTTCTACAGGACTATTTAAAGGCAGGTGGGGCTAAGGTAATGTATGGTTATTACTATTATCCCTTTACAAATTCCATCCGGTTTGAAAGAAAATCGGGAGAGGCATTGGGTTTCAATAAGGATGGTCAGCCAAATTTTATAGTTTTAAAATGGGGGAAGGGGCATATTTACCTGCATGTGGCACCACGCGCATTTAGTAATTATTTTTTATTGACGGGCAATAACCTCGATTATTACAGATATATTTTATCTACTTTACCCACTGATCCGTCTTATTTTATCTGGGACGAATATTACAAATTACACCCTTCAAAGCGGGTGCAAAAAGAAAATAATAAAAGTAATTTCTCTACTTTGAGTGCTATAAAACAATATCCTTCTTTATTGTGGGCTTTTTGGATCAGTGTGGTTGGAATAATACTTTTTGTGATTTTTAATAGTAAAAGAAAACAAAGAATCGTTCCGGAGATACCCCCGAATTCAAATGCAACAGTGGCGTTCACAGAAACAATTGGCAGGCTGTATCTGCAACATAAAGACAACCGGAATATTGCCGACAAGCAAATCACTTATTTTTACGAAAAAATAAGAAATAATTATTTCATTAATACTGCCAATGTGGACGAAGAATTTTTAATTTCCCTTTCAGGAAAAAGTGGTGTTCCATTGGAGGAGACATCTGACTTGTTCGGCCTTGTTAAGAATATTCAAATGCAGGAAGAAATTTCTGATGAACAATTAATGTCATTGAATGATAAAATCAGCAACTTTAATAAAAATAGAAAGTAATGAATGAAGACTTGTTTGAAAAGCGCATTGAAACCAATCGCCTGAACGATGCAGTGGTTGATATAAGAAATGAAATAGGAAAAGTAATCGTGGGTCAGCATAAAATGGTGGATTTGCTCATCATTGGGTTACTTTGCGATGGGCACCTTTTGATAGAAGGCGTGCCGGGAGTGGCCAAAACTCTTACGGCTAAATTGCTTTCAAAAATTATTAATGCAAACTTTTCCAGGATACAATTTACGCCTGACCTGATGCCAAGCGATGTTTTGGGTACCTCCGTTTTTAATCCCAAAGAAGGCGAGTTCGAATTTAAAAGAGGCCCTATATTTAGCAATATTATATTGATAGATGAGATAAACCGTGCTCCTGCAAAAACGCAGTCTGCATTATTTGAAGTGATGGAAGAAAGGCAGGTAACGATGGATGGAGTGACCCATTTTATGGGATTTCCGTTTTTGGTTCTGGCAACACAAAACCCCATTGAACAGGAGGGAACCTACCGTTTGCCGGAGGCTCAATTAGATCGGTTTTTATTTAAAATTATGGTTGACTATCCAACCCTGGAGGAAGAAGTGAATATTTTAATGAATCAACAATCAGTCAGTACCAATAGCCTTTTAAATAATGTAGAGAAATTGGTGTCAATGGCAGATTTAAATGAATACCGCGAAACGGTGAACAGTGTGATTATAGAACCCGGGTTAGTAGAGTTTATTGCTAAAATTGTTCATGCTACGCGCAACAATCCGTCCCTTTTCTTAGGTGCATCTCCACGTGCTTCCCTGGCAATTTTAAAAGCCTCCAAAGCAAATGCTGCCATTAAAGGAAGAGATTTTGTAATACCGGATGATATTATAGAAATGGTTGCGCCTGTGATGCGTCACCGGGTTATTTTAACGCCTGAAAAAGAAATGGAAGGACTTACACCCGATCAGTTAATTTATTTGATTGTGGGAAATATTGAAGTTCCCCGTTAAGTAAAAGAGGACTGTAAATCACACGGCTGAAAGTTTAGTATTAAAAAAGAGAATGATTATTTCAATCAATAATTTAAATTGAAAATTTTAAAAAAATACCTGGGAGATTTATTTCTGAACCAACGGTTTTTTGCCGGCCTGGCTGTGAGTGCCGGCTTATTCATTTGCGGATTCTTGATTCCCTTCCTGGAACCGGTAGCGATGTTGTTTTTTTTAATTTTTTCATCCTTCTGCCTGGCAGATTATGGCCTGTTATTTTTTACAAACAGGATGCCGAGTGCGCACAGAACGGCTCCGGCAAGATTAAGTAATGGTGAAGAAAATGAGATTGAATTAACCATCAGGAATTCTTTTTTCTTCCCGGTAAACATGACAGTTATTGATGAATTACCAGTTCAGTTGCAAATCAGAAACTGGAAACGGAAACTGTTTTTAAAAGCGGGAGAAAGAAAGAAAATAAAGTATCAATTCAGGCCTTTGGAAAGAGGGGAATATCTATTTGGGGATATTCATTTGTACGTTTCCACTCCTTTAGGGGTCATCAGCCGGAGATTTACAGAGGACGCCGAAGCAGTAGTTCCTGTTTATCCAGCTTTTTTTCAATTAAAGAAATATGAGATCCTTTCCAATGCAACGCTTGTAAATGAAAGTGGTACAAAGCGGATTAAAAAAATCGGGCAAAGCATGGAGTTTGAGCAGATCAAAGAATACGTTTCAGGCGATGATATTCGCACCCTAAATTGGAAGGCCTCTGCGCGAAAAGGTGGATTGATGGTGAACAATTTTATGGAAGAAAGAAGCCAGCAGGTTTATTGTATTATCGATAAAGGCCGGCTAATGAAAATGCCTTTTGGCGGGTTAACCCTTCTGGATTATGCCATCAATAGCGCCCTTGTTCTTTCCGGTGTATCTCTCAAAAAACAAGACAGGGTGGGGTTGATAACCTTTTCAAATACAATGGATACGCTTTTAGCTGCGGACAGAAAAGCGACGCAAAGAGATACGATATTGAAGATGCTTTATAAGCAGGAAACAGGCTTTCTGGAAAGTGATTTTGAATTGCTTTATCGGGAAATAAGGAATAAAATAAGGCATCGGAGTTTGCTCATTTTATTTACAAATTTTGAGTCTGTATCTGGTTTACACCGGCAAATCATTTATTTGCGCGCTCTCGCGAAACATCATTTACTCTTAGTTGTTTTTTTTGAAAATACTGAATTGCATACACTTACGAACCAACCTGTTCAAAACCTGGAAGATGTATATATTAAAACGATCGCGGAAAAATTTCAGTATGAAAAGCGATTGATCGCAAAAGAATTATCCAAGTATGGTATTTTGTCCATATTGACACCTCCTGAAAAACTAACTGTAAACACCATTAATAAATATCTCGAACTTAAAATGCGGCTGGCGATCTAAATAGAAAATATGACAGAAAATACATTTGAAGAGGGCAGGGTGCTCCTGATTGATAAACCGCTTGATTGGACATCCTTTGATGTGATTCGGAAGATCAGGAATACTATCAGAATAAAAAAGGTAGGTCATGCAGGTACGCTGGATCCATTGGCAACAGGGCTCTTGATTGTTTGCACCGGAAAGTTTACCAAAAGAATTAATGAGTATATGGCACAGGAAAAGGAATATACCGGAACGATTACATTGGGTGCTACCACACCTACCTACGACCTGGAAAGTGAGCCGCAGGATTTTAAATCCGTGGATGGAGTTACAGAAGAAATGGTCCGTGAAAAGACTGCTCAGTTTACCGGAGAAATTCAACAGGTTCCGCCGATTCATTCTGCCATAAAGCAAAAAGGAAAACCTGTTTATTTATTGGCACGAAAGGGTGTGGATGTGATTCTTGAACCCCGGACATTAACCATCTATGCATTTGAAATTACCAAAATAGAAATGCCAGTTGTTTCATTCAAAGTGGTTTGTTCTACCGGCACGTATATCCGCAGTTTGGCGAATGACTTTGGTGCTGCGCTTGGGTGTGGAGGCTATTTAAGTTCTTTACGCCGGACACGTATTGGTGAATTTTCTGCGGATTATGCCATGAGTGTTGATGAGTTTGTGGATCAGGTGGTTGGTAGGTAATAGGTGGTAGGTAGTAGGTAGTAGGTTTTAGGTTGAATACTTCGTGTTGAATACTTCGTGTTGAATACTTCGTGTTGAATACTTCGTGTTGAATACTTCGTGTTGAATACTTCGTGTTGAATAGTTATTGTTGAATACTTCGTGTTGAAAACTTCGTGTTGAATACTTCGTGTTGAATACTTC
>JBBSUB010000006.1:0-47002 GCA_038235345.1 Chitinophagales bacterium
ACTTTGTGTTGAATACTTTGTGTTGAATACTTTGTGTTGAATACTTTGTGTTGAATCCTTTGTGTTGAATACTTTGTGTTGAATGCGTTTTGTTGAATACTTCGTGTTGAATACTTTGTGTTGAATACTTTGTGTTGAATGCTTCGTGTTGAATACTTCGTGTTGAATACTTTGTGTTGAATACTTCGTGTTGAATACTTTGTGTTGAATACTTTGTGTTGAATACCGTTATTTAAAGAGTTTTACAGAGATCGCATCTGCAAGGAGTTTACCTTCATCCGTTAAAATGATTTTATTACCGTTTTTTCGAATGGTTCCTTTTGTTAGTTTATTCTCCAAAACCGTTTCAATCCTGTCTCTTTCTTCTTTAGAAAATTTCTCTTCAACAAACTGCAAATCCATTCCTTCCATGGTACGCAGAGAAACCATCACATATTCATTCAATTTTTGAGAGTCCGATAAAGATTCTATTTCTAAAGGGATTTCATTATTCCGCAAGGATTTAATATAAAGGGTATTATTTGCCACATTCCATTGACGGCTTTTGCCATCATACGAATGTGCGGATGGACCTATTCCAATATATTTTTCTCCTTCCCAATAACTGCTATTATGCCTGCTGCGAAAACCCGGCTTTGCAAAATTAGAAATCTCATAATGTTCATAACCGGCATCCTGCATCATTCTCATTAGGATTGAATATTGCTCCGCCTGCAAATCATTATCAACATTCTCTTTCTTTTTTAAGTGAATCATTTTATCCAGCGCTGTCTTTGGTTCCACTGTTAATGCATAACAAGCTATATGAGGCACATCCAGATCGATGACTGTTTGCACATTTTTTTCCCATTCCTCATTTGTAAGTCCCGGTGTACCAAAAATGAGGTCAATCGAAAAATTGGGAATGCCTGCTTCCCTGGCCTGTTGAATACATTGCAATGCCTGTGTGCTATTATGCGCACGATTCATCCAGACCAGGTCACGCTCAATAAAGGATTGAATGCCAATACTCAACCGGTTGATCCCTGCTAATTTCCATTCTTTCAGCTTTTCAATATTAATATCATCCGGATTTGCTTCCAACGTTATTTCGGCATCCTGGCTAACAGTGTATTTTGAATGAATGTTAGAAAGTATTTTTTCAAGTTCCTGATAAGAAAGAAGACTTGGAGTACCACCACCAAAATAAATTGTGCTTATTTCCTCCCCGGGATCAATAATTGAAATATTTCTCTGATCAGATTTAGATCTTATTTCAATTTCAAACAATAAAGATCCAATCATTTCATTCTTTAAGGCAAGAGATGTTGAAAAATGAAAATTGCAATAATAACAAGCCTGTTTGCAGAAAGGAATATGAATATAAATACCGGCCAATTTCAATAATTTAAATTTTCTTGTTGTACAAATCCCCTTTTCGTTTCAGATTTTCAATTAGATTTGAATGATTAACATGAAATTCTTCAACCAAATAAAAAAGAATAAAACTGCTTTTCTCCTGTCCGTATTATTATTTTTTTTTTCAACAATCACTTTTTGTCAAAAAAAATATTTAATAAATTATTCTTTAGCCGGTAAAGATACTTCAACCACGCAAAAACAAGTTGAACTTAAGAATAGTTTCACATCACAGGAAGAGGCTGCTATTTACATCAATAATCTTCCGGAATTTCTCCTTGCGAATGGCTATCCTGTTGCTTCGCTGGATTCAGTTTCGTATAATGCTGCTTTTGCAACTGTGGATGTATATTTTGGACCAAAGTATCGATGGGAAAAAATACATACAGATAGTTTAGAAACAGATCTAATAAACAAACTTAGAATTTCGCCGGATAAAACCAATTTACCTCTGAATCAATTGCCCTTGTTGCGGGAGAAAATATTGAATTATTATGAAGAGACCGGCTACCCTTTTGCGCAGGTAAGTTTAAAAAATATAGAAATCTCCGGCAATTCACTGTCGGGAGATTTAATCATTGATAAAGGCAGATCTTACGTCATTGACAGTATTACGTTTCATGGCACAGCCAAAATAAGAAATAAATTTATCCAAAACTACCTGGATATTCACAACGGCAGTCTGTACAATGTTAAAAAACTGAAAGAAATAAGTAAAAACCTGAAAAATCTTCCTTATCTCCGGGAAAGTAGCCCATGGAATTTAAGTATGCTTGGAAGCGGTGCAATTCTCAATTTATTTCTGGAGCCTAAAAAAAGCAGCCGGGTAGATGTATTGGTTGGTTTTTTGCCCGGAAATGAAATCACCGGTAAAACGCAAATCACCGCTGATGTAAACCTGGATTTAAAAAACGCTCTCGGATCAGGAGAAAACATCGTGGTGAACTGGCAGCAATTACAGCCACAATCGCCCCGCTTAAAACTGGGATATTCTCATCCCTATATCCTTAATTCCAATTTTGGAATTGATTTTTCCTTTGACCTTCTTAAACGGGATTCGGCTTACCTGCAACTAAGTGCTTTGTTTGGAATTAATTATATCGTTTCTTCTTCCAGTACATTGAAAGTATTTTATCAAAATGAAAACAGTTATTTATTATCCGGCGGAGTAGATACGAACCAGGTCATTTTTTCAAAAAAACTACCTGTAAATATTGATGTCAGCTCAGGTAATTTTGGTTTGGGATATCTGTTTAATAATACGGATTACCGGAATAATCCAAGAAAGGGAACGGAAATGGGCATTACAGCAACAGCCGGTATAAAAAAAATAACTAAGAATAATGATATCCTTATCCTGAAGGATCCACAAAATCCGGCCTTCGATTTTGGTTCATTATACGATTCCATTAAATTAAAAAGTTATCGTTTAAGAATTTCCGGACAGGTCGCCCAATACATTAACTTCGCCGGAAATAGCGTGGTTAAATTTGCAGCAAACGGAGGAATTATCCAAAGTCCGCAAATTTTTCAGAATGAATTATTCCGCATAGGCGGGTATCATTTGCTTCGCGGATTTGCAGAAGAAAGTATTTATGCCAATCAATATGCCGTATTAACAGCAGAATATCGTTATCTCATTGGTTTGAACTCTTACTTTTTTGCTTTTTCTGACGGCGCGCTTACTAAATCGAATATCAACCAATTTCATTATTCAAATTCCTTTATCAGCGGCGGAATAGGATTGGAATTTGAAACAAAAGTTGGCTTATTAAATTTAAGTGTTGCTTTAGGAAAACGAAACGATGTAAAATTTGACATCCGCAATTCTTCTAAGATACATTTTGGCTATATCAACTATTTTTGACCCATGAATTTAAGACCGGTTATTTTTTTCTTTTTATGTTTTGCTTTTTTGGCATCAGGTTTCAATGCAAATGCCCAGAGAATAGATTCTATTAATCAAAGAAAGGATACGGTTATAAAGAAAAGAGATACAACTAAAAAAAATAACAGGGACACAGCGACTTTACCAAATTTTATTAGCCAAAAACCAGCGAAAAAAGACTCTTCAAAAGCCACGAATAATCCTGTAAAAAAAGATGTAGGTACTGTAAAGGATAACCGTTCAATACCGATTCCGGCAACAGATACGGCAAATACCGGTGAGATCGTACCTGAATCGGATACTTCTGTAATAACTAATCCGAAGGAAATGTCCTCTTCCGGCTCAATTCTGGCCAATACCAATAAAATAACGGACAGGGTTTTAGCCGCAAATACATTTATAAATACAAAAGATCACGGCACTTATTTCCTGCAGGAATTAAGAACCTTTTCCGGAAAAGAATTTACATTTTATTTATTATGCATTCTTTTATTTATCCTGGCTCTTTTTAAGACATTCTACCCGATGTATTTTAATAACCTTTTTAGAATATTTTTCAATACTTCCTTACGCCAGACCCAATTGACGGACCAACTTTCCCAGGCAAAATTTCCTTCTTTTGTTCTAAATATTTTTTTTACCCTTTCCGGCGGAGTTTATCTCTGGTTGCTATTTACCCATTTCAATAAGATACAATCTATAAATCCTCAAACACTACTGATCATATGCATTCTAAGTTTGGTTACTATTTATTTAACTAAATTTATCATTCTCAAATTTACAGGTTGGCTTGCGGGTATTCAGCAAACAACGGACAATTATATTTTTGTGATTTTCCTGGTCAATAAAATCATGGGCGTTTTGCTCATTCCATTTGTGATACTTCTTGCTTTCTCAATGCAAGAATGGATTTCATTCATCGGAGTAATTTCTGCCTTGTTTATCGGTTTACTTCTTTTATCCCGCTATGCTAAAAGTTATGGTGCGCTTGAAAAAAAATTAAATATAAATTCCTTCCATCTTTTCATTTTTGTAGTGGGTGCAGAGATCATCCCATTATTTATTTTTTATAAAATAGCAGTAGATTATTTAGTTTAAAAATTTTGTACATACTTGTTCATGTTAGGTTATAATATTTTGGTAACTTTGCCCACAGCCTTATGAATTCTAAAATGCAAATACTAACAGAGAGCGAGCCAAAAAAGCTTAAAGAAATTCAGAATATACTTATTTCACAGCCCAGGCCTGAAAATGAAAAATCTCCATATTTTGATCTTGGACGAAAGTTCAATATAAATATTGAGTTTGAATCATTTATACGGGTTGAGCCCGTGCCTGCAAAAGAATTTCGCAAACAGAAAATTGATATCTCAACTTATACAGCTATCATATTTACAAGCCGGAATTCAATTGATCATTTTTTCAGGATCTGCGATGAAATGAGAATAAGCATTTCTCCTGAGACAAAATACTTTTGTGTAACAGAATCTGTAGCACTTTACCTGCAAAAATTTATTTTATATAGAAAACGGAAAGTGTTTTTTGGAACAGACGGCACAAATAAAAGCCTGTTTAATGAAATAAATAAATTCAAAACCCAGGAACGTTTTTTATATCCTTGTTCTGAAAATTTTGATAGCGAAATTACCAATTGGCTCATTTCCAATCAATGTGATTATGCTATTCCGGTTTTGTACCAGGTTATTTCCAACGATGTAAAACAAATACTTAAAAAACACACCTATCAAATTATTTGTTTTTTTACTCCTCTTGGCGTTAAAAGTTTTATAGAAAATTTTCCGGATTATAATCAAAACGGGACTTTAATTGGTGTTTTTGGTGACAATACTTATAAGGCTGTTTTGAAAGCAGGGTTTCATCCGGATATTATTGCTCCCCAACCGGAAACGCCCAGTATGGTAGCAGCTTTAGACCAATTTCTACAAAGTCTTAAGAAAAAATAATACCCGATCATAAAAATCAATCGTCTTAAAAACCGGCTAATAAACACTCTTTATTAGCCTTTTTTTTTATAGGATATATTCACTACCCGGATGTTTCGATTTTATTCTTCGAATAAATATTCAAATAAAAAATCCCCCTGATTTCTTCAAGGGGATATTTTATATTCAATTATTATTAAGAAAACCTGTATTTCTTATCCTGAAGTTTTATTCAATACAAGATAAAAGTAACCGTTTCCCGTCAGATTATTTACTGATCAAACCACCGAAAAATTTAACTGTTCTTACCAACTGAGACACATAGCTCATTTCATTATCATACCATGAAACAGTTTTTACCAATTGATTTTCACCTACGGTAATTACTTTCGTTTGTGTAGAATCAAACAAAGAACCGAAATGGATACCAATGATATCGGTGCTTACAATTTCATCTTCATTGTAACCAAAGCTTTCGTTAGCAGCGGCTTTCATGGCGGCATTCACTTCTTCAACAGTGGTTTTCTTATTCAGAATAGACGTCAGTTCAGTAAGTGAACCGGTAATTACAGGAACCCTTTGAGCACTACCATCCAGTTTTCCATTAAGTTCAGGCAATACCAAACCAATGGCTTTAGCAGCTCCGGTGCTGTTCGGAACAATATTGGCCGCTGCAGCACGTGCTCTGCGTAAATCTCCCTTTGGATGCGGAGAATCCAGTGTATTCTGATCATTCGTATAAGCGTGAATGGTTGTCATAAATCCGGTAGCAATTCCAAAAGTATCATTTAACACTTTTGCCATAGGTGCAAGACAGTTTGTGGTGCAGGAAGCGCAGGAAATAATTGTTTCACTTCCGTCGAGTATTTCATGATTTACATTAAACACAACGGTTTTTACGCCACCTGTAGCCGGTGCTGATATCACAACTCTTTTTGCACCTGCTGTGATGTGCGCCTGTGCTTTATCTTTATCTGCAAAAAATCCGGTGCTTTCGATCACAACATCTACATCATGCTTTCCCCATGGAATTTGAGCAGGATCTCTTTGCGCATATATTTTAACTTCCTCTCCGTTTACTGTAATTGAATCATCTCCGCTTTTTATATCCGCGTCAAATCTTCCTTGTGCACTATCATATTTCAAAAGATGTGCTAATTGCTTCGGACTTGTCAAATCATTTACTGCAACAATATCAATTCCTTCCATATTGTATATCTGACGGAAAATCAAACGCCCGATTCTGCCAAAACCATTAATGGCAACTTTTACTGTGCTCATAACTTTTTTATTTAATATTTTTATTTAAGATTGCAAATTTACGGCATGTACAGGTAATTTCCTTAAATGGTTTAGAAATAAAGTGAAGTATTAGGGTTTTACCAGCAGGCATAAGGCATTGAGTTTTTAGTAAAACAGGAGATTTAGAACAAACTGTAAAAGCTCAATCCAAAAGTAAGATCTAATCCCGGTCCTTTCCGCTTACATACTTATTTCCTTTTAAATAAAACCGATAGGGAAGCAATGCGTCTGCACCAGCACTTTCCACACCTATTCTCTTAGTGACCCCGATAGATTCTTCCGGAAATTTAAACCCGTCATCTGCCAAAAAAATTAATTCATCTAATAAATCTATGCCCGAATACAGTTTATGAATACCCAGTGATTTACCCACATTTCCAGGGCCACGTGTAATAGTCAGATCCTTTTCAACCTTACCAGTTCTTTGCGCCATAATATTCAGGCCATTCAATGGCTCAACTGCTCTTATTAAAATGGCATCCGGAATGTTTTCAGCGTTTGTTACAATATTGAGCATTTGATGCATGCCGTAACATACATATATATAAGCTGTACCGGCAGCTTGATACATATGCTCATTTCTGGGTGTACGCTTTCCTTTGAACGCGTGAGAAGCTTTATCAATGGTTCCTCTATATCCTTCGGTTTCTACAATTCTTCCGGAAGTGATTTTCCCATCAATATTTGTAACCACCACCTTGCCCAACATTTCACGGGCGATTGTTAGCACATCTTTTCGATCATAAAATGATAGCGGCAATTTTTTCATAACAATACAAATGTATTATTCTATCAGCACTTCTTCTTCAGGAACGAACGATACATATAAACAAGTGATAGGTAATCCGCGTTGTTATATTGTAGAAATTAAGAGAATTAAATCACGTCAACATTTAAAAAATTAAATAATAATCCTGAACCGCAAACTAATTTTATATTTGTTTGAAATGATTCCTCAAATAACTAAAAGCTTATTTTCTTGCTCGAAGAAATTATAAAAGCCATACAATCCTATTTAAACGCCCACCGGTTTATAGTAAAAAATAAACTCTGGAAATGGATATTAGTGCCCGGTGTACTTTACTCGATTCTTTTTGTAACAGGAATCTATTTTTTTTGGCAGTCGGCTGGCTTCATTATCGAGTTCCTCTTATCTAAAATTGGAGTAAAAGCCTGGTTACAAAAAGAAAATGCAACCTGGCTAAGTTTTCTATTCATATTTGGACAACTGATATTACAATTTGTTCTGCTCCTGTTTTATTTTTCCTGGTTCAAATATCTTTTCCTGATCATTGGATCTCCGCTTTTTGCTTATTTAAGTGAAAAAACAGAAGCTATTATATTAAAAAAAGAATACCCGTTTTCTTTAATGCAATTTCTTGCAGATATTGGAAGAGGTATTAAAATAGCCCTGCGAAATACTCTTTGGCAAACGGTTTACACGATTTCTATATTAATCCTGGCACTTATTCCCGTCTTTGGCTGGATCACTCCTTTGTTGGCACTATTTATTGAATGTTATTACTTTGGATTTTCCATGCTGGATTACACAAATGAACGGAAAGGATTGTCATCAGCCAAAAGCATTGAGTTTATAAATCTTCATAAAGGGTTGGCCATTGGGAATGGAATGATCTTTTATTTAATGCACGCGCTGCCGGTAATCGGTTGGATCTTTGCCCCCGGTTATGCTGTAATAGCGGCCACCCTCAGCATGCAGGAAGAAGAAGAAAGCGAAGCAAGATTACACTTTTAAAATTTTCAAATGATTTACCTGATCCCATCCTTTTTAGCACCAGATGCTGTAGAAACAATCCCTCCATACGTTCTCGAAGCTGTAAAAAACTGTCAGGTGGTATTTGCAGAAAACGAACGAACAGCCCGAAGATTTTTAAAATCTATGGACCAAACTATTGTTATAGATGATTATGAATGGTTTGGAATCAACAGGGCAGAAGCGGAACAAATAAACAATTTTAAACGGAAAATAAAAGAAGGAAAAAATATCGCCATCATCAGCGAAGCAGGCTGCCCGGGTGTGGCGGATCCCGGTCAGATATTGGTTCATGAAGCACAAAAAATGAACACACCGATAAAACCTATGGTGGGTCCAAATTCTATTCTTCTGGCCCTTATGGCAAGTGGCTTAAACGGACAGCATTTTTGTTTTCATGGATATCTCCCGATAGATAATGGGGACAGGATAAAAAAATTGAAAGACCTCGAAGAAAAATCAACCCGGACAAATTGCACTCAAATATTCATAGAAACTCCCTTTAGAAATAATAAAATCGTTGAAACGATTTTACAACATTGTAATCCATCCACGCAGCTATGTATCGCTGCAGATATTACTTCTTCCGAAGAATTTATCTATACAAAAACAATTTCAGCCTGGAAAAAGGAAACAATTGAACTGCACAAAAGGCCGGCTATTTATTTGATGCAGGGAGGAAGGAGTGTGTAGTTTGTGGTTTATAGTTTGAAGTTTGAAGTTTGAAGAATTCTTGTAAATCGTGTTTAAAATTAGTAAAATCAAAAACGTTGAATTTACATATTAAACAGATCCGGGCCATCATACCGTTGATATGGCTTTCTCTTCAGGTGTTCATATGCTTTGGCAGTTGCTTCTCTTCCGCGTGGCGTGCGCATAATAAAACCCTGCTGAATTAAAAATGGTTCATATACTTCTTCCAACGTACCGGTTTCTTCTCCTACTGCAGTAGCAATGGTCGTAATGCCTACCGGACCTCCCTTAAATTTATCAATGATCGTACTCAATATGCGGTTGTCCATTTCATCCAGGCCGTATTCATCCACATTTAATGCATTCAAAGCATGTTGGGTAATTTTCAAATCAATGACTCCATTGCTCAACACCTGCGCAAAATCACGCACTCTTCTTAAAAGTCCGTTAGCAATCCTGGGCGTTCCCCTGCTTCGGCCGGCAATTTCAGTGGCGGCATCTGAAGTAATTTTTGTTTTTAAGATCTCGCATGAACGAAGGACAATTTTCTGAAGTGTTGCCGTATCATAGTATTCCAACCTGGATTTAATACCAAACCGGGAAAGTAATGGCGCGGTGAGCAATCCACTTCTGGTAGTGGCGCCAATCAGTGTAAAAGGATTTAAATTGATTTGTACACTACGCGCATTCGGACCGGTATCGATCATGATATCAATTCTATAATCCTCCATAGCTGCATATAAATATTCCTCCACCACATTGCTTAACCGGTGTATCTCATCAATAAAGAGCACATCATTCTCCTCTAAATTCGTCAACAAACCTGCAAGGTCGCCAGCTTTTTCTATGACCGGACCGCTGGTTTCTTTAATATTCACGCCTAATTCATTTGCTACAATACGGCTAAGCGTCGTTTTCCCTAATCCGGGGGGACCATGAAAAAGAATATGGTCTAATGCTTCTCCGCGCATTTTTGCTGCTTTAATAAAAATCCGCAAATTTTCTATGATCTGTGCCTGACCGCTAAATTCTTCTATAATTGCTGGCCGGATATTATTTTCAAATTCCTTATCTGCCGGGGATAATCCTTCTTTTTCTGTATTCAAATTATTATTGGACATAGTATGTTTTCAACCTTGTAAAACTAAGTAATGATTTTAGAAGTTTGAAAGCATTTTAATTAACAATCCGCATAACCCTGGCCTCAAGTGAAAATTTTAGAAGATACACAGAAATGCATCATGAAAACAAACACAACAAGAAGCGAAATAATCATTATATCATACAAAATACCTTAAATTCTACCAGGCATTCACCATCGCCTTAAATAAACAAAAGCCTTTCACCATGTACAAATCACCATTAATCAAATCCGCAATTTAAAGCAGTTAGCAGCGTTTAAATTTGTACGATGCAGAAGAAAACCATGCGATATTGGATATGCCAACTTTTAGGCTGGGGCGGATGGACTTCACTCAACCTTTTCTTTGTATACTTATTTGCAAATGATTATTATTTAAAATCAGAAGAAAGAAAATACATTTTCTTTGGATCCCTCATTATCCAGTTTTTGTGGTACATCATCGCTACGCACGGACTTCGTTTTGTATTAAAAAAAATTGGTTGGATAAATTTTTCAATCGATAAAGTGATCGGATTATTTGTAGTGAGCGTTCTGATTACCGGGCTGTTTATACATTATGGTGCAAAAATTACAGCGAGGTCCACGAATTATTCAATGGTTCAATATGAAAAAAATGAGAATAAGAAAGCAGCCATTTCCCGCGAAGAAACACGCAATGTGAAAGGCACAACGTATTACCTTGCACAGGAGGATAATCCGAAGGATTCTGCGAATTTCAATATAAAACAAAGAATTAAGCGCAATACCGGATGGTACAGGGATGCACAGGGTCAATGGCAATACGAAGAACAAAGAAAAGGTCGTTTTTGGTGGGATCTTATTTTTAATTTTATTCTGATAGCTCTTTGGTTACTGATCTATATGGTTTGGCATTATCTTCTACGGAATCAAAAAGATGAAGTAGATAAATTATCCCTGGAAAAGACCGTAAAAGAACTGGAACTTCAAACCATTAAATCACATATAAATCCGCATTTCATTTTCAATTCTTTAAATAGTATCCGCGCCCTGGTCGAAGAAAATCCATCACGCGCCAGGAAGGCTATAACAGAACTTTCCAATATTCTTAGAAGTAGCTTACAGGTGGAAAAAATGGAAACCGTTACACTCAAAAAAGAACTGAGTATTGTTAAAGATTACCTGGCTTTAGAACAAATGCGTTTTGAAGAAAGATTGAGAATAGAATTGGACATAGATGAGGCCACACTTGACCAGCCGGTGCCACCAATGATGCTTCAAACCCTGGTAGAAAATTCAATCAAACATGGCATCAGTAAACAAATAAATGGCGGAATAGTAAGGGTAGTTTCCAGATTTAACAATGATCAGTTTGAACTGATTGTACAAAATACCGGTAATTTAGAAGAAGATGCCGTTGATGGTTTCGGGTTTAAAAGTACACATGAAAGATTAAAAATTCTTTATGGTAAAAGTGCTGTTTTTGCCATATCTGAAATAAAGGAGAATATGGTTGAAGCAAAAATACAAATGCCTAAAAATTCCTAAATTGCCTTTTAATTATAAATAATTTAGAATGACAAAAGTTATAATAATAGATGATGAGCGCCTTGCCCGTAGTGAACTTAAGAGATTGTTACAGGAATTTCCGGACGTAGAGGTAATCGGCGAAGCTGCTAATGCGGAGGAAGGTTTACAAAAAATAGAATCATTAAATCCGGATTTGATCTTTCTTGATATTCAAATGCCTGGTAAATCAGGTTTTGATATGCTTACAGAATTGGAAAAAGCACCACATGTCATTTTCGTAACAGCCTATGATGAATATGCTTTAAAAGCTTTTGAAGTAAATGCCCTGGACTATTTAATGAAACCTGTAGAGCCCAGCCGCCTGGCAGATTCATTACTCAAAGTGCGTCAAAAAGAGGAAGAAGAATTACTTACCTATACCAACAGAGGTATGCTCAGCGAAAATGACCAGGTATTTGTAAAGGACGGGGAGCGCTGTTGGTTCGTAAAACTTTCAGACGTCCGTTTATTTGAAAGCGTTGGAAATTATGCGAAAGTATTTTTCGGAACCAATAAGCCTTTGATTTTAAAATCATTGAATGCATTAGAAGAAAGATTGGATGAAAAGGTATTTTTTAGAGCTAATCGAAAGCACATTATCAATTTAAGAATGATTGAAAAAATAGAACCTTATTTTAACGGCGGCCTTTTAATTGATCTTTATGGAGGAGAAAAGATTGAGGTGAGCAGAAGGCAGGCAGTAAAGTTTAAAGAAATGATGAGTTTGTAAATGATTGATTTCTTAAACAATCATTCAGAACTTTTAAATTCAGATTTCTTCTTGTAGATTAGCTTTTTATAGTTTTATAATAACAATTTTAATCCTTCACAAACTCTTCAATCAACAAGTGTCATTAATCATGAAAACATCCATTCCCAGCCTAAATTTGGCAGATTATTATTATGGTTTTTTAAAAAAATTAAGTACAAAAAGCAAGATTGACCTTATCGAAAGACTTGTCCAATCTTTGAGAGAAGACGGATCAGAAGCAGAAACAAACGATATTGTATCTGTTGAATCATTTTTCGAAGCATTTAAATCTGATGTAACTGCTGCAGAAATACTTGCTGAAATAAGAGCTTTTAAAAATGGAAAATCCGAAAGATCCGGAAACCAGGATCACGGTGCCTTTTAAAAAAACTACTTCAAACAACCTTTATTAAAATGAAATTACTTTCTATCCTTTTTCTGGTATGCTTTACAAGTCAAAGCATTCTTGCACAAAATATTGATAAAATAATCCAGGTAAAAGAGGTAGACAGGATAGAAAGAATTTTAGCCTCTGATGAAATGGAGGGACGTAAAACATTTACTCCTTCCATTGACAGAGCGGCTGATTTTATAGCTTCAGAATTTAAAAAATCAAACCTTGCGACTCTTCCCGGCTTAAATGATTATAAGCAATCATTTTCTATGAAGAAAGCTACTTTGCTTTCCGCATCCGGAACAATGGATGGTCTTGAAATAATAAAAGAAAATATACGGGCAGTTAGTACAGAAGCACTTTTGCAGATTGATCAAAATTCAGGTTATACCTCCGTCATGATTGACAGTTCAGCAAACTTGTTTACTGAAGCCTTAAAATTCATAGGAGAAAATAAAAAGTATATTGTTTGGATTTCTCCGGCCCACGCCAAAAACTTTAGCCGGCTTAATCGCCTGAACAGAGAAAGTTTCGAATCCAAAGCACCTGTTTTATTTGTGTTAGGTAATGCGATACCAAAAACATACAGTTTCGAAATAAAAAATAAGGTCACTTCTTCTTCTCTTTCAAATGTAGTCGGAATCATTCCGGGCAAAAACAAAAAAGATGAGTACGTTATTTTCTCTGCTCATTACGATCATTTAGGAATCGGGAAACCCGATGCAAAAGGGGATTCAATTTATAATGGGGCTAATGATGACGCTTCCGGAACAACTGCCGTCATGATGTTGGCAAAGTATTTCAGCGCCCTAAAAAATAATGAACGCACATTAATTTTTGTCGCCTTTACGGCAGAAGAAATAGGTGGTTTTGGTTCTCAATATTTTTCAAAAAGTATTGACCCGGATAAAGCTGTCGCCATGTTTAATATTGAAATGATCGGTACGGACAGCAAATGGGGAAATAACAGTGCTTATATAACGGGTTATGAAAAATCTGATTTTGGTAAAATCTTACAAGCAAACCTGGTGAACAGTAATTTCAAATTTGAATCGGATCCTTATCCTGCACAGAATTTATTTTACCGCTCTGATAATGCTACCCTTGCCGCATTAGGTGTACCAGCGCATACAATCAGCACTTCTAAAATGGATAGTGAGCCAAATTATCACAAACAAAGTGATGAAATAGAAACACTTGACATGGCAAATATGACTGAAATTATCAAAGCCATCGCACTCAGCAGTAAATCCATCATTAGCGGAAAAGATACTCCCTTAAGGGTGGAGAAAAGGTAGGGAGCTATGAGCCAGATAGCTGATAGCTGTTAGCTGACAGCTTTTAGCAATTACCCTTGATTCAATTCAAGAATCTTATTTCTCTCCCCAACGATCCAAACAATATCGCCCCATTCAAAAGAAGTGGTGGAATCAGGATTTAGTAAACGGTCTTCATGCCGTTCTATGCCCACCACAAGACCATTGGTTCGTTCACGGATCCTGGAGCCCCGGATGCTTAACCCTTTTAATTTATTATGCTCATCTACAACAATTTTTTGAAGAATAATATCGTCAATATCATTTTCATCAACTTCTATATTTTCAACAGAATCGAATACAGGTTTGAACCGGTTGATTTGATCATCCGTAGCAATGATGCCTACCTGGTCAAAAGGTAACAGGCGGTTGTTTCTACCAGGTGCATAAATGAGTTTTTCCCCTCTTTTAATATAGGCTATATTAATACCGAATCGTTCCCGCCAGGATAATTCCACAAGCGTCTTTCCAAGGTATTCCGCATGAGGGTTTACTTCCAGATCAATCATGTGCGCATCCCATGGCGACAAATCGGATTGAGGATTGAATTGCTTTTGAAGAAATTCCTGTTTCTCCTTTTCCTGTGCGGCAATTCTTTCCCGCGCATTTAAATTGCTCAAAAATCTTCCCTCCAATCTTTGATAAAAACGTTGGATCCTTTTAGAAAAAAGGATTAATACAATGATGATGATCGGCACTGCTACTAAAATGGCGATCTTACCGGAAAACAAACGGTCTACCCAAAGTCCGATAAGAACAATTCCAAGAATATTCCTTGATACTTCAATGACTAAAAGTGGTCCACGACTGTACTTCTTATCAAGCCACAATTCTTTGTAGGCAGCATTAGTGGGCTTTTGAGCCATAAGTGCCCAAAGAAACGGTGCAGCAATTAAAATAGAAACGGCAAGCCCGATAATACTTCTTAAAATCGGATCTTCAATATTTTTATTTAAAAATGGAATGAAAAAATTCGTGGTTAAAAGCATCAGGGCCAATAAAATAATTCCATTGGTCAAGGTAATATTCAGATATGCTTTCATCACCTTTTTCCAGTCGCTCTCTGCCTGGATATTTTGTGTACTGGAAGAATAATTATTCAGCACTTTCAAAACTCGATCCGGCAAAACCTTTTCAATAAAAAGATAAAATTTCGGTGCAAACCGGATCATATAAGGAGTGGTAAAAGTAGTTATTGCAGAGGCTCCGACTGCTACAGGAAATAAGAAATCAGAAATCACTCCAAGGGTTAAACCCAACGTGGCCACAATGAAAGCAAATTCTCCAATCTGAGCCATACTCATTCCCACATGTATCGCCTGTTTTAATGGTTGTCCGGATAATAATGCCCCAATGGTGGTGCTAAATAATTTACCAAACAATGTTAGTAATGTCACCCACAGAACAGGCCAACGATATTCAATGATTGTTTCCGGATCGATCAGCATTCCGACAGAAACAAAAAATATGGCTCCGAACAAATCTTTAACTGGTTTTAAAAGTCCTTCAATTTTCTCTGCTTTGGTGGTTTCGGCTAAGATAGAGCCCATAATAAATGCACCAAGTTCTGCAGAGAAACCAACCTGGGTGGCAATGACCACCATACCTAAACATAACCCAATAGATAGGATTAAAAGAGTTTCATCGTCTAAAAATTTCCTGGCTCTTTTTAAGAAAGTGGGTAACAAAAATATTCCTGCGATGAACCACAGAGCAAGGAAAAATAATAATTTCGCAACGGTAAAAAGCATTTCCGCTCCTTCAAACTGCTTTGTAACGGCAACGGTAGAGAGCAAAACCATCAGTAAAATCACCACAATATCCTCCACGATCAATACACCAAATACAATGCGGGCGTACTGTTTGGTTTTAATACCCAGTTCATCAAAGGCTTTTAAAATGATGGTCGTGGAAGAACTTGCAAGCATTCCTCCTAAAAATAAACTATCCATAACCGACCATCCCATCCATTGACCCAAAGCATAGCCGGTAAGTGTAATAAAAACAATTTCTACAAAAGCGGTTATGGATGCGGCTCCGCCTACCCTGACCAGTTTTTTGAAACTAAATTCAAGGCCCAGACTAAACAATAAAAATATTACACCAATTTCAGCCAGGGTTTTCACATTGTCCGTGTCAACTATAGAGGGAGTTAAGGAAAGATGTGGCCCAACCAGGAATCCTGCTATAATATACCCCAATACAAGCGGCTGCTTTATTCTTCTAAATAATAAAGTAGTGATAGCCGCTGTAATAAGTATTAAAGCAAGATCTTCAATTAAGCCAGGTAAATGCCCCATTCCATCAATTTAAGTGTTTGGGTAAAAATAGAAATTTCCCAAATCATTCTGAATTTTAAATCAAACAGAAATCAGGTATTGAAAAGACAAAAAAATACCCGGGCAATTTTTAGAAAAATTATCCAATTAAAAATCAGGTAAATCAGTATAAAAAGGATTCGGTCAAAAAATAGAAAAAAAACATTTAGGAATTATTATTCCGGATTAAAATGAATGCAAATCCTGTGCGGCCGCTTCATCCACAAACCAATGTAGTTCTCCATTTTCGGGTTTAATGATCTGGGACGGAAATTCTGAAGGTTTATATTCGCCCTGCAAAACCTGCTGAAGCATTTTTGCTTTCTTTTCGCCATCTACCATAAAAGCAATTTTTGCAGCCCTGTTTACAATTTTAGGCATAAGCGTAATGCGGTACATTTCCTGCTCCTGAATATAGACAGAATTTACCCAATGTTTATGTTCTTCAATGATTGTAGAGCCAGGGAAAAGGGAGAGTGTATGGCCATCATCACCCATTCCTAAAAGTACCAGGTCAAATGTGGTAGATGTATTATCAAAAAAATCATGCAACATTTTCCGGTAGGCATCGGTTGAAAAATTTGGTTCAATATCCGTACGCATAATATGTACATGGTTGGCAGGAATGTCAACATTATTTAATAAAAGTTCATGCGCCATCCTGGCATTATTACGTTCATCAGCATAAGGCACAGCCCTTTCATCGCCCCAAAAAACATGAATTCGGCTCCAATTAATTTTATCCTTAAACTTATCTGAAACCAGGGTTTTATATAATAGTTGGGGTGTAGATCCTCCGGAAAGTACAAGGGTAAAATATTCCTGATCCTTTAAAGTACTTTCTATTACTTCACACATCCATGAAGCCAAAGCTTCGCTCATTTCTTCTTTGTTTTTATAAATGTGTAGTTTCATAACCTATTATTTTTAGTTGATTAATTGAAAGTGTTTATTGATTCTTTGTCCTATTGAATTGTAGAAAAATAATAAATAAATTCTCCTACCAGACCTTTGGGATAAGGGGCAATTTAAATGAAAAATACTCTTTATTTCTACGCGAAATACCTTTATGTTTCAGACTAAATTTAAAACATATTTTGTACAAACCGGAATCCCTCTGTATTTTAAAAAATAAATTGAGATGACATTATTTCTTGAGAATAAATCTCTTTCTTAACTTTTTTGAATTTTCCGTTTTTCATGACGTTGAATAATCCAGTTATTACCATCCCGTGCAATCAGCGCTTCTGCATCCTCCGGACCCCATGCATCGGGCGGATAATTTGGAAAATCCATAGGTTTACGCGTAGCCCAAACATCTATAATCGGCATCACTATTTCCCAGGCAGCTTCTACCTGGTCAGCACGCATAAATAGAGTTGCATCGCCATCCATTACATCATACAAAAGTGTTTCGTAAGCTTCCGGTTCCTGACCTTTATACGCATCTTCATAATTAAATACCATATCCACGGGATTTAAAACCATTGCCTGTCCGGGACGCTTGGATTGAAACCGTAAACAAATATCCATCTCCGGAGAAATACCAATAGATAACCGGTTCGGACGCCATGTTTCTGTTGCTTCCTTCGGGAAGGCAAAATCCGGGGCGCGCTTAAACTGAATAGTAACCTCTGTAGATTTTTCATGCATGCGCTTACCCGTACGAACGTAGAAAGGAACTCCTTCCCAGCGCCAATTATCAATAAAAAATTTTACGGCTGCAAATGTTTCAGTCGTTGATTGAGGATTCACTCCTTTTTCATCCCGGTAACCAGGAACTTTTTCTCCCTGCATCCAACCGGAGCAATATTGCCCACGCGCTGCATATTCCTGAACCTCATCTTTGTCTATTCTGCGAATAGCATTTAAGACATCTACTTTTTTATTTCTGATCTCGTTGGCATCAAATGACACAGGAGGCTCCATGCCGATCATACATAATAGTTGCAAAATATGGTTTTGGATCATATCTCTTAAAGCGCCGGCCCCTTCATAATATCCTCCACGCCCTTCTACGCCCACAGTTTCAGCGGCCGTTATTTGTATATGATCTATATAATTCCTGTTCCAAATGGGTTCAAATAATGAATTGGCAAACCGGAGAGCTAAAAGATTTTGAACCGTTTCTTTTCCCAGGTAATGATCTATGCGATAAATCTGCTCTTCTTTAAAATGTTCCGAAAGCATTGTATTCATTTCAATAGCACTTTTAAGATCATGGCCAAATGGTTTTTCTACCACGATTCGAGTACACTTCGTTTCATGACAAAAGTCTAATTTCCCCAATTCCTTTACAATTACAGGTACCAGTTGCGGAGCAACGGCCATATAAAAAACAATATTAAAATGAAGACCGCTGGCCTTCTCTTGCTTATGCGTCTCCTCTTCAATGAGTTTATAATGACTCTTATCACTTACATCCATTTGCATATATTTTATATGCTTGGAAAATTCTTTCCAACTGCCATTTTCGTCCTTTTTTCTGGAAAACTCATTGATTCCTTCTTTGAGGCGTTTTTTATATTCGGAATCCGTATAAACGGAACGTGCAATACCAATGATTGAAAACACTTCCGGCATGGCATCATCTAAAAAAAGATTGTAGAGCGCAGGAGTTAATTTCCGGTAATTCAAATCGCCGCTTCCGCCAAATATGAAAAGTAAAGTCGGTTGTAATTTTTTATAGTCTAACATTCAATGAATTTCTATTTAATGATTTTTTTTTGATGATTACGATTGCCATTCTGTGTGGAAACTTCCTTCCTCATCAATACGCTGATAAGTATGTGCTCCAAAAAAATCGCGTTGTGCCTGAATTAAATTGGTCGGTAAAAATTGTCTCCTGTAAGAATTGAAATAATTTAAAGAAGACATTAGTCCGGCCATGGCATAATTATTCCCACCTGCGAGACTTACTATTTTTTGAATGGCCGGTAATTTATCTTGTAATAATTCAGAAATCGTTTTATCCAGCATCACGTTCTTCAAATCTTTATTCTTATAAGAAATTTTCAGAATCCCTAATAAAGCTGACCGGATGATACATCCGCCGCGCCATACATCTACAACTTTTGGGAGTGGTATTTCCATTTCCAATTCTTTGGACGCGGCTGAAATCATAGCCAGTCCCTGCGCATAACTGATAATAGTGGCGAAATATAAAGCATCATGCAAAAGTGGCAAAAATTCTTCTTTGGCAATTTCTACTGTTTCTATACTTGTTCTATACAATTCATCTGCTTCTTTTCTTTCTTCGATAAGGCTGGAAAGATTGCGCATCATAACCGCAGCATCTATAGTTGGAATGGGCATGGGCAAATTAAGACCTTCCATAGATGTCCATTTACCGGTACCTTTTGCACCGGCTTTATCCGCAATAACATCTATTAAAAACTCCCCTGTTTTGTCATCCTTTTGTTTAAAAATGGCGGCGGTTATTTCCAATAAAAAGGATTTCATTTCTCCTGCATCCCACTCTTTAAATATCTGGTGCATTTCCTCATTTGATAATTTTAATCCGTGATGCATGATATCATAACACTCACTGATCAGTTGCATGATCGCATACTCAATACCATTATGAACCATTTTTACATAATGACCTGCAGCGCCTTTTCCTAAATATCCCACACAAGGTTCGTTATTTACTTTTGCTGCGATAGCTTCCAATATAGGAGCAACTTTACTATACGCCTCCTCATTTCCTCCGGGCATAATACTCGGGCCACGACGCGCACCTTCTTCACCACCGGAAATGCCGATTCCCATAAAATGAAAACCTTCATCTTTTAATTCATTCAATCTTCTTAAGGTATCTGTATAATGAGAATTCCCTCCATCAATGACAATATCCCCTTTTTCCAATAATGGCTTCAGTTCATTAATAACACTTTCAACCGCATTTCCCGCCGGAACCAGCATCATTAATTTGCGCGGGGTTTTAAGCTGTGAAACCATTTCTTTTAGTGTATTAACCCCTTCTACAACTGTATCTTTGGTTGCTGATTGTTTTAAAAGTTCCGTTTTCTTTAAATCTTTATCGTATCCGATAACTGAAAATCCATGGTCAGCCATATTCAGTAATAAATTACTTCCCATCACTCCCAGGCCTACCATACCAAAATCATATTGAGTGTCTTTCATATTATTTATTTACTTACAAAATTACGTAAATGCATTTTAGAAGTGAAAGCTAAAATGCAGGTGAATTTTAAATTCACAATAGTTGTGCCCGTTAATCATTACCCGATAGAAAAGATTTTCTATTAAGCCAATTTAATGAATATTGTAGAATTCAAGCTTTGAAGAAAAGCAGTTTAATTTACCTTACTGTTTCATAAAAAGGATTGTTGATGCAAAATAAACCATTAAAAGACACCCTAAAAACTTCCTTTTCCCTTCCATTCAACAGATCTTTTGACCGATTAACATTATTTTTAAAATAATTTTTCTGCCGGAAATAAAACGAAAACTCTTTACTACACTATGTTTCAGAGATTTCTTTTCAAAAATTTAAATCAACTACCTTCAAAAGGCAGGTAGTATGTATTGCACAGTATTATAAAAGTATTTATCTTTGCTTTATCAAAAGGAAGAATAATTCTCTTTTTAAGTAAAAAAATAAACAAATGAATATTGAAAACACAGCAAGTCAGATGCGAAAAGGAGTACTGGAGTTTTGCATATTGTCTGTTATAAAATTGGGGGAAGCGTATCCCAGTGACATAATAGATATGATGCGCGCGGCCGACCTGAATATACTGGAAGGCACGCTGTATCCTTTACTGACCCGGCTAAAAAATTCCGAATTGCTTACTTACCGTTGGGTAGAAAGTAATAGTGGGCCACCAAGAAAGTACTTTTCCCTGACGGAGAAAGGAGCAGAGTTTTACAAAGAATTAGAAACAACCTGGCTCCAACTGGCCGGGGCAGTGGATACCATCACGGGAAAAGAAAAAAAATAAAAATCAACTCAACAAAAAACAGCATAAAATGAAAAAAGTAATCAACATAAATTTCCAGGGTACCATCATACCAATCGAGGAAAGTAGTTATGAATTGCTGAAACAATATATAGAAAGTCTTCGCCGCTATTTTGCCCATGAGGATGGCAGCAACGAAATTGTCAATGATATTGAAAGCCGCATCAGCGAATTATTCAATGAACGTTTGAAAGCAGGAACCACCTGTATTACTGATGATGATGTAAATGCGATTATCAAAAATATCGGCCGCCCTGAAGACCTGGAAGGAAATGAATTAAGCGGCGAAACGGACGGGCCTTCTACAGAAAGTAAAGAAAAAAAGGAAGAGGATTCCAGTTTCAATTTCAACAATTATCGCAGCAAGTCTTTATACAGAGATGAAAACAATAAAGTTCTTGGTGGGGTATGTAGCGGTATCGCAGCCTACTTTAATATAGATCCTGTAATTGTTAGAGTTCTGTTTGTTGTATTCGGAATTACCGGTGTAGGATTTCTTCTTTACCTGATCCTTTGGATCTTTGTACCAGGAAGTATCGGACTACAGAATGGTGTCAGGAAAAGAATGTACCGCAATCCGGATGAAAAGATAATTGCCGGTGTTTGCAGCGGATTTGGTACATACTTTAATCTAAATCCCTGGATATTCAGAATCCTCTTTTTGCTTCCTTTATTTTCATTAGTGAATCATAGCTGGTATTTTGGAATATTTAACTTTAGTCCCGGATTTATACTTGTGTATATCATCCTTTGGCTGGTAATACCTGAAGCACATACGACCTCTGAAAAGTTGGAAATGAAAGGGGAAAAAGTAGATTTAAATTCCATTAAAAACTCTGTATTGCAGGAAATGAAAGATGTAGGTGAAAGAGTCGGAAAAATGGGTGTGGAAGCAGGAAGTCTGGCCGCAGAAAAAGGTGCTCAAATAGGAAAAGATATCCACCAGGCAAGCATGAAAACGGGTAGTACTTTTGGAGACGTTATTGTTACGCTACTTAAGATTTTTCTTTACTTCATTTTAGGCTGTATCGCTCTTGCATTAATTCTTGCCCTTCTTGCTTTAGCGGTCGTATCCATCGGAATATTTCCATTGAAAGATTTCGTATTGAATGATGGCTGGCAAACTGTCTACGCCTGGGGAACCCTTCTATTCTTTATAGCCGTACCGGTAATCGGAATTATCACTTTTATCATCAGAAGGTTTGCCCGCGTAAAAAGTCAAAATAGTTTCATGGGCTGGTCGTTTAGTGGCCTGTGGGTTATTGGATGGGTATTTCTAATGTTACTTCTTTCATCCGTAGCGCGTGATTTTAAAGGCATCAGTTCCATGAATGAAGAAGCCGTCGCTTTAAATAATCCGGTGGTGAATTCAATTTTAGTAAAACCGGTTCAGAATGAAAAATACCGTCGCAATTCATGGTTTAGATTAGAACCCTTTTCTACCTACGGAATAGCCGATGATACAGCGCTTATTGGAAATGTAAACTTAAGAATAAAAAAATCTGTTAATGAGAGTTTTAAGGTTACTGTGATGAAGATTGCGAATGGCAAATCACGCCGCGATGCAGACACTCTTGCAGCACTAATTCCTTTTTCACTAGTGCAACAGGATTCTGTTATACTGATGGATAAAGGCATTACGATCAACACGACCGATAAGTTCCGGAATCAGCAGGTGGAAGTAACGATCTATGTACCTGTGGGACATAAAATAAAAATTGACAAGTCTTTTGGGTATCGGAACAGAGTATCCATTAATAGTAATTTCAGAAACCGGGATTGGTACGATTACCAGGAAAATAAAGGTTTTTCCTTTAACTATGGAATAGAATATATTATGAAAGAAGATGGCCTTTACACTTTGAAGGGAAATGCTGCTTCAAGTTCCAACGACAGCGAAGACGATACCGATTGGAATAATGAAGAAGATCAAAAGAATTACCGGTACAACGGAGGCAATTTTGATTCTTTAAAAACAGAGCAACAAAATCAATTAGACAAAATGGAGCGTGCATTAGATTCAACAAAAAACGCCCAACAAAAAGAGATGGAAAGGTTGAAAGATTCTTTGCAAAAAGCAAAAGATGAAATAGATAAAAGAATTGAAAAATTAAATACAGCTTCCTTTTCAGGTAATGACGAGAGTGACAATTCGATCATCCGGGTAAACCCGTTTATAATGAATATTTAGTTGGTTTTAGTTATAAGTTGGAAATGCCCCATTCGTAAAGTGGGGCTTTTTTTATTTTTAAAATTTAGGGCTAAAAAAAAGAAAAAGAGGTTTACCTTTTTTCAAGAGGTTATATTAGATACTATGCTGAAATAAATCTTCCTGAGCTATTCTTCCTAATCAAAACCGCAATTGTGGCATAATTGGGTTAAATTCTGCTTTCACATTTCTATTTCTCCTAAATTTGCAGCACTTTTAAAAATAAAAAATATGAAGACAACTCCTTTTACAAATAAACATATTGAGCTGGGAGCTAAAATGGCAGACTTTGCCGGATACAATATGCCTATCAGTTACACTTCCATAAAAGAGGAACATGCGGTAGTACGTAGAAACGCCGGAGTTTTTGATGTGAGCCATATGGGCGAATTTATTTTAAAAGGAGAAAACGCCATAGATCTGATACAACACGTTACGACGAATGACATTACAAAAATCGGAGCAGGAAAGGCACAATACACCTGCATGCTAAATGAAGAAGGCGGTATCATTGATGATATTATCATTTATTGCCTGGAAGAAAATAATGAATACATGATCGTCGCAAACGCTTCAAATATTGAAAAAGACTGGAACTGGATCTCTGCCCACAATACCAATAATGTGGAGATGCATAATATATCAGATAAAACAGGTTTACTGGCTATACAGGGGCCAAATGCAACAAAAATATTGCAGCCTCTAACAGAAATGGATATTTTAAATCTGAAATATTACACTTTTGTAAAAGGAACTTTTGCAGGTGTAGAGAATGTAACTATCAGCGCTACAGGTTATACCGGTTCGGGAGGAGTGGAAATTTATTTTGAGGATAAAGGAGATAATGCGGAGACCATCTGGAACAAAATATTTGAAGCCGGTGCGCCGCAGGGTTTAAAACCGATTGGTCTTGCAGCACGCGATACGCTTCGCCTGGAAATGGGTTATTGTTTATATGGAAATGATATTGATGATACCACATCACCTTTGGAAGCAGGTTTAGGTTGGATCACAAAATTGGGCAAGGAAAAATTTGTAGGAAAAGATAAAACAGAAGCCCTGAAAGCCAAAGGAATTGAACGGAAATTAGTTGGAATAGAAATGATTGAAAAAGGCATTCCGCGTGGAGGATATGAGATCACGGATAAGGATGGTGTACAGATTGGTCATATTACAAGTGGCACACAATCTCCTTCGTTACAAAAGCCGATAGCTTTAGGATATGTACGGATGGATCATGCAGCTATTGGAACAACAGTTTATATAAAAGTGCGTGAGAAATTGGTTGAATCTAAAGTGGTGAAAATGCCTTTTGAATAACACGAATTGAGAGAAATTGAAACACGAATTTTAGGCACGAATTACACGAATTAAAGAAACTTTGAACTCCGAACTTTAAACTTTAAACTTTGAACTCTGAACTTTCTGAACTTGAAACTCCAAACTCCAAACTCCAAACTTCAAACTTCAAACTAATACCTACTACCTAACACCCACTACCTAAATAATACATGAAAAAAAGAACAGGATTACCGAATTTATATACCGTTTTATCACCGGAACTTTTAAAAAGTTATGACATAACTGATAGCATCGTAGTGATTATTGATGTATTGAGAGCTACTTCTACGATTACTACTGCCATTCACAATGGTGCAAAAGCAGTTATACCTGTAGATAGTGTGGCAGAATGTGTGAAGCTTGGAAAGCAAATGGAAGTGATCAGCGCAGGGGAGAGAGATGGACAAGTAGCGGAAGGCTTAAAATATGGTAATACGCCTTTTCAATATACACCTGAATTTATAAGTGGGAAAACACTTGTTCTTACTACTACAAACGGAACAAGACTGCTTCATATGGCTCTTGCAGCAAATGCGAAAGAAATCATTATTGGTGCTTTTTGTAATATTTCGGCTGTTTGCGATCATTTAATCGGTCAAAATAAAAACGTTGTCCTAGCATGCTCTGGCTGGAAAAACCGCATAAATTATGAAGACTCCCTTTTTGCCGGAGCTGTAGCAAACCGGATAAGGAGTCACTTCCAGGTAAATTGTGACGCCACAGGAATAGCAGAAAATCTTTTTCTGCAGGCCGAAGGAGATTTATTTGAATATATGAAAAAGAACAATGCTTCTCACTACCATCGTTTGATGGGATTTGGGCATGAAGAAGATATCCGGTATTGTCTTACCTATGATAATGCTTCTGTTTTGCCGGTTTATTCAAATGGGAAATTGGTCAAATTATAAATTATAATTGAAGCAAATTGTTTTTAATTTTACGATCTAACCTCTCGTCCTATCAAATTTTTTGCTAAAATTAGCCTTCAAACTACTTTTCTTCAAAAAGCCCCTTCCGCTCCCTCAAATTTTCATTATTTTTGCAAATTGCTTTTTTCTAATTAAATAGAATAAATAAGGCATTTATATAAAATTTATTCTTTTTGGCACTACCCTATCTTATTAAGTATGTTTACAATTCCGGAACCGATGAAGTGATTCGCAGAGGCAAAAAAATATATTCTTCCCGCTTTGTCGAACTTACTGATCACGACGAACTCATTCATGCTGTAAATTTCCGCGTAAAGGATGATACATATTCTCTTTACTATAAAGTAAGTATTGAAAAATACGATGATGCTAAAAATATAGCCCTTAGATGTACCTGCCCATATAATTTAAGTGATTTGTGCCGGCATGAAGCTGCTGCATTGATGCAATTGCAGGATCTGATCAATAAAAATTTATTGAATACGTCCGAAGCAACAGTTTATAATCAAAAACATACTATCGCACCTATAAAATATATCGATCTGCGCATGATCCGTATTCTTGCAGGGATGGATAATTATGCAGCCGCGGAAGAAATACTTCGAAAAAATAAATGCAACATCCTTACCGCAGAAAATGGAAAAGTTGAAGCAGATCTGGAGGTTGATGGAGAACGTTTTCATATCATTATTCAAAAAAATGATGAACAAAATTTTGATACCTCCTGTAATTGCGATGAAAAGGAACACGTTCTTTGCAAACACAAAGCAGCTCTTTTTTCACAACTCCTGAACAATTGGGGGCCACATTATTATGACAGTATCCGCAACTGGGACAGGCAAAAGAACAAATTACTGGAGAGTTATGGCTATAATTTGGAAGATGATCTGAACGGGAAATTTGAATTTATTTATAAAGATGGGAAACCTTTTTTGAAAGTGATTGACTCTTCTATAAAACGGGTTGCTTTAAATACACCTGCTGTTGCGGTAGCTGAACCGGTATTTGTTGCAGAAGAAGAGGAAGAAGTAGAAACAGTGAAACCAAAACCTGTACTATCCCACAAAAAGGCTGTGGCACTGGTTTTCAATTCAAATGACAAATTATTCCCTTACCTTACGATTGATGCAGTGCAGGGAAATTTTAGTAAGGAAGAAAATAAATTTTCCGGCCTGGTTGAAAAATTAGACCTGACTAAATTTATTAATGTAGATTCTTTCACAGAGAAAGAAAAACAATTAATACAGCATGCAAGAAAACTTCAGGACCAGGAGATAAATAAATACCTTAACAGGAACTCTCCGTTTAGTGGCTTTTGGGAAAATATTATTCATACACAAAATGAACAATACCCCGAAGAGACAAAACTGCTCATTACCGAATTTTTGCATCCGAAATTAAAACGTCTGATTGAAGACAATGAGGAGAATCCTGTATTTCTTTTACCGGCAGGAAAGAAGTTTACAACTAAAAACCTGGAGGAAATTGAATTTTCTACCACATCGCCCATTTTCGAATTCAAAATTTCCAGCGATGAAAACGGGCAGATAATAGAAGCGATTTTAAACATTGATGGAAACAAGGCGGACCTGGCAGATAATGAATGGGCAAGTGATGTAATGTTCCTGGAAGATGGCACGCTGTATTTATGGCAAAGTTTTGAAGAAACATTACTTGCAGAGAAATTCAGGAAAAGATTGCGTATTCCTCGAAATGAATGGCCAAAAATTTTGAAAGAACTTGTTCTGCCTCTATCAGAAACATACAAGGTTACATTCGATCCTTCCCTGGTAAAAGAAGTTAAAGAAGGCCAACCGGATATAAGTATTACCCTGATTGAAAAGGGTGATTTCCTTCTGTTTCAACCAATTTTTACCTACCAGGGATTCAGGGTTAAGGCTAATGATAAGGACACAGTGATCGTCCCGGAGAATGATAAAGTATTGATGGTTCACCGCAATAAAGAAGCGGAAGAAGAATTTGTTTCCAAACTCAATAGCCTGCATTCTCAATTTACCCGGCAGGTACAAACCAGGAGCCTTGTATTGAAAGGAGCCGATGTCCTTAAAAACAATTGGTTCTTCCTGTTTGTAGATGCTATGAAGGAAATGAAAATTCCGATTTTTGGGTTTGAATCACTGAAGAATTTTAAATTTAATACTACAAAACCTTCCACCAGGATTCAGTTGAGCAGTGGTATGGACTGGTTTGATGCTAAAGTTGAATTGACTTTTGGCAACCAGCGTATCGGCATTGTAGAAATTCAAAAAGCCCTTGCAAACAAGCAATCTTTTGTACAATTAGATGATGGTTCTCTTGGAATATTACCGGATGAATGGATAAAAAAATATGCGCTTTTATTTAAAGTCGGCGAAGGAAATAAAAACCAATTACGCCTTTCAAAATATCATCTTAGTGTTATCGATGATCTTTATGAACAACGCGATGAGGAAGAATTACAATTTAACCTGGATGAAAAATATGAGCGGTTAAGAGAGTTTAAAAGTATTCCGGAAATCGCTCCGCCGGCAGAATTGGGAAATCGTCTTCGTCCTTACCAGGTTGCAGGATTTCAATGGTTAAATTATTTGAATACGGTTAGCTGGGGTGGTATATTGGCCGATGATATGGGTTTGGGTAAAACGGTGCAGGCACTTACGATGCTAAAAAGTTTTGCAGACAGGAACGGAGTTTTACAGGCAATGGTCGTATGCCCTACCACCCTGATCTATAACTGGGAAAATGAAATAAAAAAATTCACCCCCGACCTGACTTACCAAATACATCATGGGAACACAAGGGCCAGGAAAAGAGAAGAATTAATGGGTAAAAACATTATCATCACTACCTATGGAACTTTACGCAGCGACATTCATTTATTTATGAAGATTCAGTTTGACTATGTTATGCTGGATGAGTCGCAGGCCATTAAAAATCCATTTTCCAAAATAACAAAGGCTGCAGGACTTTTAAATGCAGATAATAAAGTTTGCATGAGTGGAACTCCTTTGCAAAACAATACGTTTGATATTTATGCGCAGATGAACTTTTTAAATCCCGGGTTACTGGGCTCTGTTGAATTTTTCAGAAATGAATTTTCTACTCCCATTGACAAATTTGGTGAGCAGGAACAAAAAGATCATTTGAAAAAACTTTTGTACCCCTTCATTTTACGGAGAACAAAAGAGCAGGTTGCGAAAGACCTTCCTGAAAAAACTGAAACGATCCTGTACTGTGAAATGGGAGATGCCCAAAGAGAAGTGTACGAATCTTATCGGCATGCCTTCAGAAACAAGATTTTGGGAGTTATAGAAGATCAGGGTGTAGGAAAATCCCAATTAACCATTTTACAGGGCTTAATGAAATTGAGGCAGATTTGTGATAGTCCGGCTATTTTAAATGAAGAGGAAAAATATCCAAACAATTCCATCAAACTAGATGAACTAACCAGGGAGATAACAGAAAATATAGGAGAACACAAAGCGTTGGTATTCTCCCAATTCCTGGGAATGCTTAGCCTAATAAGAGAAAATCTGAAAAAGAACAATATTGAATTTGAATATTTCGATGGCAGCACGCCGCCACATGAGCGCGAAAGAGCCATTCAAAATTTTCAGAACAATGAAAATTGCCGTGTATTCTTAATATCCTTAAAAGCTGGTGGTGTGGGTCTTAACCTTACTGCCGCAGACTATGTGTACATTGTAGATCCATGGTGGAACCCGGCTGTAGAACAGCAGGCAATTGACCGGACACATCGTATAGGACAAACCAAAAACATTTTTGCCTACAGAATGATATGCAAGGATACGATTGAAGATAAAATTATGCAACTACAGGAACGGAAGCGTACCCTTGCGAAAGAACTAATATCAGATGATCAGACTTTTGTGAAAGGCCTAACCAAAGAGGATGTAGAATATCTTTTCAGTTAGACAATTAAGATGTAATAAAATCCTTCAGTCTTTGAAATTCTCTTTTGTTTCCTGATTCAAATAACGCAACAAAATTCTTAGAAAAATTGTTGATTAACTTTCCGATTACAGAGTGCTTTTGGTAAATTTGATTTTTCATAACGATTAGTTTTAGGTTATTGATTTTTTTGAACTATAAAGGAAATAAATTCTTAATTCTTTTTGTATAGCGTAACCACCCTTTTTTTATGGCCGTATTTTCCACATAGTGTGGATAACTTTTTAAACCTGCTCCCGATTCCGATTTCTTCCCTTATATTTTGATTGCATTTTAATAGTAGTATACTCTGCATTTTTAAAGAGTTTTACTATCAAATTCCTGAAACAATTACCGAGATAATTGAATGGATGAAATGTCGTTTTTGTATTCATTTTAAGGATGTTTGGATAGATATAACGATAATAAAGAATGGAATATTGTTTGACACTAGCTGATTTAATTATATTATATCCTGCTATGAATTAAAACGAAAGGAAAAAAGTATGGCCATTTGGCATCAACCTTGTATACTGGAATTGTATTAATAATCTTCAAAAAAATTATACCTAATATGGCAAAAGCAACAGCAAAACCAACTAATAATACTCCGAAAGACAGTCTTAATATTGGTATTTCATCTTCAAACAGTAAAAAAGTGGCAGATGAATTAAACCAGGTTCTGGCAGATGAATTTATTGTTTATGTAAAGACCTTAAAAATACATTGGAATATTGAAGGCCGGGATTTCCACGCATTACACATTTTTTTAGATGAACAATATCATCAACTACAGGAAATAATTGATTCTATTGCAGAAAGAGTACGTAAAGTAGGCCATTTTGCAAATGGTAGTATGAAACAATTCATGGCAGATGCCTCTTTAAAAGAGTTAACATCTACAGGTGCTGTTTCAGAAAATGCCCTGGCAGAATTGGCAACAGATCATGAAGCATTGATCCGGAAAATGCGCACACTTATCGATGATTTTGATGAGAAATACGATGATGCAGGAAGCTCAGATTTCATTACAGGAATCATGAAGCAGCACGAAAAAATGGCCTGGATGCTCAGATCCAGTGCGCCGAAAGCAAAATAGAATTCGATCTTATTATTTTAGAAAAAAAGGAATTGTTTTATACAGTTCCTTTTTTTTTATGAGCTAAGGTTATTTCTCTAACACGTTTTCATATAATGCATTTACCACCTTGCTGATCACAGTATTATAACTATCTGTATACCCGGGATGGCAACCATTGCTAATCACAACGATTCCAAATTTCTTTTTCGGTTCAAAGAACATAGCACTGAATAAACCGTAAGCAGAACCGGTATGACCGATTAGTGTTTCGCCGGGAATAAGTTTTGAAGTGGTTTCTAAAGCCAGGCCATAGTTTTCTTTATCTGAACGTGGTTTGCGCATGGCTTGTTCGCTTTTACGGGAAATAATCCTTGTACCATTCAATTTGCCCTCCTTCATGTGCATGAGCATATAACGTGCAAGGTCAGGAGCTGATATTTTTAATCCTCCGGTCGGTGAAAAAACCGGGGTTGTATATCCCATTACATAATTGTCAATCTCCTGTTTTCTTAGAGCGTAAGCAGAAGGGGAAGCAATAAACTTTGTTGAATCCACATTGTAATCATAAATCGTTGCAAAAGATCCCGCATCGAGATTATTTACATTATAACCACCTTTTAAATGCAGCGGAGAAAGTACATGATTCACTACATATTGATCGAACCGCTCACCCGAATATTTTTCCAGGATAGAACCAGCCATATTAAAATTCAGGTTGCAATACATATATCCATTACCCGGTTCATAATCATTGTAACATTTCTGCCAATCAGGATTTTTTGCGGGATCAATCACATCCAGCGTAAAATAGCCCTGGCTGTCGTTGATACCGGAGGTATGAGAAAGCAACATTTCCAGGGTGATAACTTTTTCCGGATAGCGCGGATTGCGCACTTTAAAGCCCATTAATGTACTGGCGTCATCCGTTAGTTTCAGTTTTTTCTTTTCAATCAACTGCATCAAAGAAGTCACTGTGAACGATTTGGAAATAGAGGCGATCCGGAACAAAGACTCATCCGTTAATGGAATATTATTTTCAATGTTTTTTAGCCCAAATGAACGGGTGTAGAACAATTTTCCTTCTTTTACAACTGCAACGGAAAGTCCAACTACCGGATGCTCCTCCATGATCTTCTGAATGGCAGATTCGGCTTCATCAATTTGCGCTGTTGATGAAAAAGCCAGCAACAGTAAAACCGGGATAGCAAGAAGTGATTTCAGTTTCATTTTCTTTTTTATAGGAAGATAATGAAAGCAAGTATATCCAGAAGAAATTTTTACTCATTTCTTCTTCCTGTTCCTACATTTCAATGCCATTAATATATTAAATGCTTTGATAAATATTGTCTAATCTCTTTATAATACCTACAAGGAGTTGAAGATTGATCTCCCTGAAGTTTTCGAATCATTCAAAAAAGAAGACCATCCTCTTAGACGAATAGCAGTTTTCCATATTCTATTTTTTCAGGAGTTTCTTCTAAAATATATATTTATCCGTCATAAAAAAATAATGAACCGGACAACGCATTAGGCTAAATCATTTTTATATTGCAGTTAATCAAACCTACAATTATTAAAAAGAATCGGACATTAACACACAATACTGATGAATAAAAGAACATTTATCCTGGTTTGCTTTATAGGTTTAAAATTTTTTCTACAATACATTTTACTTAGTCCTGCCTATGATTTGCAGCGGGATGAATATTTACATCTTGACCTGGGCCATCATTTGGCCTGGGGATATTTATCCGTGCCACCGGTCACTTCCTGGATCTCCTATATTATTTACATTTCTGGAAATTCCGTTTTCTGGGTAAAATTTTTTCCGGCATTGTTTGGTGCGTTCACTATCATGGTGGTCTGGAAAGCAATCGAAGAATTGAAAGGTGATATATTCGCGCTGATATTGGGTGCAACGTGTGTTTTGTTTTCCGCACTTTTGAGGTTAAACACCTTATATCAACCCAATTCCCTGGATGTTTTATGCTGGACGACCATTTTCTTTTTCCTGATTAAATATTTCAACCGGCAAGAAGATAAGTGGCTGTTTTTGGCAGCGATTATTTTTGCTTTAGGCTTCCTGAATAAATACAACATTATCTTCCTGGTTGCCGGTTTGTTTCCTGCAATATTATTGACTTCTCAACGAAAACTATTTCTTAAAAATGAATTTTACTTATCAGTTTTAATAGTTTTTATATTGATTACGCCTAATTTAATCTGGCAATATAAAAATGACTTTCCTGTGGTACATCACCTAAAAGAATTAGCAGAAACACAATTGGTGAATGTGGATAGAGCAGGATTTTTAAAATCCCAGTTAAGTTTCTTTTTCGGCTCTCTTATCATTATTTTATCTGGTTTATATGCTCTGTACTTTTATAAGCCGTTTCAAAAATACCGTACCTTTTTTTGGTCATTCTTTTTCATCCTGATCGTTTTTATGTATTTCAAGGCAAAGGATTATTATGCCCTAGGATTATATCCTGTTTATATTGCTTTCGGAGCGGTTTTCCTCGCTGATAAATTAAATAGAAATCGGTGGAAATATTTAAAACCCATCCTGATTGCTCTTCCCTTCTTATTCTTTATTCCAATGTACCAATTTGGATTTCCGAATAAATCGCCGGAATATATGGTGGAGCATTCAAACGTCTATAAAAAATTGGGACAACTCCGTTGGGAAGATGGTAAGGATCATTTGATACCACAGGATTACGCGGATATGCTTGGCTGGAAAGAACTGGTAAAAAAAGTAGATTCTATTTATACCAATCTGCCTAATAAAGATCAGACACTTGTACTCTGTGATAATTATGGCCAGGCGGGAGCAATTAATTATTACACGAAGGAAAACATAAAAGCGGTTTCCTTTAACGCGGATTATGTGAACTGGTTTGATCTTGAGACAAGATATAAAAATCTTATCCGGGTGAAGGATTATAAAGAAAATGATACCGAATTAATAAAGACCAGTCCCTATTTTCAGGAATCATCCCTTGCAGATTCTATAGCAAATAGATATGCCCGGGAATATCAAACAAAAATATTTGTATTTATTGGAGCTAAAGTAGATATCAATAAACGAATAAAACCGGAAATAGAAAAAGCCAAAAAGTTTTAGCAGGAAATTTTTTATTTTAGAAATAAAAAAATGACCTGAATCCTTTTAGCAATTAATATCGTCGGAGAAATAATAATAAAAAAAAACGCAATGATTCCATCCGAAAATCTCTTTATAGAAAAATTAACCGGTCAGGACTTTCTGCTTCATTTCCAACTAGTGAGCAATGCAAAAGTCATGAAAATGATTTCAGGAAAACCGATGAATGAAGTAGAGGCGAAAGATAAATTCACGAAAATTCTAGAATGTAATGATCTACATCCCGTCTTCGGCTATTTTAAAATTACGAATACACAAACGGGATTTTTCATTGGCGTAGCTAAACTTGAAATAAAAGAAAAAGAAAGTAAAGAGGCAGAGATTGGATATTTAATTTTACCGGAATTCTGGGGTAAAGGAATTGTCAGTAAAATAGCAAAAGATTTACTGGAAATAGCAAAATCGGAACGGCAATTAAATAGTCTTTTTGCCATTATTGATCCGGAGAATATTGCTTCAAGGAAGATCCTGGAAAAAAACGGTTTCCAAATAAAAGAGTTTAAAGACTTTGATGGTCTTCCGGAAGTATTGCTTGAATTAAAGCTTCGTTCTTAAAAGGATACTTCTTTAAAAATGAAATCCTGTAAATAGCTTTAACGTTTTACCTGAATAATAAAATTAGGACAACCAGCATTCAATCTCAATTCATAAACCATATACTAATCAAACATTTATGGAATATCTAGTCCCGTGCATATTAAATATTTGAATGACCGAATTCGGTATGAACGCATATTGTGACACAGATCAATGGCTTTTGTGCTATAAGTTGTTTAACTTTGCACAGAAATACTTAAACATGAAAAATCTAGCATTTGCACTTTTGTTTCTTTCAACTTCCTCATTTGCCCAGGAAAAAAAAGTAAATCATCCGACAAAACAATCCATTGAATTGTATGTTAAAGCGGTGGATAATCTAACGTTAGAAGCAGCATTTGAATTACAGGCCCGAGCAACCCTGACAGCAGATTCCTTGCACAAAAAAGTAACAATTGCCCTTTTAGATGCTTCGGGTGAAATACTTATGATCACCCGTGGAGAATCTGTAGGACCACATAATACGGAAGCAGCCAGGAGAAAAGCTTACACAGCTTTATCTACCAAAACGGGCACATTGGAACTTATGAGAAATGCCGCTTTAAATAGTGATTCTAAAAATCTAAATACACTTCCTGAACTTCTTCTTTTAAGTGGAGGAGTACCTATTTGGTATAAAGGAAACGTGATAGGCAGTATTGGAATAGCTGGTGGCGGAAGCGCTGATAATGACAATTTAATAGCGAAATCTGTATCAATACCCCAATTAGGAATATCTACTTCAAAATGAAATTTAATCTAAAAAAATGAAAAATGAAAAATCTACTTTCCACCCTTTTCCTTGCTTTTATAACAATAGGCTCTTTCGCACAAAAACCGGAATACCAGTTGTCCAGTCATATTTTGGATATTACCAAAGGAGCTCCTGCAAGTGGGGTAACCATAAAATTGGAGAAGCAAAATGAAAAAACGCATACTTGGTCTAAGATCGATGAAAAAGTAACGGATAAAAATGGGCGGATTGGAGATTTCCTGAAGTCTGATAAATCCAATATTGGAATTTATAAGCTGACCTATTTAATAAGTGATTATTTTAAAAAGAATGACACAGAAAGTTTTTACCCTTTCATTGAAGTCGTTTTTGAAATAAAAGATGGAGCTCATTACCATGTGCCCATTACGCTTTCGCCATTTGGCTATTCCACATACAGGGGAAATTAAAGACAACAAAAAAATTTCACTAAAATGCAGAATTTAAATGGCCGATAAACACTTGGCCTTGAAAATAACTTAAAAAATCGCAGAAACAATATGGGCAATTACTTAATCATCGGTGCTTCATCTGGAATTGGAAAACAATTGGCAACACAGTTATCAGAAGCAGGTCATCAGGTTATTGGAACTTACTTTAAAGATGACATGTCTTCAGAGAATAATAAGGTTCAATATCATTATTTAAATGTCCTGGATGAGAATATAAACCTCCCTTTTATACCGGAAATTATTGATGGAATTATCTATTGCCCGGGATCAATTAATCTACGGTCTTTTTCCAGAATTCAGCCGGCTGATTTTACCGCTGATTTTAATTTACAGGTAACCGGAGCCGTTAAAGTAATCCAACACGTGCTACCAAAATTAAGAAATTCAGAAAATGCGTCGATCATTTTATTTTCAACCATAGCTGTTCAATCCGGCCTTCCGTTCCACTCCCAGGTTGCTTCTTCAAAAGGAGCTATTGAAGGACTTACAAAAGCTTTAGCAGCAGAACTATCACCAAAAATAAGGGTGAATTGTATCGCCCCTTCCTTGACAGATACTCCCCTTGCTGCACTACTTTTAAATACTGATACAAAGAGAGAACTTAATGCTCAACGCCATCCTCTTAAAAGAATTGGGACAACGAAAGATATTGCAAACATGGCTGAGTTTTTATTGTCGGAAAAAGCCTCCTGGATCAGCGGGCAAATTATGCATGTGGATGGAGGCATGTCCACATTGAAAGTTTGAGAAAGACCAATACTATGATTATGCTATCCGTATAAATGAGCCTCATCAACGATACATTTTGCTATGAGTCGAATATACTTAACCTGCAATTAATCTTTTTATTTTTCTTTCATTTGCGTAAAAATTTCAGGTATCAATTTTACTTAGCATTCTCAACCGGTATAAAATGAACTATATTCATCCGGTATAATATACTGTTCATCTTAAACGTAAACGGCCATGAAGTACTTTTTAAAACCGGTTTTGGTTATCCTGTCGGCCCTCCTCATTATATCTTGTGGCAGTGAGCAATCTACAGATGAAAAAACAAGCATTGATTCTTCTCAAACAACAGATAGTGTCAAGACACTTTTACCAACAAATACCAAACCTGTTGTTGATGATACCGTTGCTGTAAAGACATTGACAAAAGAAATTCTTACTTCTTTAAAGAATAATGAATACGAAAATTTAGCATCCTATTTTCATCCTGGTTCCGGAGTTCGCTTTTCTCCTTATGCGTATATTGACACATCTAATGATGTACGGCTGAGCGCTGATGAGTTTACGAAAGCCATCAAATCAAATCAAAAATTTACCTGGGGACATGCCGATGGTAGTGGTGATCCTATAAAGCTCACCATACCTGAATACTTTAAGAAATTTGTCTACAATGCAGATTTTTTGAGTGCTGAAAAAACCGCTGTGAACAAAATGATTGGTGGTGGAAACTCTATTAATAACCTGGAAAAAACCTATCCTGACGCTCTGTTTACGGAAAACTTTGATGCGGGAAAACATGAAATGGCCTGGTCTTCTTTAAGACTTGTATTTAAAAAAGAGGCTGGAAAATTTTATCTGATAGGGATCGTTCATGATCAATGGACGATATAATCCCTTGTAAATACAGAAGATAACATGGAGCTATACTAAGCCTCCACTGAGGCTATTCTTGTAATGATTAATTTTTATCTGAAACAATTCAGCCATTTTACCTGCCCTCCATTTAGCTTCATCGGCTATTTTACCTTCAAATAATTCATCGATGGTTCCTGTAAATAATTCCATCCATCTATCAAAATGAACTTTCCCGATAGGTAGCCTGGAATGTGGCGGAAATGGGCTTCCGAAATAAGTATGTGGTCCGATCAATACCGTTTGCCAGAATTTATACATCTTTTCCAAATGTTCCGGCCATCTATCCTGAATCTGATTATTAAAAATGGGTCCTATTAATATATCCTCCCGTACTTTATCATAAAAGGTATTGACAAGATTTTTTACATCATCAAGATCTAATATATCGTTTTGCTTTTCTATCAAGGTTGAAAAAATTGTGTAATTAAATAATAAATGGCCCACCCGCCAAACAAGATATGGCCAATCCATACCCAACCCGGGATACTGCGTGGCACCTCACTACCTTCAATCAGGAATACTTTTGAATCCCCTTTTCCATAGGCATTGATCATTATCGGAACTACCCCATCCACTATCTGGTTTTCTGAAAGGCCCTCTATAGAAACATCCGGTCCGTTACGTACAATAAATGGTACGATCCGGATACCTTCTTTTCCCTGAGGATCTTTGCTGATGATGCGTAAATGGTGCTTTCCGTCCACCAGTTTACGTGTATCCAATTCAAAGTTTATAGGAGATTTAAAAGAACCCACCGGTTGCTCTTCATCGTCCAAAAAAATAATTATTGAGCTTCTGTCAGGCATATTAATTAAAGTTTAATATAGTTCTTTTAATATGGTCTTCGTTCTTTTCTCCTGGTTTAACGATCCATTTTATAGTAAACCATAGTGTGAGGAGGGCAGCAATAACGATTAATACTACCCACACATAATCCCAATTACTTGTTGGGCCTGCTCCATGAGCAATTCCCTTCAAAAACGCTGGTTGCTGTCTTTCACACGCCGGACAAGCCCATGTTGTGAAAGCAAACATAAGTAAAGGTAGAATGATCAATATTTTCTTCATGTCAATTTAATTAAACTGTGACAAATATTTTTAAAATTACTTCTGTTTTACAGCATCCATCAATTCTTTGATCTGTGCAACCGTAACTTTTTTAGCATTATTCCCCCAACTGGTTCTCTCATGGTTCATGATGGCAGTAACCTCTTCCGGTGTCAGGTTGCTGGTAGTACCGATTGGCGGCATAGCCGGATAACCTTCCTTCTCCCGTGCCGTGTAACCATTCATGATAATATCTACATAAATTTCAGGATTGTCATCCAGAACTATTTTGCTACCCTTTAACGAAGGGAAGGCACCTGCAAGACCTTCTCCATTCGCCTGGTGACAGGCCTGGCAGGTAGCAGTGTAAAGCGATGCGCCATCCAATTCATCCGCAGCACCTCCAGCAGCCTCTCCACCTCCTGCCGCTGCCTTTTGTGCACGTTTATATAAGAATTCCGGTGAAGGAGTTCCGTCAGGTAAAGGAATTTGTTTCAAACTCAACAGGTATGCGACTAATTGTAGTGCTTCCGGACGGGCTACGATTTTGCCTTTTCTTCCATCCATATATTCTGCCGGTACATTTACAACTTTATCGTTTGCCCCAGGTTTTTCTTTGTACTCAAAAAGCCATCTGTAGGAAGGCATGATGGATTCTTTCACCACAGATCTTGGTTGGTACAGATGCATCAATTGCCAGTCTTCACTTGGCTGCCTGTTACCAATATTTATCAGATCCGGACCAGTCCTTTCTGTTCCCATTAAGGTAGCGGTATTTCTCCACAAATCAATACGCTTATTGGTGGCATAATCTGCGGCAATACTAGGACGGCTACCAAATGCTTTATCCATTTCAAGATTTCTTACCTGTTGTGTATGACAACCCACACATCCTTCAGCTATGTAAATTGCTTTCCCTTTCGTTTGCATTACCGTTAGGTTTTTTGCACCCGGAAGTGGAGCATTATAAGTCTGGTTGTGTAATGCAGGCAGAATTGCTACCAAAAAAGTCAGGCCTAAAAATAAACTTATAGCAGTTAAAAAAAGTTTCTTATGATTATTAAAATATTCCATTTTCTAATTTTATACCTTGATAAATCGTATGTGAAATTTATTATTTAATGTGAATCAATTCTGCATCAGAATCAGTTTGAAGAAGACTCATTGCTTCCTCATTTATATTTACTGTTGTTTTAGGACCGATCATTTTATATACGTTATAGGCAAATACGAAATGAGAAATCCACATCAAAGTACCTCCAATGGCACGCCATAGCCAGTAAGGTGCCATCATGACCACACTATCAATAAAAGGTAATCCATCCATCCACATGATGCCTTTTAGCGTACCACCGAGCATTAATGGAACGGAATAAAACATTAGCCCGATCAATGCCAACCAGAAATGAATACCTACTGTAACTTGTGGAGGTTCCTGCCTGGTCATCCGGGGGATGATGGCATAAATAAAACCCCACAGGAAAAATGCGATAATTCCGTACATCGTCAGATGTGAGTGAGCTACCGTAAAATCTGTAAAGTGCCAGTATAAATTCGTGGTGCGGAAGGCTTCTGCCGTTCCCTGCATGGAACCTGTAAAATAAAAGATAACACCTACCAAAATAAAAGGAAGCGTATAACTTCCGGAAAGCTTATGCCAGGACCCTTTAAAGGTCATAATAAAGTTAGTGGTACCGGCTACAACGGGTATGATCATTCCCACACTTCCTATAATTGCGACTGTTTGCAATGACCATGGAATAGAACTAAAAATAAAGTGGTGTGTTCCTATTAATGTATAAAAAAGTATTTGTGACCAAAATGCCAGAATTCCAAGGCTGTAAGAATAAATTGGTTTGTTCAACTGCTGGGGCAGGAAATAATAAATAAGCCCCAGAGTAAACATCATAAACCACATACCCACTGCCTGGTGCATATAGTAACCCTGAGCGATTGTTTCACCCAAACCCACATTCCAAAAAGGGAGATACCCCACTGCTTTAATAACAATCCCAAACATCAGGGCTGCTACGATGTACCAATTGGAAACATATATTTCCCGCGTGTTTCTTGCGGCAATTGTTTTTAAGTAATTGTATAAAGTAAGTGCTACAGATGCACCAAATAATACTTCGATCGGCCAGATGTATTCACGAAATTCTCCGCCACCATTGTTAATGCCCAGCGCTACTGTAATACTGCCAAGAAGCACATAGGCATTAATCAACCATAATGACCACCACCCCATTTTAAGACTAAAAATCTTATTGTTCCCGACTCTTGGAATGACATAATACCCGAGCCCAATCATACCTAAGGAAGACCATCCCCAAAAAACAGCATTCGTGTGAACCGGCCGTAAGCGACCAAAACTTAACCAGCTCACATGATCCGCATCAGGAGCAACGAATTTAATTCCGACATACTCACCCACGGTGGTTCCAAAAAGTAGCCACAGCGTAGCCGAAACAAGAAACCAGATTACCAATTTGGACAGCTCAGGCTCTACATTTGGCCGGTCAAGGGCTTTTCTTTTTTCTTCAATGAAACGGATATTTGCATGTTCATTTATATTCTTTAAAATGCCTCTTTTATCTTCAGGGGGTAAATTTCCTGACAGAGCTGCAGAAGACACTTCAAAGTCCAGGGCTTCTCTTCGCTGTCTGAGCGCTTCTGCCATTTCTTCTTCCGGAAGAGATCTCAGATAAGCACTTATTTTTTCAGCTTCCTCAAAATTTTTCTTCGCTTTAAATCTCCGGGATAGCCTGCCCACTTTTACAATCATTAAAAGAATGATGAGTAAAAGAGGGACAAATATCAGGACGAGAGTAATAATAATTCCCCCTTCTGAAAAAACAGAACGCTGTTTATCAACTCCCTGCGCAAAAAGATCACTGCTCATCAAAGAGGAGATGATTGTAAAAAAGAGAACTTTCAAAGAGGTATCAATATTTCCTTTGTTCTCATTTTTTCCGCCTTTCATTTTTTTATAATTTAAATACATATCCACTTGTTCCTGATCCCAGTTCTGCACAATCTTTTTAGGCGTATACGTTTTTTTTTGTTGTCGATTTTGTTTGAGTGATTCCCTGAGAGCGGACGTTCTTAAAAAAAGAAAAATAGCCGCAATAAAGGTGACAGCTACCAGTGAAAGAATCAGTAATAATTTACCTACACCACTTCCATCCGGATTAGCAAAAACAGTTTCGGATTGAGAAAAGACAGCATTGGGAAATAAAAAAATAATCAGAAATACCGCAAAGGCGTTAAGAGTAATTTTTTTCATATATATTTAAACGTTGAGATAGTCGTCAGATCTGTAATTGAGCCGGTCGCAAAAATAGCCTATTGGCAGTGAAATTTAAAGACACTTTCATCTTTTTTTTGATAAAGAACTATTCATGTGCGAATATTTCCCGAATTCATAAATAGTATTTTTTCCCTTACAGTCATTTATTCACCACATTTCAGTTCAATTATTTGGTATAAATTCCCATCACCCTTCAAAAATCTGATTTGTTGAAATGGCAATTCTGTTCCAGGAGTTAATAATTATGATCTGCATAATTATTTGAGCAGTTCCGTTTTCTCCAAAATGTTTTATTACTGCATCGTAGGTTTCATCACTTACCCCGCCATCTGAAACAAGCGTTACCTCATCAGTTAGTTGCAGTGCCGCTCTCTCCGCCTCCGTAAATAAGGGGGATTCTGTCCAGGCGGCAACCGCGAATAAACGCCGGGTTGTTTCACCTTCTTTCAACGCTTCCTGTGAATGCATGTCTATACAATAGGCACATCCATTTAAAACAGAAGCTCTTACTTTTATTAACTCCAAAAGAAGTGGAGGAAGAGATGTACTTCTGATATAGGCTTCCATTCCAAGCATAGCAGAAAACGCCTTAGGCTCAAGATCTTTAATATTTATTCTTTTTTGCATGATGTATTTTTTTTAAAAGATTCAATTTCTTGAATGATTATTTTTCAGGTTAAAAATGATTTCAATTCTTTAATAAGCTATTCAAATAATCCCCGGTTACCGGATTGTTTTTCACTTCTTCCATCCCTTCATAGTTCAACAGCTTTTCACCCAAATCCTTCATTGCCTTGAGGGCAATTTTTAAAAATCCGGGGCCAAGACTTAATCTGGCCAATTTCATTTTTTGTAATTCATCAAAATCAGGAATACCGGAAAGCAAAAGTATATTTATTGGAAGATTTACTTCACTGATCACTCTTTCTATTTTCGACCCGTCTTTTAATATCATCGGATAAAACCCATCAGCACCGGCATCTTTATACCCGTTTCCTCTCCGGATGGTTTCTTCTAATTTTTCTTCTTCAGTCAAATTTCCTCCTTTCAGATAAACATCAGATCGTGCATTTATAAAAAGCTTAGAATTCTTTTGATCGGCAATTTTCCGGATGAGAGAGATCTTTTCACCTTGTTCTTCTATAGAAACCAGTTCAGCCTTATTATGTTTACTGTCTTCAAAGTTAATCCCGGAAATACCTGTATCAATTAGTTTTTTTATATTTTCTTTCAGGTCAGAATTAGTCGTGGCATAGCCACTTTCAATGTCGGCTGTTACAGGAATATTTACACTGTTTACAATTTTTGTCAGCATATGGATCACTTCTTCAAATGGCATATTTTCTCCATCATGATATCCGTTGGAATAGGCAATAGATGCACTGGCAGTCGCCAATGCTTTATATCCCAAACTTTCCAGAAGCAGCGCACTCAGCGGATCCCAAACATTTGGAAGTACAAGAAGTTTCCCGTTGTGATGTAGTTCTTTAAAAATCGTTGCTTTATTCATGATTCAGTTTGTTTTACATTCTCTTCATAAAATTAAAAAGAATATGGCCAGGAGTTGATCAATAACGGATTTTTTTTTAGAAATACCTATATTCGTAAAGGCAAAATTTAAAAACCTATTCGAAATGAAAAGTTCCTCTATTCTTTATTCTTATCATTTTTCGCGGAGAGGTTTACTGCCATCATCTTCATAACTCAGCTCTCCATTTTCAAGATGTGCCGGTCCTGTAAACGGATGTTCGCCTTCTTTTCCTATAGCCATAATATGCATAACTTTCCAACCATGGACTTTTAAATAATCAGAAATCATGGACCTGTGACAACGCCACCAGACAGCCTCAGAGCACATATACGCTACTCTTTCTTTCAAAGCGATTTCTTCCAGTATTTTAATACCTTCTTTAAATTCTTCCGTTTCCATATAATCTGCATAACCCTGAAAAGCAGCTACCCGCCAGGTAGTATTCTTTGAATCCTTATTAACCTTTCTTCTACCACCAAGTTCTCTTAAATGGGTATATTGAATATTATTTTCAGGTAGAGTATCTGTGAGAATTTCCTTATTGTATTGAGGAAATTTACGGGAACCAGGATAACTTCGAACATCTACGACTCTTTCTATATTGAACGAATTCAACATTTCTACGAATCCTTCAAAAGGCCTTGTGGAATGCCCAATCGTCCATATGGTTTTGATTTGTGTCATTTTCTAAATGCCCGCATACACTATACCAAATAAAAAATAAAATTTTTCTATGTGCTTTTCTATGTTCTGAACAAGTCAACCGGAGAGGTATCGTTCATGCCAAATGATTCTATCTACTCATTTATAAAATCCATCAGGACCTTTGCTTCGTTATGCTCTTCATCTTTCGCGCCATATAAAAATCGTCACTCTACTTCTTTCATTTTTTCTTTTAAAGTTTCGACTGCTTCTTTATTTTCTTTTATTTCTTTCAAATATTTTTTTTGAAATCCCTGACATTTTTTCGGGTCATGATCAAACCATTTCCGCAGTTTCTGCGGTTGGTGCAATTTCTTTTAACCAAAGATCTGCAGCAGCTTTTTCTTTCGTTAAACCTCCCGGCCATAATCTGTTAACAAGAATGCGGTAACCATCTTCCTTTTCAGTTTTTTCATAAACTCTTTTGATAATGGCTTTCATATATTTTCATTTTGAGATTACCAGGCCAAATTTACAACATAATATTTTTTGTCTATTACTATCCGGACAGATCGCGTTTTATCCTTACCATAAAACAAAAAAATTTCTGTACCTTTTATAAAAATGAGCATGAACAAAAATAAAATAGCCATAGTTAGTGGTGTAACCGGCAATTTAGGGAAAGCAGTTGCAGGTAAATTCCTTGAAAATAATTACCGTGTTATTGGAACAGTACATCATAAAAAACAAGAAAATGATGCCGGCAATTCAGGTGTGGAAGAAGTGGAATTAGATCTGCTCAGCGAAGACAAAGCAGCAGGATTTGTACAAGAGATCATTTCCAAACATAATCAAATCGATGCGGCTGTTTTAACTGCAGGTGGATTTACCATGAATGACATTTCAAAGACGCATAGTTCGGATATTTATGCGCAATATCAGCTCAATTTTGAAACAGCTTACAATATCGCAAGACCAGTATTTCTTCAGATGCTCGAACAAAATTCAGGTCGACTATTTTTGATCGGCTCACAGGCAGGCAGAAACGCAAATAATGCGAAAGGAGTCGTTGCTTATTCCTTGTCCAAATCGTTACTGTTTCGACTGGCAGAAATCATGAATGCAGAAGCTAAAGGGAAAAATGTGGTTGTAATCGTTGTCGTTCCATCAATTATAGACACACCTGAAAACCGGAAATCAATGCCGGATGCGGATTTTTCTACATGGCAAACACCAGAACAGATTGCAGAAGTGATTTATTTTTATTGTACGGAAGCAGCTGAAAAATTGAGAAAACCGATCATTCAATTTTAGAATGGATATGTACCTCATGTTTTTCTAACGCAGGTCTCATACCTGTGCTTACACGTTACTAAATCCTGCTATGGAATAGAGTTTCCTTTTTTCTTGCTTTTAAATTATTCATTTCCCGACAAAGATGATTGAAAAAACTTCAATAGATAATTGAACACAAAATTAAAAGACTTTTAAAGGGATAGATAAGAAATACCATCTTTCCTTATAAAATAGTCCGAAGGACAATGAGTAAATATTAGATGGTTTTATGCCTATTTAAAAACTATTTTCGGCTATTTACTATTGCATTCGGTATAACGATCAGGCAACAGGCCGGGAGGCCTGCGCCAGGGAAACAAGTCACGACTTGTCTTTACGAAATATCAACGTACTCATACATCTCATATCATCAACATTCACCGTTTTTAAGGGCTCCAAAAAAGATATAGGAAAGGTTTTCATCAGATCTTTAAGCACGTTCCTGGTTAGAAGGAAACGCATCGATCCATCCGGGATCTGGTAATTCCCATTTTCAAGTAAAACAACTTTTTCTTCAATACCTATATCTGATGTCATGCGGATAAATAAGGAACCTTCCGGTTTTAGCACCCGCAACATTTCCCCCATCATGTCTTTAAAATGAGTCTCACTTTTTGCAAAATGCAGGACAGCACTACTAATGATGTGATCGAAATAATTATCTTCGAAAGGAATCTTTTCTATCATGCCGACCTTTAATTTTTCCTCCTCCAGATCCGGGTATTTTGATCTTAAATTGAGTATCGCAGCTTCACTTTGATCTATGCCATACACCTGGAAATTATTCTTCACAAACCAATTCATATTTCTACCACCACCACAGCCGGCTTCTAAAATTTTATCAGATGGAACATACCTGCCTTTCATGATTTGATCTACTAAATAGATATCTGTTTGTCCTAAGAATTCCTGAATGGAATTGAGTTGGTTTGTCATGGTTTAATTGTTGAATACTTTGTGTTGAATACTTTGTGTTGAATGCCTTCGGCGTTGAATATTGCACATTGAATACTTCGTATTGAACTAAAAACTTTAAATTTTGAACTATGAACTTCGAACTACGAACTACGAACTACGAACTTTGAACTATGAACTTTGAACTAACTTATCATCAAACTAATCATTTCATAAGAACGCAACCGTGCTCTAAAATCGATTAGCATATCCTGGATGATGATTTCTTCCAGGTCAAAATCCATCGCCAGATCTTTTAATTGTTTTTGGACACTTTCGAAATTTCCCGCAACAAATTTTGGGGGCAATAATGAGCCTGCTACATACTTTTCAATTTCCGGCAGATAACCCAATTGTTTTACGGCCTCGTCGGGCATCGGTAAATCGATATCCAATCTTCCGGCCGAAAGATTTTTATACATGATGGACACGGGAGCTAATTGTTTCCTGGCTTCCTCTTCCGTATCTGTACATACCACGTGTACTGAAAGGATAACTTCCGGTTTTTTGATGCCGCATGGCCCTTTCCCCGGTTTAAAATTATCTCTGTACGATTGTATGATTTGTGCGGCGCCGGGTTGATTTATAAAGCCTGCAAACACATACCGCAAACCCAATTGGGCAGCGGC